>SVRL01000052.1 GCA_015064845.1 Oscillospiraceae bacterium | reverse complement strand
TTGTCTTTTTATACAAAAAATCAGAAAAAGTTATAATAAATGTTAAAAAGCGGGCAATACCCGCTTTTATGTTTAAGAAGATTTAATGATGTGGATTGAAAATTAATAGTGATAATAAGGATCCTCCGATTATCATAATGATTGCTAAAATGAGTAGGAAAAGAATGGTGCAGGCAATAAGCGTACCGATTATATTGCAGGTTTTGGCTGTTTTGAGCTTCTTTGCTTCTTCTTCCGCAGAGGGTGCATCTTTTGCAAGGATGGTCAAGATCAAACTTGCAATACCAAGAGGCAGACAGAGAATAACGGTATTGATGATTGAGTAGATGAGCATTTGGAGATCCAATTTGCCGGATGCCTTTGCAGGTGCGGGAGTTTCGGTTGCGAAGGCTTGTTCTACGGGTATTTCCGCAGTTTCGCCGGATGTTTCCGTTTTTGCACCGCAAGCAGGGCAGAATTTTGCGTTTTCTTCAAGCTGCTTGCCGCAGTTACTGCAAAATGCCATGATAAAAATCTCCTTCTGTATGTATTTTAAGTGAAAATGAAAAGTCTATATCATTATTATATAAATACGTTTGGCGTTTGTCAATTATATTCCTGAAAAAAGTGTCTTTTTATACAAAAAATCAGAAAAAGTTATAATAAATGCTAAAAAGCGGGCATTGCCCGCTTTTTGTTAGCGTTCTGTATTTATCGCATAAGCCAAGGCTTCTTTTTGATTTTGCCATTGGCACGGCAATGATGTTCTTTGAGTAAGCCCTTGATATGTGAGATTTTTTTGTCGGAAGAATTTTTTGTGCTGAAAGATATGAATTGATCGTCAAGGAGATAGATCTCCACGTCAAACGAAATGACCTTGCGAGAACTGTATTTGCTACGGGCGGTACCCGACGTATTTTTCATCACGTAACCGATCACGTCTTCGTAATCATATTTTTTGAACGTCAGAAAATTTGTCAGACGGTAGATGTGCTTTTTGGTAAAAACAGCGGAGCCGACCAGGAGAAACCATTGCATGGCAAGAATGCCGACATTGAAAACGATAAAGATATAGGCAAGTCCCCATATATCCGGATACATGACAAATTGTAATCCGAAAAAGAATCCTGCACTTACCAAAAAGAATACGTCTGCTGCTGCGTTCGAGTTTGTACCCACGTTTTTGCAAAACGATCCAAGCAAGTCAACCAGTGAAAGCCAAACGGAAGCCGCAAAGACGGCGGTTCCAAGGATCATTGTAAACAACATAACCGACAATACTTTTTCGATTACATCAAACTTTGCAAGGTTTCCATGACGTAGTTACCGAACGCTTCGCAGGTTGCACCGGTATCTCTGCCCGTGATGACGAGTTTCTTTTCTTCAAAGGAACAGATATCGAGCGCGCGTTCAAGCTTGTCTGCGCGATCCTGCAAGCCGATGTGAGAAAGGAGCATAACGCAAGCGCGGAGCATGGAACAAGGATCGGCGTACTGACCTCTTCCTTCATTGATCATACGGGGCGCAGAGCCGTGGATTGCTTCAAACATCGCATATTTCTTACCGATATTCGCGCAGCCTGCTGTGCCGACACCGCCCTGGAATTCTGCAGCTTCATCGGAAATGATATCGCCGTAGAGGTTGGGGAGGAGCATAACCTGGAAATCACGACGGCGCTTCTCGTCAACGAGTTTTGCGGTCATGATATCTGCATACCATTCGTCGGTCGTGATTTCGGGATAGAGGTCTGCAACCTTGTGGCAATCTTCAAGGAAGTTACCGTCGGTGGTCTTGATGACGTTTGCTTTGGTTACGAGAGAAACACGAGTAAAGCCGTTCTTTCTTGCGTAATCGTAAGCAAGTCTTGCGATACGGTCGGAGCCCTGCTTGGTTGTGATAGTAAAGTCAACGGCAAGGTCTTCGGTAACGTTAAAGCCGCTGGAGCCGACGGCGTAACCGCCTTCGGTATTTTCACGGAAGATCGTCCAGTTGATGCCTTGTTCAGGAACTTTTACGGGGCGGATATTCGCAAAGAGGTCAAGCGCTTTGCGCATTGCTACGTTTGCGGATTCGATATTCGGCATACCGCTGCCTTTCTGAGGTGTGGTGGTCGGACCTTTGAGGATGATGTGGCAGGATTTGAGCGCGTCCATAACGTCGTCGGGAATGGCTTTGTTGTGTGCAATGCGGTTTTCAATGGTAAGACCTTCGATGTTCATGAATTCTACTTTGCCCGCTTCCACAAGGTCAGCAAGCATGAATTCAAGCACTCTTCTTGCTTCCGCGGAAATGATCGGACCGATGCCGTCGCCGCCGCAAACGCCGATTCGAATGGTTTCCAGCGCGTTGTAATCCACGAAATCGCCCTGTGCTTTCATGTTTTCCACACGGTCAAGCTGCTGACGGAGAATGGCTTTGAATTTCTTTGCGGCATCTTCAAGAATGGCTTCTTCTTTGAGTTTGTCAATGCCTTTAGCAGTGCCGTCTTTGATCTGATCCAATCCTTTGTTGAGGGATTTTTCAAGGCTGTCGAGAGCGCCCAGCACTTTATCTTTATAAGTTTTGTTTTCCATTTTGATACATTCCTTTTCTGTTATTTTTAACCGTTGAGTTTCGTATAATTCAAAAGACCGCCTGCGCCGAGAATGGCTCTCTGACGTTCGGTTGCGTTCAGGCAAAGCGGAATTTCCGCGCCGCTTGTCATATTTTTCAGAATCAGACGGCTTTCTTTTGCAACGCCGTTTGCAAAACCGCGGATTTCCAAAGCATCGCCTTCAGCCAGTTTTTCGTAATCTTCGGGATTTTCAAAGGTAAGGGGGACGATGCCGAAATTGATGAGGTTGGCAACGTGGATTCTTGCAAAGCTTTTTGCAACGACGGCTTTGATTCCGAGATAAAGCGGAACGAGCGCCGCGTGTTCACGGGAAGAACCCTGACCGTAGTTTGTACCGCCGATGATGATACCGCCGTTCTTTGCTTTTGCGCGTTCGGGGAAATCCTTATCGCAAACGGTAAAGCAGAATTCAGAAAGCTTCGGTACGTTGGAACGGTAGGGAAGAATCTTCGTTCCTGCGGGCATGATGTGGTCGGTGGTGATGTTATCTCCAACCTTGAGAATGAGTTCGCAGGAAAGATCGGTCGCGGGTGCTTTGCCGACGGGAATGGGTTTGATGTTCGGTCCGCGTTCCACGGTGATTTCTTTTGCTTCTTCCGCGGAGGCGGGAATTTCAATCAGATTGTCGTTGATGACGAAATGCGTGGGAACCTGAACGGAAGGTGCTTCTCCGAGTGTCGTGGGATCCGTGAAAACGCCCGTGATGGCGGAAGCCGCTGCGGTTTCGGGAGAAACGAGATAAACCTGCGCATCCGCAGTACCGCTTCTTGCAAGAAAGTTACGGTTGAAGGTACGAAGGCTGACGCCTGCTGATTTCGGAGAGAAGCCCATACCAATGCAAGGACCGCAAGCGCATTCGAGAATTCTTGCACCCGCAGAGATCAGATCGGCAAGCGCGCCGCACTGCGCGAGCATGGTATAAACCTGTTTGGAACCGGGGGAGATGGAAAGGCTGACATCGGGATGAACGGTTTTACCCTTGAGCATGGCGGCAACGGTCAGCATATCCAGCATGGAAGAGTTTGTGCAGGAACCAATGCAGACCTGATTGATCTTCATACCCTGCAATTCGGAAACGGGTTTTACGTTATCGGGGCTGTGAGGACAAGCGGCAAGCGGTTTCAGCGCGGAAAGATCGACGGTATATTCTTCGTCGTAAACCGCATCGGCATCGGGAGCAAGTGCTGTGAAATCTGCTTCTCTTTCTTCCGCGGCGAGGAATGCGCGTGTGATTTCGTCTGCAGGGAAAATGGAAGTGGTTGCGCCAAGCTCCGCGCCCATATTGGTAACGGTTGCTCTCTGAGGAACGGAAAGGGAAGAAACGCCTTCACCGCCGTATTCCACGATGGCACCCACGCCGCCCTTAACGCCGAGCAGACGGAGCACTTCAAGAATGATATCCTTTGCGCCGACGTAATCGGAAAGCTTGCCTACGAGATTGATGTGAATGATTCTGGGCATGGTAATGTAATAGGTCCCGCCGCCCATGGCAACGGCAACGTCAAGACCGCCCGCACCCATACCGAGCATACCGATACCGCCCGCAGTGGGAGTATGGCTATCAGAACCGATCAGGGTTTTACCGGGAACGGCGAAGCGTTCCAGATGAACCTGATGGCAAATACCGTTTCCGGGACGGGAGAAGCGAACGCCGTGTTTTTTCGTTACGGTCTGAATATAACGGTGGTCGTCGGCGTTTTCAAAGCCTGCCTGTAAGGTATTGTGGTCGATGTATGCAACGGAAAGCTCTGTTTTTACACGTTCAATGCCCATTGCTTCCAATTGCAGATATGCCATGGTGCCTGTGGCATCCTGCGTTAAAGTCTGGTCAATGCGAAGTCCGATTTCCGTTCCGGGAATCATTTCGCCCGAAACGAGATGGCTTTTGATGATTTTTTGTGCGATTGTATATCCCATGATTATAAAACTCCTTATGATATTTTTGAAAAACGGTTATTTGGAGATTTCTTCGTTTTCTGCGAGAACGATGAGCATATTTTCCATTGCGCGTTCGATGTGCGCGCTGGTCAAGCGTTCCGCTTCTTCGGCATTTCCCGAAAGAACGGCGCTTAAAATTTCTCTGTGTTCTTCCATCATTTTATCCGATCTGCCCGGAACGCCGATGGAACGTCTGCGGTAAGCTTTTGTATTACGGTGCAGGTCGGAAAGAATTCTCGCGATCATACGGCTTCCGCTTGCTTCGTAGATGGTGCGATGGAAAACGGTATCCAATTCTTTGATATGCTCCGTATCGCCTCTTTGCATATAGAATTCGGACAGGGCAACGTTTTCGGAAAGCTGGCGTTTTTCCTCTTCCGTAATTTTTTTTGCCGCCATTGCAGAGGCAAGCCCTTCCAATCTCATGCGAATGCGGTAAATATCGATGATATCTTCTTTCGTGATCCCGATGACAACAGCGCCTTTGTTCGGAATCAAAGAAACCAAACCGTCTTCGGCAAGACGCTGTAATGCGCTTCGGACAGGCGTTCTGCTGACGCCGAGCTTTTGTGTGAGCATATGCTCCGTCAGCCATTCATCCTTTTTGAATTGTCCGCAGAGGAGCGCTTCGCGCAATTCATTGTAAACCCGCGCTTCCAAAGAAGCCGAACCTTGGCGAATCATACGAAAACACCTCTCATTTGCCGAAACGGCCGGGTGCGAGTGTTTGAACGATTTCTTCGAGTTCTTCGTCGCCCATGATGGTGGTTCTGCCATCCGCATATTGCTGATCGATGGTCTTTTTCATTTCAATCACAAGGGAATCCTGTTTGTTTACCATCTGCTCGGGAAGCAGTTTATAATGATTGTTGACCCAGTAAGCAATGCCCGCAAGTCCCGATGTTCCGGAAATGGAAACGGCGGCAGGGCGGTTGAGAATTTTTTCCGTATCAAAAATATTGTAGATTTCGGCATCCTTCATCATACCGTCTGCGTGAATGCCTGCTCTGGTAACGTTGAAGTTGCTGCCGACAAACGGTGTCATGGCAGGAATATCGTAATGAAGTTCTTTTTGGAAATATTCCGCAATTTCCGTGATGACGGTCGGATCCATACCGTCAAACGAACCTGTAAGGGAAGCGTATTCGATAACCATTGCTTCGAGCGGTACGTTACCCGTACGTTCGCCAATACCGAGCAAAGAGCAGTTTACGCCGGAAGCGCCGTAAAGCCAAGCGGCTGTTGCGTTGGCAACGCCTTTATAAAAATCGTTGTGTCCGTGCCATTCCAACATTTCGGAGGTAACGTCGGAAAAGTGGTGCAAACCGTAAACGATACCCGGAACGCTTCGGGGAAGCGCAACGCCGGAAAAGGGAACGCCGTATCCCATCGTATCACACATACGGATTTTGACGGGAATGCCCGTTTCGTTGGAAAGCTCCGTCAATTCATTCACGAAAGGAACAACAAAACCGTAGAAGTCGGCGCGGGTAATGTCTTCCAGATGGCAACGGGGGCGGATACCCGCATAGAAAGCTTGCTTTACAACAGAAAGATAATGCTCCATGGCTTGAGAGCGAGTCATCCCAAGCTTTTTAAAAATATGATAGTCAGAGCAGCTGACGAGAATGCCCGTTTCTTTGATACCAATATCGTTAACAAGTGCGAAATCTTCTTTCTTTGCGCGGATCCACGTTGTGATTTCGGGGAATTTGTAACCGAGTGCCATGCATTTTTCAACCGCTTCTCTGTCCTTTTTCGTATATACGAAAAATTCGCTTTGACGAATCAAACCGTTCGGACCGCCCAATCGAGCGAGCATTTTATAGATGTCCTCGATCTGTTTTGCGGAATATGGTGCGCGAGACTGCTGACCGTCGCGGAAGGTAGTGTCCGTGATCCAGATTTCCGCAGGCATATTGGAAGGTACGCGGCGGTGGTTAAAAGCAATTTTGGGAATTTCGTCGTAAGGATAAAGCTCGCGATAAAGATTCGGCTTTTCAACATCCTGTAGAGAATATTTATATTGGGACTGCTCAAGCAGATTGCTGGCAGGATTTTTTGCGATCATAACTTTTTCTCCTTTTTTGGTTTCGTAGGGAATTGTATCCTGTGGGTGTTACCCACTTTTGTATTCTTGTATACAATTTCGCGAATACAATAATATTATATAGATATCGGGCTTTTTTGTCAAGAAAAACTTGCGCTTTTCAATGTAAAAAAATTCCATCGTATTTTGTAAAAACTGCATATTAAAGTATTTACCGAAACGGCTATGTCAGCTTACACATTTTTTGAAAAATATGGTATAATATAAAAAATTAAAAACTTTCAAAAATCATTACACACTTTCTGATTTTTTGGTACTGTTATTTATGAAGGGCCTTTCAAAAACGCGAGGAAGGAGGCGGATTATGGAGCTTCAAAGTAAACAAACGGCAAAAATACCGATGGACGATGAAAAGATCGTTGAGCTTTATTGGGCACGCAATGAAAAAGCGATTGAGGAAACCGATTTCAAATACAGGAAATATCTGTTTTCCATTGCTTACAACGTGCTTCACGATCGGCTTGATTGCGAAGAATGCTTGAATGATACATACCTTGGTGCATGGAATGCTATGCCACCCTCAAGACCGAATGTGCTGAAAGCATTTCTGACGATTATTACAAGAAGAATTGCAATCAAACGCTACCACAGCTATTTAAGACAGAACGCTATACCTTCTGAAATGACACTATCCTTGTCCGAACTTGAAGATTTCGTAGCGGGTGATGAGGATGTCGGTGCGGATTTCGATGCCGAGAGGCTCGGACACATCATCAGCGATTTTGTTCGCTCGCTTTCCGAACGCAGACAATTTATATTTATGAGTCGGTACTATATTGCCGATTCCATTGATACGATTGCAAGCGACTTGAACTTGAGCCGCTCAATGATAAACAAAGAGCTTGCCGCCATCAGAAATGTTTTGAAAGAAAAACTTGAAAGTGAGGGTTATTCGATATGAAAAAGAAAGAATGGAGCGAAGGTCTGAATCATCTTGATCCCGATCTTGTTGAAAAATATGCCATGCAAAAGGATAAACTCAGGCAGAAAAACAAAAAGCCCCCAAGCGTATGGTTTCGCTTTGGAGCTGTCGCTGCCTGCTTTGTTCTGATTTTAAGTGCGGTTATCGTTGTGCCCATGCTGCGAGAAAACAATCGGCCCGATGTACCTACATGGGATACCGCACAATATTCGGCAGATGAGATTGCTGATTTGTTTGCCGCCATGAATTATGAGGCTGTAGCAACGAACGCTTATACGAAGATATATGTTCCGAACAGCAAGTATCTATACATCAATGATGTGACGAATGATGAATACCTTAACGTATATCAGTATGTGTATACGAATAATGAATTGAGCGAAGCAGAGTTTCAGTCCTTCATTGACAGCATTCTTCCGAAGTTAGCAGAATCTCTCGGTATTTCAGTACCGCAATATACCATTAAAGATAATAATTATGTTACCAAAAACAGCCTCTCTGCTCAACCTTATATTGTTTCCTACCATATGCCATTCTCGCAAAATGAGGCAAGAAACTCATTGGTCTTGAAGTCGAAAGGCAATGGGCAGATCGTTATAGAAAGAGAAACCGTTCAAATTGATCAACGTCTTTCCGATGAAGAAATTTTGGAATCCATTCAGTCAATCAAAAATAAGCTGTTCAGCATTTTCAATGTGTCTTTCTCTGATATGAAGATTGTACGGAAATTCGGTTCATATTCGGAACATGGCGCGGAATTTATATCTATCTACTTCTATGATGAGAGTGCCCATTCGCTGAACTCGTTAAGCGACAGACCGATATCGGATTATATATATATCGGCTTCGATAATTTTGACAATTATTCGGGAGATATTGTAAGTGATGGTGTATTAAAAATATCCACTATAAGCTATGTTAAGAATCGAAGCAATGTTAGCGAAACATATACCGTTGCTGCAAATGCTGAAAAAATAACTGTAAGTGAAGCTGAGGCGTTATTGTATAACGGATATGTTTTCGGAGGTCATTCTTGCCCCATATGTATGAGGGCTCAAAATAAAGTAGATTTTGAAGGTTATGACTTTGTTGATATTGAATATGTGTTCGGATATGATAATAATACAGGAAAGCTCACGGAAGGAATACCTTTTTATACATTTTATAAGAATATCGGCACATCTGAAAACGGCAATACAATCTATGCGAAGACCTACGTGCCTGCGGTGCAAGTAAGCGGATATAAAGAGTATTTTGAAAGTCAAAAGGATAATCACCGGAACAACTGATCTGTTGATGAAGTTAGATCATTTCGGAACAGCAGTTTGCCGGATCGGTCTGTTCTTCCGTTAGTCGTATAAACTTGAATTTAAAAAATGCAAGTTCGATAGAAAGGTAAATGATTGTTTACCGTTATCTCTCCCTCCGACGCCACAGACAAGCAACGCTTCTCTGTAGCGCCACCTCCCTCGTCAGAGGGAGGCAATTCAAGGCTCCCTCTGACGAGGGAGCTGTCAGCAAAGCTGACTGAGGGAGAGACACCGCTCACAACTATTACACCCGTAAATTCCCGTTTATCTTATCATCGAACTCACGTTAACAAAGGAGTGTGATTGCATGAAAAAGTTTTTTGCTTTTCTTTTTGTGTTGATGTTTTTATTTGGTTTAACAGCCTGTGGAAATGCCTATAAAGGCCCATTATCTTGTATTTCACATATTGGCACAGACGGTCAAGTTATTGCTTTGACAGATTATACAGAAAATGTCCACGAAGAAATACTGCTTGCAATGAACAATGGTCAGTGGATTGATGATGTAACAAATTGTGGTCACGACTATGAATTTAAAGTAGATAATACCTTCATTCGTTATCACTCTGAATGCGGGACGTTTATTGATATTACCGCCAAGCGTGCTATGACACTTTCGGATGAACAAAGAGTGAAAATAAACGCGTTGTTGGGAGCAGATATGTAAATTCCGATATGCAGAGTAGAGGAGAGTATTTCTCTGTTCCACAAAACGTGCTGAAAATCAGTCATATAAAGAGAGAACGCCATCGAAAAATTCAAAAAAGGACTTGTAATTTTTTCAAAAAAGGTATAGTATATATAGAGTACATTTTTTGAAAGGCGGTAACCATGCAAAAACAAAATATAAAATCCACGGTCCATACCGTTGCCTGCGGTGCTTGGATCGGAGGCACGATGACCGTTCCGGGTGTTTCGGGCGGTTCCATGGCAATGATTCTCGGTATTTACGACCGTTTGATTTCTTCTGTCAACGGAATTTTCCAAAAGGGAAAATTCAAAGAAAATTTCTTTTTTCTTTTGAAATTTTTAATCGGCGCAGGCGCGGGACTTTTTCTTTTTGCAAAACTGATCACGCTCGCGCTGACGCATTTTTCCATGCCCACGAGATATTTCTTTCTCGGCGCGGTTGCGGGCGGTGCGCCTATGATCTTCCGCGCGGCAAAAATCAAAAAAGTGAACGTTCCCGTTTTCATTTATCCGATCGTCGGCATCGTTTGCGCGCTTTTGATCTCCTTGATTCCCGAAGGTATTTTTGAATTCGGCGGTACGGGTGCGCTTGCCGTTGTCGGCGGTATCCTGATTCAATTGCTCGGCGGTGTCGTGGTTGCGGTTGCGCTTGTTTTGCCGGGGATCAGCGTTTCTCAAATGCTTCTCGTTCTCGGTATTTACGAAAAACTGACGGCGGCGGTAGATGCTTTGGATATTATGACCTTGCTTTCCTTTGCTCCTCTTGTAATCGGTATCGTCGGCGGTATCTTTCTGACGACCGGTTTGATTGAAAGAGCGATGACCAAACATCCGACGGGCACGTATCTGATCGTGTTCGGTTTCATTCTCGGTTCTTTGCCCGAGCTTATTCCCGCAGCGTTTCCGCTCGGATGGAATCTTCTTTTCTGTCCCGCGCTTGCCATTCTCGGCTTTATTGCTGTTTTCATGATTTCCAAAAAAGAAAACGCTTGAGCGTTTCCGATGAAAAAATTATCACGAACATAAAGAACGAACATGAAAGATAAAAGTCTTTTCTGTTCGTTCTTTTTTGCTCTTTTTCATTATTTTGTAAAAAAATGTTCGTTTTTTTGGATTTATCTCTTGACAAAAGAACAATGTTATAGTAAAATAAGATTAAACTTATGTTTGAAGTGTGTAAACGATAGTATAGATGGAAAAACAAAATATAAAAGAAAGGAAATTTGAGATGAAAACAAACGAATTATCGGGAAAACGTTTTTTGGAGTACATTTCCAAAATGGAAACACAGCTCGGAGAAAAAGCGGATGAACTTGCTTATTGGGAAAAACAGAGAAGAATTTACAGAGATGATGAAAGCATTGCGCAAACGGTGGAAAAACGTTCGGAAGAATTGCAGGATATGATCCGTTTGCTCACGGAACAAAAACTTTCCGCGACAAAATTGATTGACAGTCTGGAAGATCCCATCGGGCGCGCAATTCTGCGCCGCAGATATATTCTCTGCGATACTTGGAAAAAGATTGCCGCCGCGTGCGGAAAAATGAGTGAAAGAAACGCACATTATATCCACGATCAAGCGCTTTTGGATTTCGAAAAAATATATTGCGGCAGTAAAGCCGTTTTTCTTTGATAAAATTATAAAACATTCGTTTCAAGGATTCCAAGGAATAAAACGATTGTTTTGAAAAAATGATAAAAGATGAAAAATATGCGCGCATTTTGAAAAAAATGTGTTATAATAATCTCAATGTTTACATTTTTCAAAAAAATCAAAATTTGCAGAGGTTTATCATGTATTCACTTTTACTTGCGCTCATTTATCTCGCTTTTATCAGCCTTGGTCTTCCCGACTCACTGCTTGGCGCGGGATGGCCCGTTATGCATGAAGTTTTCAGTGTTCCCGTTCCGTATATGGGAATCGTTACCATGCTCATTTCGGGTTGTACGATTCTTTCCAGTCTGATGTCCGATAAAGTTACAAGAAAATTCGGCGCCAATATCGTTACGGTTTTCAGCGTGTTTTTGACGGCTGTTGCTTTGATGGGATTTTCTTTTGCAACAGCATTTTGGCAGCTTTTGTTTCTTGCTGTTCCGTACGGTCTTGGCGCAGGCGCAATCGACGCGGCGCTGAATAATTACGTTGCGCTTCACTATACGTCCAAACATATGAGCTGGTTACATTGCTTTTGGGGTGTAGGTACGATTGTCAGTCCTTTTGTGATGAGTTACGCGCTCAGTACCTCCGTTTGGTACAACGGTTACCGCATTGTTTCTTTGGTTCAGTTCGGTATTGCCGCATTGCTTCTTTTTACGCTTCCCGTTTGGAAAATCAATGCAAAAAAAGAATCCGCGGAAGAATCAAGGAAAAGTATTGGCATTGCAGGTGCTTTGAAAATCAAAGGGGTTCCGTTTCTTTTGCTTGGATTTTTTGCTTATTGTGCCGCCGAAGCGACCGCTATGGGATGGGCAAGTACGTATTTTTCCGAAGTGAAGGGCGTTGAGGGAGAAACTGCCGCGGCTTACGCTTCGCTTTTCTTCATCGGATTGACAACGGGCAGATTCATCGGAGGTTTTCTGATGGATTTTCTGGGCGACAGAAAAATGATTCAACTTGGTACGGCGATTGCCTTTTGCGGTGTTTTATGTCTTGCGATTCCTGCGGAAACAGAAAAACTTGCCATCGTCGGATTTGTTGTGCTCGGTCTTGGCTTTGCGCCAATCTACCCTTGCATCATTCATTCTACGCCGAGCAATTTCGGTGCGGAAAATTCCGGCGCAATTATCGGTATTCAAATGGCGAGCGCTTACGTCGGTTCGACTTTTATGCCGCCGCTTTACGGTTTGCTCGGCAAGTTGCTCGGATACGGTATGATGCCGATCTATATTTTGGCGTTTATGGTGTTAATGATCTTCATGACGGAAAAAACGTTTAAGATTACGAAATAACAAACGGAAAAAGGCGGTATTCGGAAAAATCCGAGTACTGCCTTTTCTCTCTGTTTTTTGCACTATAGGAAGTTGCGCAAAATCGACCTCGCCGTTTGTATTGTTTGGATACAAGAAAAACTTGAATAGGCGAGCAACTTCGAGTGGGCGTTGCCCGCTTTTTATACTATAGGAAGTTGCGCAAAATCGGCCTCGCCGTTTGTATTGTTTGGATACAAGAAAAACTTGAATAGGCGAGCAACTTCGAGTGGGCGTTGCCCACTTTTTACTTTTATAACGCGAGTTCGATGAAAAGATCAAAGATTGTTTACGGTAATAAAGAATTTGCAAAACATTCTGTCTGTTGAGGAACTGCCCTCTTTGCTGTCATTCTGGAGGGCAATGCTTTGCCCGATAGAATCTCTTAGCAAAAGATAAG
>SVRL01000006.1 GCA_015064845.1 Oscillospiraceae bacterium | reverse complement strand
CCTCGACCTTGGCAAGGTCGCGCTCTACCAAATGAGCTAAATCCGCAGGAAATGGTGCCTCCGATCGGAATCGAACCAACGACACGGGGATTTTCAGTCCCCTGCTCTACCAACTGAGCTACAGAGGCAAATCTTGTATAAACAAGATGGCGACCCGGATGGGACTCGAACCCACGACCTCTAGCGTGACAGGCTAGCGTTCTAACCAACTGAACTACCGGGCCAAAATGGTGGGAACAATAGGGCTCGAACCTATGACCCTCTGCTTGTAAGGCAGATGCTCTCCCAGCTGAGCTATGCTCCCATTTTGTTTGTTCGCTCGTTACTTTCGCTCTCGAACGATATAGAGTATACCACAAACAATTTGATTTGTCAATACCTTTTTTGAAATTTTTTTGATTTTTTTGGAGAAATTTTTTGGACTGTTTTTGCGCGAAAAAAGAGTCGCCAATCGGGAAAAAATCGTTGGATTTTGATTTAAAAAGATACAAAACCAAAAAAAGAGGGCTGAAGGGAAGTTTACCCCTCAACTCTCTTGCTTTGGGTTGCTTTAATCGTATGTGCGCTTTTTCGACATTAAGCTTCTACGTCATTCTTCCAGTTATCGGAAATTTCTTCGTATTCTCGGGTGTAGCTCTTGAAGATCGAGCGGATTTCAAGGAGATGTTCCATGGTGTCTGCTTCGAAAATCAAAACGAGTTCGGGCATGTTGGAAGATGCTCTGACAAGACCCCAGCCGTTTTCAAACTGTACTCTCGCGCCGTTGATATCGCAAACCTTACCCGGGAAATCATTTTTCATTTTCTTGGTAATGTCATCAACAATACCATATTTTACGGTGTCTGCGCAGTGTGCCTTGATTTCAGGAGAAACAACGTAGTGAGGGAATGTTTCGATGATTTCGGAAACGGTTTCTTCTCTGTTGGAAAGATACTCAACGAGTTTTGCCGCAACGAAGATAGCATCGTCAAAGCCGTACCAGTCATCACCGGAAACGAAAATGTGACCGCTGCGTTCGCCTGCGAGTTCTGCATCGAGTTCATGAAGTTTGGATTTGATATAAGAGTGACCTGTTTTCCACATAACGGGTGTACCGCCGTTTGCATTAACAACGTCTTCAAGTGCTTTGGAGCATTTTACGTCGTAAATAACCTTTGCGCCGGGCTTCTTTTCGAGAAGCTGTTTTGCGAGAAGTGCAAGAACGATATCACTCCATACGTCTTGACCTTTTTCATCGATAACGCCGATGCGGTCGCCGTCACCGTCAAAGGAAAGACCGATATCCGCATGAACATAAGGATGGCGGAGCATATGGCGCAGACGTTCTCTGCATTCCAATTCGGAGGGGTTGGGGAAGTAGTGGGGGAATGTGGTATCAGGGTCGCAGTTGAGCTGGAAAGTCATGCAACCGAGGCGCTGGAATACTTCATAAATGAAAAGACCTGCGCCGCCGTTGGCAGCATCGAGCGCAACGCGGATTTTCTTGGGACCCATGTGAATACGGGAAACGATATCTTCGATATACGCATCACGAACGTCAACTTCTTCGTAAGCGCCGAAGCGTTTGCTCTGCGTGGGTCTATCCAAAAGTTCAGCAACTTCAATGATGTCATGAGGTTCCAGTGTTTTGGAATAGCCGTTTGCAAATTTGAAGCCGGACCAACCGTTGGGGTTATGGCTTGCCGTAATCATAACGGCGCCTTCGCACTTGAGATGATACTGCGCAAAGTAGGTAAGAGGGGAGAGCGCAAGACCGATGAAGTAAACGTCAATACCTTCTTCGCGAAGAGCAGCGATTGCAGCTTCTGCAAAAGAGGGAGAGCAATCGCGGCTGTCGTAACCGACAACGGCTCTGTTGATGTTTCTCTTCTGGAGATACTGCGCGTATGCTTTTACGATCTTGTGGACGTTCTCGGGATTGAGTTCGTCTTCGGAAACTCTTCCGCGAATGTCGTATTCACGGAACATGCTGCAAAATGCAAGGGAATAATTCGGATTGTGAATCATAATAAAAACACCTTTCGGAAAAAATTTTTCAAAGGAAATTTTGGGAGATTAAGCTTCTTCCCAGTTGTGCCAAACGTTAACGATATCTTCGTTTTCTTCCAAGTTTTCAATCAAAAGAGACATATGCTTGATATCGTCTTCGCCTTCGAGGGTAACGTAAGTGGAAGGAACCTGTTCGATTTCGGAAGAAATGAAGGAATATCCGAGTTCGGAAAGCGTTTCTGCAACTGCGGAAAGATCGTCGGGTTCACAATAAATTTCATAAACGTCGCCTTCTTCGGCAAAGTCGGCAGCGCCTGCTTCCAAAGCTTCTTCCATGAGCTTATCGCCGTCAACGACACGATCGCCCCATTCATCAAGAGCGGAAATAGCGATAACGCCTTTCTTTTCAAAGAGGAAGCTTACGCATCCGACCTGTCCGAGGTTGCCGCCGAATTTATCGAAGTAGTGACGAACATCGCCTGCGGTGCGGTTACGGTTATCGGTAGCTGCTTCTACAATAACGGCAACGCCGCAAGGACCGTAACCTTCATATGTGATTTCTTCGTAAGCAACGGCATCCGCGCCGGAAGCCTTTTTGATGATACGGTCGATGTTATCGTTGGGAACGTTATTGGATTTTGCTTTCTGGATAAGATCGCGAAGCTTTGCGTTGGAACCGGGATCGGAACCGCCTTCTTTTACGGCGATGGCAATTTCCTTACCGATTTTTGTGAAAACCTTTGCTTTTTGTGCGTCGGTTTTCTCTTTCTTATGCATAATATTTTTCCATTTGCTATGTCCTGACATGGTAAAAATTCCTTTCTTTTATCTGAAATATAGTATATGATATGCGAGTAAAATGGAGTGCCTAAATTTTATCGGGGTGTTTTACGCAAATAAGTTCCAAAGCGCGGCCGAGGATATCTCGTACGCATTTGGTCAGTGTCAGACGGAAATCGCGAATTTCTTCATTTTCGCAGGAGATGATGGGGCATTCCTGATAAAAACGGTTGAATGCGTTACAAATATCGATTGCGTAACGGGTAATGACGGAGGGTTCCATTTCATCAATTGCCGCTTTCGTTTTATTCGGGAAGAGGGAAAGTGTTTTAATCAATTCACGTTCGGTTGCCGTCATTTCGTTTACGGAGGTCATATCGGCAAAATTTCCGGCTTTTGCGAGAATACCGCTGGTTCTTGCGTAAGTATATTGCGCGTAAGGACCGGTATTGCCATTGAAGTCCAGCGCATCATCCATGATGAAGTTGATATCTCTGACACGGTTTCCGTAGAGATAATAGAAGAGGATCGCGCCGATGCCGACAGCCTGAGCGGTTTCTTCTTTGTTTTCAAGGGAAGGATTCTTTTCTTCGATGATGGCGCGGCATTTATCAACTGCGTTTGCGATCAGATCGCGGAGCAGAATAACGTTACCCGTTCTGGTGGCAAGCTTTGCGCCGGCGATGCTTACGGTACCGTAAGGAACGTGGTAAAGCTTGTCCGCAAAATCATAGCCCATGAGGTCAACAACCTTGAACCATTGCGCAAAGTGGAGAGATTGACCTGCAGATGTTACGTAAATACATTTGTCAAAATGATAGTTGCGGTCTCTGTAAACAGCGGCTGCAATATCACGGGTGGGATACAGGGTGGAGCCGTCGGATTTCAGAATCAGACAGGGAGGCATATTATAATCGGAAAGATCGACGATGGAGGCGCCGTTATCGATGCGCATCAGATTTTTATCTTTCAGAACCTGTACCTGTTCGGGCATCTTGTCCGTATAGAAAGCTTCGCCGTTATAACTGTCAAAGGTAATTCCGAGCTGTTTATAAGTTTTTTCGTATTCGGCAAGGCTGATTTCCTTGAACCATTTCCAAAGAGCGATATTTTCTTCGTCGCCGTGTTCCAGCTTGGTAAATTCGGCGCGTGCGGCATCTGCAAGGGTTGTGATGCCCTGAGCGGCTTCCGCTTCTATCTCATTGTTGATGCGGACGTAAAGTGCAACGAGTGCATCAACACCGCCCTGTTCAACGGTTTCTTTGTTGCCCCATTTGTGGAAAGCAACGATCAGTTTACCGAACTGCGTGCCCCAGTCGCCGAGGTGGTTGATCCCAATGCAGGTATATCCCGCATATTCGTGGAGCAATTTCAAAGAGTGACCGATAACGGTCGTTCCGAGATGTCCGATGTGGAAGGGCTTTGCCACGTTGGGGGAAGAATAGTCCAGAACAACGGTTTTTCCGTTACCGAATGTGTGCGCGCCGAAGTTTGCACCTTTTTCGATGATTTCACGGACGATTTTTCCGGAAAGATAGCGGTTGTCAATGACAAAATTCAGATAACCGCCTTTGATACGAACTTCTCCGATGCCTTCGGGGCGTTTTGCGGAAAGCTCTGCAAAAAGTTTATTTGCAATCACGGGAGGAGCGGCGCGAAGCGTACGGCTGAGTTTGAAGCACGGGAAAGCAAGATCGCCCATGGAAGTATCGGGCGGATACTCAAGAGAATCGGGAATGCTTTCTGCAGAGATGGCAAGAGCCTCTCCCCAGATCTTGGCGCTTGCTTCGGAAATCGCTTGCGCAATATGATATTTTATTGTTTCCATTTTTAGATAACTCCTTTTGCTGTAAAAGCAAGTAGTATATAATTATTCACATTTTATTATACATCAAAACTGTAAAGAACGCAACAGCATTTTTTTATTTTTGTGTTTTTTTGAATGAAAAAAAGAATTTTTTTGTATAAAATCCTTTGCATTCTCTCAAACTTGGTACATATTTGTAAAGAAAAGAGGATTTTTTATGTGTACGGCAATTTCTTACCGGGCAGATTTTCATTATTTCGGACGAAATCTGGACGTGGAAAATTTTTTTGACGAGTGTGTAACCATTACGCCGAGAAACTTTCCTTTTTGTTTTTACGGGGGTAAAATTTTTCGCTCTCATTATGCGATGATCGGAATGGCGCATATTGCCGAAGGATATCCGCTTTATTACGATGCAGTGAATGAAAAAGGCCTTTCCGTTGCGGCACTCAGCTTTCCGAAGGAAGCATATTATCGGGAACCTCGGAAAGATTTTTTTCCCGTTACGCCATGGGAATGGATTCCTTTCATTCTTTCCGATTGTGGAACGGCAGAACAGGCAAAAAGATTGCTGGAAAATACCGATATCGTCCGTGTTCCGTTCAGCAAGGAGCTTCCGTTGACGCCGTTGCATTTTTTGATTTCCGATGCCGAAAAATCATTCACGGCAGAACCGATGAAGGATGGTTTGAGGATTTTTGAAAATCCTGTCGGGGTATTGACAAACGCGCCTTCCTTTGATTTTCAAATGCAATATCTGAATCTTTTTATGGGACTTTCTTCCGAGCCGATTGAAAACCGATTTTCTTCAAAAATTCCGTTTTGCGATTACAGCAGAGGCATGGGGGCGCTCGGTCTTCCCGGCGATCTTTCTTCTTCTTCCCGTTTCGTACGGACGGTCTTTACGAAATTTCACACCTTGAAAGGCTTGGATGAAACGGAAAACGTGCATCGTTTTTTTCATATTCTCGATATTGCGGCACAACAAAAGGGCTGTGTTCATTTGAAGGGTGATTTTGAATTTACGGCGTATTCTTCTTGTTGTAATACGGAGCGGGGAATCTATTATTACAGAACTTATGAAAATTCTTCGATTATCGGCATCGATATGCACAGGGAAAACCTGAACGGAGAAAAATTGATTTCCTACTCTTTGGTAAAAAAAGGAGATTTGGCAAGCAGAATTGGAAATTAGAGCTTGAATTGTTAACAATTTGTGAACAAAAAATAAAATGCGGTGGGTTGAGGGGGGCTGATTCGTCTATATAAGCAAAGAACAACTTTCGTTGGGCTTATATATTTGACTCGGATTTGATACGATGTTATAATCATTGTTATAACATCGTATTCCGACAATGCGATGAAAGGAGGAGATGGCTTGTTAGCGTTTTATTTATTCATGCTTGATACAGAAACGGAAAAGCGGACTTTTGAGCAAATTTATTTGAAATATCACGATGATATTCTTAAGCGCACGTATCGTATTTTGAGAAATGATGAAGATGTCAAGGACGTTATGCAAGAAACATGGCTGCGTGTACTGAAAAGTATGGAATTGTTTTGTGATAAGGATGAGGGGACTGTAAAGGCGTATATTATGAGTATTGCAAGAAATCAAAGCATATCGGTTTTTCGGAAGAGGCGAAAGGAAAAAGCGTTGTTCAATCATTGTCAATCTGAAGAGTTGATTGATGATGAAGATTTATTTTCGATATGTGAGGATGAAGGAATTTCAAGGGTAATGGAATGTGTTGATATGCTGAGTGATGCGCAAAAGGATGTTATTATCATGTATTATTTATATCATCATTCCATAAAAGAAATTGCCGAGCTGTTTGGTATTTCGGAAGTTGTTGCGGAATCCAGATGGAATCACGGGAGAGTGCGCTTAATGAAATTGCTGACAAGGAGGGGTGTATATGTCAGAAAAGAAAATGACAGGGCGTGAAGTTTTGGAAGAAGCATTGCGCGGATGCTGCTCTGCCTATTGTGATCAATATCCCCGTTATGAAGGAGAACTTGATTTAGGTGATGATTATGAGAGGTATATGAATCGTCTGATCAAACGCTCAAAAAATCCATTTCAAAGATATTTTAATACCGTGGGTAAGCGTATTGCGGGAATTGCGGTGGCAGCATTTATTGTGTTGGGTTGTTTCATGGCGGTGCCATCCGTGCGTGAATCAACATGTATGTTTTTGGCTGATAACTTCGCAAAATTTGCAGAGGTTATTCTCGGAAAAAACGGTGCGGATTCAACACGGGACAAATTAGAAACGGTATATACGCTCGGAATGATTCCGAATGGATATGTTGTGGAAGAATTTATTATTACTGATATCAAAACGGATATGCTTTGGAGAAATACAAACGGAGAACGAATTATTTTATCGCAAAGCATTTTTTCGGGAACTTCCATATTTGATACGGAAGATTCTTTGCATGGCGCATTGGAAAATTCTTCCTCTGTATTGGACTATACCATCATAGAACGGAATGATAAGAAAATTGCTTTCAGTGAAAAAAACGGAATAAAAACCTTTTTTTGGAACGACGGAAAATCTGAGTTTTTATTGACCGTTCCAAACAGCACATCCGTGGAAGAAGCGCTCATGCTAATAGACTCCATGATACAATATGGTTAATGAATCCATATATCTAAAAATTATAAATATTATTCCTGATATGTTAAGGGAGGGTTATATGAAAAAGTATATTGTTTTGTTACTTACAATTTTTCTTTTTGTTACATTTGCTTCTTGTGCTGATATACCTGATGATTATTTGACGGATTCTTCCGAATTGTTATTGCCTATTCATGAAAATGATTGTCAAAACATGAACCGGGAATTGTCATCTGAAATTAAAACAGCATATTTTCGATTTGCGTGTGAGAAAAATTTTGGAGGTGAATGTACTTTTCAGGCATCGGATATATTTGTTTCTCGCTACGAAGGAGAAGTTGGAAGTGGGCATATTGTGATGATGGGTGGAGACGGAATGATATATACCCAAGCATTCAGACCGGTTCATGTTGCAGGATATACTTTTTGTTTTTCTGATGGGCAGCCTGTCTATGTCTATCGGAATGGATATTTTTACACAGTTGAAGAAGCCTATGAGGCGAATATAATCAGTAAATCTGATGTATACCAAATTGCAACCGTGTTTGACAGTGAGTTTTCAGCAGGAAAAGATTGACTAAAAATCAACGCTCCGTAAAAAGCTACGGAGCGTTGATTTTTATGATAGATTCAATCATTTTTTCTTCCAAGGGCGTTTTCCGACAAGGTCGGCATAAATGGAAAGATAACTTTCGTGCCGTTCCTTGGAGATCTTTCCCTGTTCGATTGCCGCCGCAATGGCGCAGTCGCTTGCGGATTCTTTGGTGTGAGAGCAATCCGTGTAACGGCACTCGGAAAGATACGGTTCAAATTCGGGGAAGCAATGGGGAAGATCTTCCACGGAATAGAAATCAAATTCAATGAAATCCAGCATGGAAAATCCGGGTGTGTCCGCAATGTAAGCGGAATCGGGAGCAGAATCGAGGAGCTCCTTCATGGGATAAAGCGTTACGCTTCGGGTGGTGTGTTTACCGCGGGAAATCTTTTCGGAGAGCGCACCCGTATCCAATGCGAGAGAAGGGAAGAGAGCATTCATCAGCGTGGATTTTCCAACGCCTGAAGCTCCCGCGAAAGCGCAGATTCCATCCAAAGAAGAAATATGATCCTTCAATGCTTCCACGCCTTCTCCGTTTTCGGAAGAAGAAACAAAGACGGGAAATCCTGCTTTTTTATAAATTTCCGCGTAATGTTCTGCCAATTCGGGAGAAATATCCGATTTGGTAATGACGACGACGGGGGTAATGCGGTTAAAGACCGCAATGGATAAGAGCTTATCCAGATAAAGCGTACTGGGTTCGGGGTTTTTTGGCGCAAACGTAACGAAAAGCGTTTGCAGATTTGCCATAGGAGGTCGGATCAGTGAATTTTTTCTCTCTGCGATCGCTTCAATGAAATATTCCTTTCCGCTGACTTCGGGCGGACGGATGGAAACCGTATCTCCCGCAAGAGGAGAAAGCCCTTTTTTGCGGAAGGCCCCTTTGGCACGGCAGGGAAAAACTTCTCCGCTTTCGGCGCGGACGAAATAAAGTCCGCCGACACCGCTTACGATAATACCATTTAAATTTTCCGTCATAAGAATCTCATTCCTGTTCCGATTCCCATTCGGCATAAAAAGTAATTTTGTACCGGAGAAATCAAAGATGTATCCGTCGACGAAGCACTTGGTCCGTAAAGCATATTGAAAAGCATAAAAAATCCGATGGCGGCAAGGATAAAGAAAATTGCGCAAATTAAAATGACAACGGAAAAAGGAGCGCTTTCCGATTTTTTTCTGTTCGGATTTGGTAACTGCGTTGGTTTTTTCGTGTTTGTTTGCGCATAGGATTGACGGGCACCCGCGTTTTGCGGTCTGGTTGGTTTGTGTTCAGTCATCGGTGTATTGACCGTTTGTTGAGCTTTGATAATATATTGATCGGAGTTCCCCTCTGCTTTTTTAGCAACGATATCTGCATTTGTCGTACGGGGTTGAGAGGGTTGTTTTTGAAAAACAGTGGTGGGATTTTGCTGAATACGGTAAATGTGGCGGAGCATTTGCGACGCACTCTGATAACGGCGCGCAGGATCTTTCTCCATCGAACAAAGAATGATTTGTTCAATGCCGACGGGCAACTGAGGTACAAGCTGTCTGGGAGGTGTGGGTGCTTCATTGATGTGCTTGGTCATAATGGCGTATGAAGTGTCCGCCATAAACGGAAGCTCTCCCGTCAGCATTTCATAAAACATGACGCCGAGCGAATAAAGATCGCTTCTGGGGTCGATTTTTTTGCCTCTTGCCTGTTCGGGGCTGATATAATAGATTGTTCCGACAGCATGGTCGATCATGGTAACGGTTTCCGCATTCGGCAGTTTTGCAATCCCGAAATCGGCAACCTTAATGAAACCGCCTTCCATGACCATGATGTTCTGCGGTTTGATATCTCTGTGAATAACGCCTCTCATATGCGCGTGGTCCAGTGCTTGCAGAATTTGCGCAAGAAAAGCTGTGGCTTCTTGCCAGCTCAGCCTTACTTTTTTTGTCATGTAATCGCGCAGGGTAATACCTTTAATGTATTCCATGACGATAAATTTATGTTCTGTTTTAACGGAAACATCAAGAATCTTTACGATATTTGCATGATCCATCATGGCAACCGCTTTGGATTCGTTGATGAAACGGCGCAATGCTTGCGGATTATCGGAAATGGAGTCTTTCAGCATTTTCAAAGCAACGGTGTCTCCCGTTTTTAAGTCTGTTGCTTTATAAACGACTGCCATTCCGCCTTCGCCGACAGTATCAACGATCTGATATCGTCCGTCAAAGATTGCGTTTATGTGTTTTTTCCAAACGTCCATGGCTATATCCTTTCGTTATGTCGATGTCTTACAGCTTAAAAACGGGCGAGAACGGCAGTGATGTTATCACTTCCGCCTTTATCGTTGGCAAAAGCAATCAAAGCATCCGCTTTTCGGGCAAGATCTTCTTCCTGAGATACAAACCAATGGGAGGGAGCAAAAAGAATTTCTTCCATGGCTTTTTGGTCCAGATAATTGGAAAGACCGTCTGAGCAGAGAACAAGATATCCGCTTTCCCAAGGCGCAAGAGGCGCGCTGAAGAAATCCACGTCCAACTTATCGGAGATGCCGACCGCACGGGTAATGACGTTCTTACGGGGACAATCTTTGGCTTCTTCTTCGGAAAGCTTTCCGTTGTCAATCAGATATTGCACGAAGGAATGGTCTTTGGTAACAAGGGTAGTTTCTTCTTTTGTAACGATATAAAAACGGCTGTCGCCGATATTGATAGCATAAAAATAGTCTTTGTAAATGATGGCGGCAACCATTGTGGTGCCCATGCCCTGATATTCATCGTTTTCATCGGCAAGATGGAAAATGGCGGCGTTTGCTTCCGAAGCTGCGCATACGAGTGTGTAGCGGATAAATTCCAGTATTTTATCGGGTTCGGTTTCCTCACAGGGCGAGGAGGCGATTTTCTCACAAAAAATATCCACGGCGGTACTGCTTGCGATTTCGCCTGCTTTATGACCGCCCATACCGTCGCAAACCACGAGAAGCGTAGCTTCGTCATTCCAGACGCGAAGCGCTCGGTAACTGTCTTGGTTTACCTGTCGGTGCATACCGACATCGGTTTTTCCGCAAAATTTCATTGATGTATTTCATTCCTTTCCGGAGCACTGCGTTGGGCAATGCCCGTAATCTTTCATTTATATGGTAACGAATCTTTTGATTCGGGTTAAGAACTATGTTCTGCGCGGAGCTGTCCGCAGGATGCATCGATATCGGAACCGAGTTTGCGACGTACCGTTGCAGTAATTTTTCTGCCTTCCAAAGTGGCGGCAAAAGCTTCGATTCCCGATTTTTCACTTGGCAAAAATCCTCTTTCTTCTACGTTGTTGACGGGAATCAGATTTACGTGTAAAGGCATACCCGAGCAATAACGGTAAAGAACATCAGCCAAACGATTGGCATCAGCCGTAGAATCATTTTTTCCGCGCACCAAAGTATATTCAAAGGAAAGTCTTCTTCCCGTTTGATCAAAATAAGAACGGCAAGCTTTCAGAAGCTGTTCGATGTTCCAACGTTTATTTACGGGCATAAGAGAAGAGCGTGTTTGATCATCTGCTGCGTGAAGGGAAATGGAAAGCGTGATGGGCAGATTTTCTTTGGCAAGCTTTTCCATGCGGTCTACCAATCCGCAGGTGGAAAGGGAAATGTGTCGGTAACCGATATTCAGACCGTCGGGAGAACCGACCAGACGGAGAAATTTGATGACATTGTCATAATTGTCAAGAGGTTCTCCGATTCCCATCAGCACAATACCGTCCACACGTTCGCCCGTGTCTTTTTGTGTGGAAAGAATCTGGGAAAGTATTTCCGAAGGCAAAAGTCGGCGTGAAAGTCCTTTTAAGGTTGAAGCGCAAAAAGCGCAACCCATCGGACAACCTGCTTCTGTAGAAAGACAGATGGTGTTTCCATGCTTATAACGCATGAAAACGGATTCGATTCTCTCGCCGTCGTAAAGTTCGTAAAGATATTTGATCGTTCCATCCTTGGAAACGAATTTTTTGGCAATTTTTGCGGAAGCCACGAAAGCGTTTTCCGCAAGCTTTGCGCGAAGTGCGGCAGGAAGATTTTTCATTTCGGAAAAGTCAGCGCCTTTGAGAAGCCAACCCCAAATCTGGGAAGCGCGGAATTTCGGTTCGCCGAGGGACACGATATATGCGGTCAGTTCCTCTTTATTCATGCTTAAAATATCAATTTTTTCCATAAAACGTTCCTTTCACGGCGTGTTTAGACTTTCAGACTTTTTTCTTGCACAGCTTTGCAATGAAGAAGCCGTCGGTTCCGTATTCGTAGGGAAGAATTTCCAGCATACCGTCGCAAACGGCAATTCCTGCACGGAAGGGGCAAAGGGAAAATTCGGGATGGTTTTTCAGGAAGCCTTCCACGATCTCACGGTTTTCTGCGGGATTCAGCGTACAAGTGGAATAAACGAGCGTGCCGCCCTCTTTCAGATATGCGGCGTTGGTTTCAAGGATCTTGGCTTGCAGAAGGGGAAGACGGGTAATATCTTCTTCGGATTTATAACGGATATCGGGTTTTTTGGCGATGACACCAAGTCCCGAACAGGGAGCGTCGCAGAGAATCTTATCGAAAACGGGCATTTCGGAATTGTGTACGGATGCGTTTTGCACGCCTGTTTCAATGATGGAAATTCCCAATTTCTGCGCGCCCGTTTCAATCAGCGAAAGCTTATTTTTATGCAAGTCAAGCGAACGGATCACGCCCTTGTTTTGCATGGACATTGCCATTCCGAAGCTTTTTCCGCCGGGGCAGGCACATGCATCCAGAATACTTTCTCCGGGTTTGGCATCCATTGCCGCAACGCAAAGAGCGGATGCTTCATCCTGAACGAAAAATTGTCCTTCAAAGGGTTCGAGACGGCTCATCGGTACTGCGCCGTCCAGCAGAATGCTGTATTTGGAAACGGGACTGATCTCAGCTTTGATTCCTGCGAGATTCAATGCTTCCGAAAGTGCGGCGGGCATGGTTTTCAAAGTGTTGACCGTTAAGGTCAGTGAGGGATGATTGTTGACTGTTTTTAAGATGCGTACGGTTTTTTCTTTTCCGTAAGCATTCGCCCACAAACGGCAGATCCATTCTGGAACGGAATATTCCACGGAAAGTCTGCGAAAAGGTTCTTTATTTTCATCGGGGAGAGCAAGACCGTCTTTTTTGCGCAAAAAACTTCTTAAAACGGCGTTGACGTAATTTCCGCTGTTTTTTCTTGCGTAAAAGCGGGTTGCGAGCTTAACGCTTTCGTTGACGGCTGCGGATTCGGGAATTTTGGTCATATAAAGAAGCTGATACAAACCCAGCCGCAAAATGATGCGGACGTTCATGTCGATATCTTTGCGGTCGGAAAGGAGAGAAATATAATAATCCAAGGTCAGCTTGCGTTCGATTACGCCGTAAAAGAGAGCGGTGTACAGCGATTTTTCCGAGCCTTCCAGATTGCCGCGTTCAATGGCGTAAGAAAGCTCAATGTTGGAATATACGCCGCTGTTTTCATATTTCTGGAGAGAGAGGAAAGCGGATTCTCTTGCGTTCATGATGGAGAAGTCCTTTCTTAAATGATAAGAAATTATAGAAAATCAATCTTGCCGTTTTGCATGATTTGAATATAAATAAAACTTAGAAAAACTGAGTTGTACGGCGGGCGTTGTCCTCTTATTCAAAACGGTCTGTTTGCGTAATGCGTCTGCCGCGGATAAAATCGCCTGCGGACATTTCTTTTTTGCCTTCGGGAATCAGACGTTCGATTTTAATTTTGGCATCAACGGTATTGACGGTCAAAAGTCCCAAGCCCTTTGCGGAAAGAGCGGCAACCGTTCCGGGTTCGCCTTCGGGTGCTTCATCCAGACGGATTGCGGAAGTGATTTTGACTTTTCCCGAAGGAAGCTTCGTTTCGGCACCGGGGGTGGGGGCAAACGTGCGGATTTTATTGATGATGATTTCTGCCGGTTGGCTGAAATCAAGAATACGGTCTGCCTTTTCGATTTTGGAAGCGTAAGTGGAGAGGGCATCGTCCTGCGGTTCGGCAACGGCAGTGCCGTCAAAGATTTTTTTCATGGTTTCCACAACGAGTTTACCGCCGAGGTCTGCAAGGCGGTCGTGAATTTCTTCGAAATTGCCCGTGGAAGAGTCCATGGTTGCTTTTGCATACATATCGCCGGTATCAAGTCCTTCCGCCATTTTGATGATGGTAACACCCATTTCCTTTTCGCCCGCGAGAATTGCGCGTTGGATGGGAGCGGCTCCTCTGTATTTTGGAAGGATCGAACCGTGAATGTTGATGCAACCGAAACGGGGATATTCCAATACGTAAGGAGGCAGAAGTTTGCCGTATGCAACCACGACGATGATATCGGGATTCATTTCCTGTAAGATATCCGCAAAATTTTCCTTTTTGAGATTTACAGGCTGATATACGGGAATGCTGAGCTCAAGAGCGGCAGTTTTTACGGGAGGGGGTGTCATAATGTGTCCGCGGTTTTTGGGAGTGTCTTGTCTTGTGATAACACCGACGATTTCGCCGGGATATGCTTTTTGGATTTCCCAAAGCGCAGTTCTTGCAAATTCGGGTGTACCCATAAATAAAATACGCATAACTTTATTCTCCTTACGTTTGCTGGATTTTTTAAGGATTAATCCTCATCGTCGTAATATTCGCCGTCTTCGGCGGGATAGAGGAATCGATCGGCCTTATCAACATAAAGGTGGCCGTCGAGATGGTCGATTTCGTGGCAGAAGCATCTTGCGAGAAGATCGGTTCCTTCGTATGTCTGCATAACGCCGTTTCTGTCAAGTGCGCGGACACGGACATAAGCGGGACGCTTTACAACGCCCTGTTTTCCGGGAACGGAAAGACAGCCTTCCACGCCGCTGACGGAACCGGATGCTTCAATAATTTCGGGATTGATGAGTTCAAGGACTTCGCCTTCTTCCACTTCGATAACAACGATACGGCGAAGAACGCCGACCTGGGGTGCTGCAAGACCTACGCCGTCTGCGTGGCGCATGGTTTCCAACATATCGTCAAGAAGCGTGATAGTTCTTTTTGTAATTTCCGTTACGGGACGGCAGGTTTTGCGAAGCGTTGCTTCGCCTTCTTTCAGGATTGTGAGTTTTGCCATGATAAAAGTAAAGTCCTTTCTTCATTTCAAATTTTCTTTATGATATCTGTAGAGATGATTGGTTTTCGTCAGGTTCCGGAAGGATTGATATCCACGGACAACGAGATTTTTCCCGCCGCCTTTTTACCGTATTCAAGCAACAATTCTTCAAAGAGCGCACGGGTACGTTTGTTATTTTTGAATTTTATGACGATGCGCATACGAAATTTATTTTTGATTTTGAAAACGGGCGCTTCAAAGGGACCGAATGTCAACATTTTTACGTCGCTGAAAGCAGTTTTCTGCTTTTTATCAAGCGCCTCGGAAAACTCTTTTGCGAAATTACGAAGTTCTGTTTCTTCGTCTGCGCCGATGGAAAACACGGCAATATCGCAAAACGGAGGAAAAACAAGCGCTTTTCGTACGGCAATTTCATTTTTATAAAACGCATCGTAATCTTGTTTTGCGGAAAGACGGATGGTTTCGTTATCGGGGTTATATGTCTGAATAACGGCAATGCCGCCGCCTTCGGAACGTCCCGCGCGTCCGATGACCTGCGTAATCAGAGAAAACGTGCGCTCATTGGCGCGGAAATCATCCAAAAACAGAGAATTATCTGCCGCAACGACACCGACCAGAGATAATTTCGGAAAATTATGACCTTTGGCAATCATTTGTGTGCCGACGAGAATATCAGCTTCGCCTCTGCTGAATGCTCCCGTGATCTCATCCTGAGAAAAACGTTCTTTCGTGGTATCCGCATCCATGCGGAGAATTTTTGCATTGGGCAGAAAGCTTTTAATTTCTTCTTCGATCAGTTGGGTGCCGTATCCGCCGAAACCCAAATGCTCGCTTGCGCATTTCGGACAGAAATGGGGAATGGGAATGCTGTGTCCGCAGTAATGGCAGATCAAACGGCTTCCTTTTGCCGTTTTGTGATGTGTCAGGGAAACGGAACAGTTGGGGCAAAGCAAAGTCTCTCCGCAAGCGTGGCAGGAAAGCATGCTGTGAAAACCTCTCCGATTGAGAAACAGCATGGATTGTTTGCCGTTTTCAAAGTTTTCGCAGAGAAGAGCGCGAAGCTCGCTTCCGATCTGCGCTTCTCCCTCGAGGGTTTCTTTTCGCATATCCACGATTTTTACGGTAGGGAGTGCCGAACCTGTATATCGCTTGGTCAGTCTGACCAGAGAATAGTTTCCTTTTTCCGCTTCTCTGCGGCTTTCCACGGAGGGGGTTGCGGAAGCCATCAGAAGCAGGGAATTGTTTGCCGCGGCTCTGTGTTTGGCAATGTCGCGCGCGTGATATTTCGGAGGCATATCGGATTTATATGCGCTCTCCTGTTCTTCATCAATAACGATCAGACCGATATCGGAAATAGGTGCAAAGATGGCGGAGCGTGTACCGAGAACGATATCAATGTCGCCTCTGCGGATGCGTTTATATGCATCAAAGCGCTCTCCGTCGGAAAGACCCGAGTGCATGACGGCGATTCTTTTTCCGAATCTGGAAGTAAAAGCTTCCACGGATTGCCACGTCAGCGCGATTTCGGGAATCAGAATGACGGCTTTTCTTTTCATCGAAAGCGCTTTTTCGCAAAGCGCAAGCACGACGCTCGTTTTTCCGCTTCCCGTAACTCCGTGCAGGAGTGCGGCGTGCGGTTTATGCTCTTCCATAAAACCGGCAAGCGTTTCAAACGCTTGCTGTTGTTCTTCGGAAAGTTTTAGTTCGGAGGGGGAAACGGAAAGATTTCCGTAATGATTGCGTAGAAATTCTTTTTTCTCGGTTTGGATCAGTCCTTTTTTTACAAGCGCCTTGATCTGCGCGGAGGTATACCCTTCGGCGAGGAGCGTTTGAGAAGAAATGTATTCTTCTTCGCAAATACGCGAAAAAAGCTTGCGCTGCGCTTCGGGCGTACGAGGTTTCAATAAGATTCCCGTATCCGCATCCGAAACAGGATAGATCAACTCCGTGGAAGCCCCTTTGCTTTCTTTGATGGTCAGTTCCGAAGAGATATGTCCTTCGGAAAGGAGCTTACGCAAAATGGGGGAAACATCTGTGCCGAACTCTTTTGTCAGGCGTTCTTCCCTTACGGGCGCATGGGATTCGATGAAAGCGAAAACCGCTTTCATTCGCACAGAGAAGGCATCCCGAATACAAGGTTCAATCGGTTTCGGAGAAAAAAACTCGGTTGCTTTTGCAAACGCATCGGCGGGAATCAGTCTGCGTACGGCATCGCCCATTGTGCAGAGGGTTCGTCCGCAGAGAAAGCGGATGAGTTCCATCATTTCTTCCGTCAGAGAAAGAGAACGGTTGATCTGAGCAAGAACGGGCTTGAGCTTTCCGTAATCGTTCGTTTTCCCGACGGAAGTAATCAAGGCGATATGCTTCTTGTTGGCTCCGCCGAACGGAACAACGGCAAAATCGCCGATGGCGGGAGAAAAACAAAGCGTGTCCGGAACGTAATAGAAATATTCGCGGTCCAGATGATAGAAGGGAAGATCCAGCAGGCGTACGCCGACGGTGTTTGTATAAGCCTCCATTACTTCAGCTGTTCGGTGGTTGCTTCTTCGGGAAGAACAACGTTGAAATCGCCTTTGTAAAGACGCTGAACGGCATTTTCGACGGCTTTGTTGTCGCGGATATCTCTGTCAATCTGGGATGCGAGGGTTTTTTCGGTTTTCTTATCCGCAATTTTCTTTTCTGCTTCTTCTCTTTGCGCTACATATTCATCGGTAACGATTCTTGCGCATTTTGCGGTTGCGATAACGAGGGCATAACGGTTAAATTTACCTTGTGTGAGTTGTTCAATGGAAGGTGTGATCATCATAACGGTTCAATCTCCTTTTTAAATGATTTGTTTCTTGATTGGTGATAGCTTTTTGATTATATGGAAAAGTGGGTGGAATTTCATACAGGCGTTTGCCGCTTATGAGAAAAACGTTTCGGGAATTTCAGCGTTTCGGGAGGTTCTCATGGTTTCGGCGTGAAGAATCGCAAGAACATCGTTTGCCGCTTCATCGATTCCGTTTTCACGGTTGATGACAACGTAATCGTATTTCGGGAACGTTTTGATTTCGGTTCTGGCTTCGGTCATTCTTTTTTGAATAACATCTTCCGTTTCCGTTCCTCTGCCGCGGATTCTTGCAAGAAGGGTTTCGTAATCGGGAGGCAAAACGTAGATCATGACGGCTTCCGGCATTTTTTCCTTTACCTGAAGCGCGCCTTTGACTTCAATATCAAGAATGATATTTTTTCCCTCGGCAAGTGCTTTTTCCACGGGTTTTTTCGGCGTTCCGTAATAATTACCGACGTACTGTGCGTATTCGAGCATTTCGCCTTCCGCGATTTTCTTTTCAAAATCTTCTTTGGTGACGAAGTAATAGTGAACGCCTTCTTCTTCGCCTTGTCTGGGTTTGCGTGTGGTTGCGGAAACGGAAAAATCAAAGGGGGCAAGCTCGCGGACTCTTTTCACGATCGTACCCTTTCCGCTTCCTGCGGGACCGGAGATGATAACAAGTAATCCTTTTTTCATGGAGTGATATCCTTTCTTTGATTTATTCTTCTTCGTTTTCTTCCTCATCGTCCTGTTCGTACTGTCCGTTCAGGCGATTGGAAATGGTTTCCGCTTTGATGGCGGAGAGAATGACGTGGTCGCTGTCTGTGAAAATGACGGAACGGGTTCTTCTTCCGCAGGAAACGTCAATCACGCGTCCCGCATCTCTTGCATCCTGGATATAACGCTTGATCGGAGCGGAATCGGGACTGACAATGGAAATGACTCTGTGCGCCGCAACCATATTGCCGTTGCCAATGCTGATGAATTTCATGATATCCGATGTTCCTTTCGTAAACTTTTAATTTAAGCGAAGCTTATTCGATGTTCTGAATCTGTTCGCGGATCTTTTCGAGTTCGCTCTTGATTTCAACTACCAGCTTTGCGATTTCAAGATCGCATGCTTTGGAACCGATGGTATTAGTTTCTCTGTTGATTTCCTGGAGAAGAAAATCAAGCTTTCTTCCGACGGGGACATCGGAAGCGAGGATAGAATCGAAAGCTTCGAAATGGGAACGCAGGCGAACCAATTCCTCGTCAATGGCGATCTTGTCTGCGAAAACGGCACTTTCCGTGATCAGTCTTGCTTCGTCAACGGTAACATCTCCGATCAGCTGTTTTATGCGTGTTTTGATTTTGTTGTATTGATTCTTTACGTCAGCTGCGGAAAGGGGGGCAATTTGTTCGACGAGTTCTTCCACGCGGCGTTTTTTCGCTTCAATATCAGCTTTCATGTTTGCGCCTTCGCGTTCTCTGGCAGAAATGAAAGCTGAGGTTGCTTCTTCCAAAACGGGAAGAACGCAGGACCATTCTTTTTCCATATCCTCGTCCGCTTTTTTCACGGCGAAAATATCACGGTTGGCGGCAACGGACATCACGGTAATGTCGTCCGGAAGATGAAATTCATTTGCGAGACGGCGCAAAGCGGCGATATAACTTGCTGTATACGCGCTATCAAGTTCCACACTGACACCGATTTCTTCCAGAATATCAATGGAGACGTAAATTTCAATTTTTCCGCGGGAAATTCCTTTTGTGGAGATATACGATTTGATTTTATCTTCCAGAAAACCAAAAATTTTGGGGAGTTTTACGGAACAATCCAAATAACGGTTGTTAACGGATTTGATTTCAACGAGGATATTTCTGCCGCCGATCTCTCTTTTGGCGCGACCATACCCTGTCATACTTCTGATCATAACGGGAGATTCCTTTCTTTTTCTATCACGAATCGGGCGGAGATACCGCCGATGTGCTGTTTTATTAAATATTATAATATATATTATATCGTACTTTCACACTTCTTGTCAACTGATTTTTTTGTGAAGTGCCGAAATTTTTGTGCAAATTTACAAAAAAATGAAAGGATTTCTGTATATACGGAAATTTTCGAGAATTTTGTCGGATATTTTCAGAAACCACAGCATTGTGGAAAACGTTCGGAAAAACACATTCAAAATTTTACCGATTTCCGATGGAAAAGCAGAATTTGCCGGAAAAACATTGTAAAATCCGAGATATTTATATCATAAAATCCGAGGTTTGCTTTTTGCTTTTCTGAAAAAGATGGTTTTCCACAAACTGTGGAAAACTATTTGGAAAACTTTTTTCGATGGGCTTTAAAGAAGAATCCCGACCGCCATTGAAATGCGGTCGGGAAGCGATATAACGGAGTATTATTTTTCGATTGCTGCGGTCAAAGGAATATTTTTCTCGATGGGATACGTTTTTTCGCCAAGAACGAGCGTTCCTCCTTCAATATCGGAGAGGACGGTAACGGACTCTCGGTTCATTTTTACACGGATCAAGCCGTCTCCTGCGGGAACGGTTCCTTCGAATTCTCCGAAGCACATAAGGTTCGGACGGACCTCGTACGTCTGATATGCCGGAGCGGTCGGACGGACACCGAGGGCATATTTACCGAGCAGATAGATCGGAGAAGCGCCCCATGCGTGGCAAAGGCTTCTACCATATTCTTTTCCATACATGGCATAGTTTTCCACACGGGATTTTTCGGGGAAATATTCTTCCCAGAAGGTTGTTGCGCCCTGCTTCAGCATTCCGCCCCAATAGTTGCGGAGCATATCGGTCATATAGGAAAATTCTCCGATTCCGCACATGGCATCCAATTCGAAAAATTCAAAATAGGGTGTGGTAATGGCGGGAATTTCGGGATTTTGAATGACGTGGCGAATGATTTTTTCCAAACGGTCGGGTGTTGTTAACTGATAGAGCAAAGCGAAAATATTGGCGTGGCGGGTAACGTTTCGGTTTCCCGTGCGGTAATCGTCAATAAATGCGTTTTTCTCTTCATCCCAATAACGCGCGTTGATCTTTTCATAAAGATCGTTTTTCAAAGCCGTGAATTTTTCTGTGTTTTTGGTATCTTCCACCAAAGCGGAGCATTTTGCCATACAATCGTAAGCGCGGCAGAGAAGCATTTGTTCTGCGCAGATGGGACCGGCATCGGGATCGAAGAAATTCGTCCAATCCACGAAAACCCAATCTCCGCGGCGTTTGGTGTAAAGACCGTCTTCATCCAAACGGCTGGTTACAAAGTTCATGGTAGTCAGCATATTGGGATAGGAAGAATGAATAAATCCAATATCGCCCGTATGGAAATAGTATTCCCACATTGCGGCAATCCAATAGAAAGTATAATCGGCAATGGTATTGATGTGCATGGTAACGGGATTTTCTCCGCGGAGCATGCGCTGTGTACGGCGAACGATATCCTTATCATTCATCAGATAATAATTGACGAAATAACTTTGGTAAGCATCGCCGCCCCAAATCCAGCGGTCGCGTTTCAGTCCGTCAAAAAATCCTTCGCGAGCATTCAGCCGGAGTGTATAATCCGCAACATCCCAGATTTGATTGATCAGCGCATCGTCTGAACGGAAGGAACCTTTTTGTTCAAAGGGAAGATATTCGTAATCTGCGGAAAAACTGTATTCACAGGGAAGAGCGGGAACAAAAACGTAACGGAATGCAACGGGAGTGGAAATAAACGTGTTGTTTTCTGCTTTCAGCGGAACGTAAACGATGGCTTGTCCGTCGGAAAGGGCTTCTTCACGGGATTCACCGCAAACCACGGTTGCGCATGCATCGTCGGAAAGATTTTCAAAAATCAGTTTGCCGAAAGTTTCTTTGCCGAAGTCGTAAAGAATACCGCCGTTTACGGATTCCGACGTAACGGGAAAAATTCTTTCGTAAGAGAATTTGAAAATTTCGGGACGGTCGGAAAGTTCCGTATACATATCGTTGGTACCCGCATGCAGATCTCTTGCACCAAAAGAACCGAATTTCCAGCTTTCATCGGAGGCGAAAGTATCGCCGACGCAATAAAAGGCGGGAAACGCATCGGGTTTGTAACCCGCCAGCTTAATGAAATTGCGTCCCGGCTGTAATGTAACCGTAGTGCCGATGGGATAACGTTGGTCGTTGACGAGAAAACTTGCCTGATCGGTGTTGGCGTAAACGGTCAGAGTTTCGGGTGCTTCCAGATCTCTGCGTTTATAGAGTATGACGTTGGAGGAAGGTGGGTCGATGCGCCACATGGGAGGGTAATAAATGTTCTGATAAGTTCTTCTGTTGTGCACGAGCATGCTGTGGTAAAGCTCAAAATCGCCGGGCTTCCAGATCCATTTGGATTGTTTCATAAGAGTCTCCATTCTGTGCCGCCTCTGCGGCTCAATTGCTTTGTCATGTGATTTTTGAATTTTTAAACGGGGATAAAGGGTTTTTCGGCATTTCCCGTATAACGGTAAAGGCGAATTTCGGAAGAGTATGCACCTTTATCGCTGTGATCTTGGGAAAAATAGAAATATCCGTTACCCAAAGAAGCCATTCCCGTGGAGCCGTAAGGGAAACGATATCCGTAAATGGCGTTGTCACAAAGACCTGCTTCTTTCAGCCAAAGAACTTTTCCTTTGGTTCCGTTCAATCCGTCAAGCGGTCGTTCTTCAGGATTTTTTCTGCCGTTGATGACATACATCTTGAAATTCGGGAAGCAAGGCTTTCTTCCGGGATAAACCGCAAGGAAGATATCTCCCGTGAAAGGATCGTATTCCATATTCTGAACACCGAAATTGGTGTTACCCGTATAGACGAAAAAGCGTTCTTTGCAAGAAGATGGACCGTTTTCGTGAATGTTTTCAGCGGTTAAAACGGTTTCGTATGGCTTCAATTCTTCGGGAACATAGGAAATTAAAACCTGATGGTCGTTATCCGTGCGTTCGAGATCGCTGTAAACGCCGTAAGCGACGAGTAAGCGCATTTCATTGCCGATGGGCGCAAACGTGATTCCGTCGATGCCGGAACAGCCAAAGCGGTGTTTTTGGAGTTTCCCGTTTTCTTCCCATTCGGCAAGATAATCTTCCGTCGGTTCACGCAGAAAAACGGTGGTCATGACGCCGTCGGTTTCGGCATTCATGTTGAGGCGATTGATCTTCTCTACGTCGAACATGGCGACGTAAAAAGCATTTTTGATCTCGTTGGCAATGCCGAGCGTATGGAGAATGCTTTTCCCGATTACATCGTTTTTGTATTCCAGAGAGGCGTAAACGCGTCCGTCCCGTTCCGAATAGGCAAGACAGCCGAGATGTCCCGTAAAGCCTTTGACGGAACCGATCAAATTGCCTTTCATATCGAGTTTTATCAATTCAGTTGTGAACGAACAGTAAATATAGTTTCTTTCGCGGTCAACGGCAATACCTTGTATATGTCCGCCGTGCCGGATTCCCGTTTGGATTACAAGGGGTAGTTGATTCATCTGAAACTCCTTTATTTCAAAATCGCGGAAAATTCTTCCGCCGTCATATCTCTGACCACGTAGCTTCGAGGCAGAGCTGTATTTTCATAGTAAGGCTCTGTGGGAGCATTGGTGGTATAACAGTAGAGATAACCGCATTTTTCGGCCAACAATTCCACGAGATCATTGTAAGCACCGTTCGGATAAGCGAGGGATATAATTTTTTCTCCCGTCAGATCTTCGAGCGCTTTTTTTGATTCGGAAAGTTCACGTTCCGCCTCCTCCGTGAGTGCTTCATCCAGACGGATATGAGTTACGGTATGGCTGCCGAAACGGCAAAGTCCGCTTTCCTGCATTTCCAGAATTTGCGCTTCGGTCAAATGATTTTCTTCTCCCAGCAAGGCAGTGGAAATGAAAAAGGTAGCCTTCATCCCATATTTTTGAAGCAAGGGGTATACGGTGTCGTAACAGTCGGAATATCCGTCGTCAAAGGTCAGAACAACTGCTTTTTCTCCGTCTTTCAGCTTGGAAAGCTCGTCCGCGAAAACGGTTTGATATCCCAAACGCTGAATTTCCAGAAGCTGATTTTCAAAATCCGATTCCCTGACGAATAAGTATTCGTAATCTCCGTAGGTTTCATCGCGTACTAAGTGGTATAACAGGATTTTGGTTTCCGGAGAATAGGAATATGTGTTTTTTTCTTCTTTGTTCAGGAAGAAAAGTAAAAGTCCTGCCGCAATGCAAAACAGAAAAACAGAAATCAAAATCGCTCTTGCGAGGGCAGGATTTTTTTTGGACTGCTTTTCTTCTTGCGTCTTATTCGGCTGTGTTTTGGTCATTGCTGTTATTTCCGAAATTCAAAACGGGGATGGAACCTTCTCCGCCGACGAACGAAGGAAGTTTACCGTCCCATTGTTCAATGGTTTTATATTCAATCAGATCTTTGGAAAGGCTTGCTGCGATCTTTTCATTGGCTTCCGCTTGCTTTTCGCCTGCGTATGCGAGGGCATCGGCTTCTTTCTTTTTCGCTTCCGCTTCTGCTTCCGCAGCGAGAATTTTCTTTTCCGCTTCTGCCTGCGCGGCAATCATTTCGCGTTCCGCTTTGGCTTTTGCTTCAAGATTTGCCTGTTCCTGCTGGATTTCCGCTTTCAGCTTTTCCTGAGATGCCACTTGTTTCGCTTCCACGGCATCGGTAAATTTATCGGAAAAATCAAGATTTTCAATGGAAGTATCGATCAGCGCGATATTGTATGCGGCAAGCTTTTCCGCAAGATTTTCTTTGATTTCAGCGGCAAGAATTTCTCTGTTTGCAATCAGTTCTTCCGCGTTGTATTTTTTGATTCCGTCTTTTACGGCTTGCTGAATGCGAGGCGCGATCACGATGTTATAATAGTCTTGTCCGATATCCTTGTAAATGGTTTGCGCGTTTGCTTTTTCAATCTGGTAGTTTACGGTGTAGTTGGTTACAACTTCTTGCATATCGCTTGAGAAACAAAGCATTTCCAAGCCTGCTTTCTGGATGCGGTTATCCATGACAACAACCTGTTGCCAAGGGGCTTTTACGTGAACGCCCGCTTCAAAGGTTTTGTCTTCCACGCGTCCGAACGTGGTAACGATACCGGTGTGTCCTGTGGGGACTGTGGTAATGCAGTCTGCCGTCATTCCGCCGATGCCGATGAGAAAGGTAACTGCGAAAATGATCAGACCGACTTTTTTCTGATTGGGATATGCACCGCGTTTACACTTGCTCGAAACGTATACGAGGGCAATTACGGAAATGAGGATGGCGATTGCGCCGATGAGAAATAATGTCATAACGACTCCTTTTCCGCCGCAGATTCCGCGGCTGTTTTATTGGTTTGAAATTGCTCCGATTTTTCGAAGCAACCGTTTTTTGCGGGCGTTGCCCACTCACGATTTTCCGTCGTTGGACCGAGTAGCTATTTGTGTATCGTGTAGGATTATTTTATTACTTTTTTTACGCATTGTCAAGTTTTTGCATAAAAAAATTGGGCGTGGGTAAAATATCCATATCAAATTTTCAGAAAGGAATCCATTGAAATATGAAAAAAATCGGATTTTTCGGACTTTTGATTTTTTGGCTTTTTTGTCTGGGACTTACGGTGGGCGGTACTGCGCTTTCTCCCGCCATAGCCGTTATGCAGGAAGATTTTGAAATGATAAAGACGGGTGTGGGAACCAATACCGTTTCTTTTGGAGAAGAGGATTTTGAAGAATTGCTTGGTGCATCGGATTTCACGGGAATCAAACTGCAATCGCTGCCGGATGATTCCGACGGTGTTTTAAAACTTGGAACAAAATCTCTTGAACAGGGCGATGTCATCGAAAGGGAAATGCTGGCGGCGCTTCGCTTTATTCCCGCCGAGGAAGGAAAGACTGCGGTTTTTCGTTTTTTGCCGTTGGGAACGGAATATGAAAAACCTTTCCTTTGTACGGTCTATATGCTGGATACACTGAATTTTGCGCCATCTGCCAATGCATCCGTGCTGACGGCAAAAGAAAATATTCCCGTTTATGCTTCCTTGAACGCATCCGATCCCGACGGAGATGCCATCACTTATCATTTGGCAGAAGCTCCGAAAAACGGAAAGCTGACACTTTCGAAGGATGGGAAAATATTATATACCGCAAGTGAAAACGGATCCGGCTCAGATCGTTTTTCATATTACGTTTCCGATTGCTATGGAAACCGTTCGGAACCTGCGGTCGTTTTCGTTACCACAACACCCAATACAAGCGGTATCATCTATTCGGATTTGAAAGATAAGGAATGTGCGCTTCCCGCTGCCGTGCTTGCCGAAAAAGGCGCATTGATTGGAGAGAAACTCGGAGAAGAATGGAATTTTTATCCCGAAAAAACGGTAACGCGCGCGGATTTTCTGATGATGGCGATGAAAATGTGTGATATTGATACGACGCTGATGGCTTCCAATCAATCAAATTTTGCGGACCGCGCAAGCTTCACCGATATGCAAAACCGTTATATCGCAACAGCGGCAAGAATGGGACTGATCATCGGTCTGGATACAGAGGAAGGAAGATGCTTCTGTCCCAACGAAGCCATTACCTCCGAACAAGCTTCCACTTTGCTCGGCAGAATTGCGAATTATAAAGAGCTTTCCTTTGGAGAAGCCGTTGCAGCTTCCATTGATGAGGAAGGTGTGATTTCCGATGACGGGCTTGCCATGCTTGCTTCCGTAGGATTGCTTGCGGATGCGGAACGTAAAGCCGTTTTGACACGTGCATCTGCGGCAGAACTCCTTTATGTCCTGATTTCATCTTCATAAGCAAATATTTGTGTTTGTATGAGAAAAATCCTCCCGAAGCAGAAGGTTCTGCCGAGGGAGGATTTGTTTAACGATTGGAATATTGCACGAAACAATTGTTGTATTTGATTGCTTTTTTAATTTGATGAAGGCTTGCTCTCGATTTGATTGGTTAGATTAAAAATCAATTGGAATCCGTTCGGATGTTGATAATCTGTTGCAAGATACTCCAAGGCTGCAATCAATTTGGGAATATGCGATTTCATTTCTTCGGCATTCAAAACCATTTCTCCGTAAAGTGCGTTGCACCAAACGTAGTTGGTGTTGTTCTCCATCTTCATAAGACAATGATAAGAAGCCATATAAACACGAAATTCGGAAACGCCCGCAATATAATCGGATTCTTTTTCCGTAGCAAGATATGATTGAAAATATTCCAAAGATGAGGTTATGCTGTTTTCACATGTCGCTTCCAAGTTTTTATGTTCGGTTGCTTTTTGTTGATACAAATGAATACATAAGAAAGTCGGAACAATGAAAACGATAACAAAAGCAATTGTAATCCAAGCTTTTTTCATTTGCGGATCTCCTTGTAAAATTTCTGTTATCAGTATATATTTTTGTAAGACTGCTGTCAAGTGAATTTTGAAAAAATTTCACGTTGACAATTCTTTGGAAGTTATGTATCATAATAGTATGAACGCAAGATGGAAATTCTCAAAAATTTCTGTTTTGCGGTCTATAAAATCGATGAATAAGGAATAAAAAATATGATACATTCATTTTTACTGATCGGACAATCCAATGCGGCGGGAAGGGGCTTTCTTTCGGAAGCGGAGCCGCTTGATACCTGCGGAGGTAAATTAAAGGTTTTTCGGAACGGCTTGTGGGTAAATATGTTCCGTCCCGTGAACCCCGACAGACATACTTCGGGCGTTTGTTTTGCCGAGAGTTTCGCAAAAGAATATGTGCTTGCGCATCCCGGAATCCAAGTCGGAATCATTCCCTGCGCGGATGGCGGAACGCAGATTTCGCAATGGTTGCCGAGAGAGATTTTGTTTGACAATGCTTTGCATTGCGCCAAGCTTGCCATGCGAACTTCTGTTCTCAAAGGCATATTGTGGCATCAAGGCGAAAATGATTGCTTTGGTGAAAATTACACATTATATGCAAAAAGATTTCGTTTCGTCATGAATGAACTGCGCGGAGAACTCGGCTTTCCCGATCTTCCCATCGTCATTGGCGGGCTCGGTGATTTTCTCGGTAAATTTGAGAAATATCCGGAAGTTGCTCAAAATTACGTAAAGATCAATCGCATACTGCAAGAATTGGGCGCGGAATATCCGAATTGCGCTTTTGCTTCCGCCGAAGGGCTCGAATCTAATTCCGACCGTCTTCATTTCAATGCCGACGCACTGAAAGAACTTGGAATTCGTTACTATCGGGCGTATGAGAAATTTGACGGTGTAAACGAAAGAAGCAAAGCTTCCTGCGTGAATACGGAAAGGACTGCAATGGAACTTTTATAATTTTGAAAATAAGGCAATATCAAACGGATTTTTACCGAATGAGATTGCCTTTTTGTTTCAAAATATTACAGTTTTATACAGTTGAAGTCGTTCACATCTTGTTTTGAGTATACGTCCAGACGACTTTTGCAAACGACACTCCGGATATCAGCTGAAATACTGCCGCAGCTGCGAGCAAATACGGAACGGGAATGACCGTGGCAAGGGAAGTAGCAATCAACATTCCCGCGTTTTGCAGAGCCATACGCCATGCGTGGTAAGGTCCTGCAATCTCAACGGGAACCGCTTTGAGCAGCATGGAAGGTACCGAATAATCGATCAGGGTTCTGCCCACGATAATTACCGTATATATAATAAGGAAAGTCATACTGTCTTTAATCAGCAAAAGCGGAATCAGAACGACGAATAAACTGCCTGCGATCACAATGGCTCTTTCCGAGATTTTTTTGGAAACCATTGCGAAAAAGGCGCAAGCGGCAAGTGAAGCGAGGGATTGCGCGAAAACCATGGAGGCTGTCAGCGTTTCCGTGTGGCCGAGATCAAGGGCAACGGCGGCAAGGACGCTGATGACGCCCGTTGCAAAACCACGCATCAGATTTGCATGGATAAGGCGTGTAAAGACGGGAGTTTTCAGAAGTCTGACTTTCATATTTTTCTTGTTTTCGGATACTGTTTCTTCCGGCGTTTCTTTTCTCAGGCTTTTTTCGAAATAGATGGCAATGAAAGCAATCAACATCAAAACGGCGGAGATGATGAATGCAAATTTCATGATGACGGTAAATTCGAATTTTGAAGTCAGAAACGTAATAAAATAACCGAGCAAAAGTGAAAAAACAGAGGAAATGATGCCGCAGACGGAGAGCATCATACCATATTCATCGGCTTTATAGATGTAATAAGGTGTTTTGTACTCGCAAACGGTAAAAAATCCATAGGCAATCTGCTGCAAAATACCGAAAGCCGCCAACAATACGTAAGTCAAAGGTGTGGCGTGGTTGGCAATTGCAATCGGAACGTAGCAGAGAAACAAAAGCCCGATCGGTATCGTTGTAAACGCCGATTTTTTGATTGGAGAGCCGTTATTTGCCCAACCTGAAGCAAGGATGATCGTAAGTACGTTTGCCGCTTGCAAAAGTGTGGAATGCAGATAGATCAGAGAGCTTTCGAAGCCAAGTGAGGAAAGGAACGTTTGCATGAGTGTACCCGATGCGCACATCAGAGCGACGGTACGGGCCGTATAGGCAATGATTGCTTTTATTTTGTTTTTCTTGATATCGCCCGAAAGCATGTTTTCTTCTGCGATTTCTATGCGGTTCATTGAAAAATCTCCTTTTGAACGTTTGAATTGTTTTTGATTTTATCATGGAAACATCGCTTTATGGTATTCATTATAGTCCAACCGATGAAAAAAATCAATGATTATTTTTTAAATAAACTGTAGAAAAAGGACAATATCAAACCGATTTTATCTCGGAATGGTATTGCCCTTTTGCTTTTACGATGTCTTTGCCAACGGTGCGTTTGCCGCCTTCAGCATATTTTCAATAAAAATGCCGTAGCCTCTTGCGGGATCGTTGACGAGAACATGGGTAACGGCGCCGATGATTTTATCGTTTTGGATGATGGGTGAGCCGCTCATCCCTTGCACGATGCCTCCCGTTTTGGCAAGCAAAGTTTCATCGGTAATACGAACGGAAAAATTCTTATCTTTGCCGTCTTTGACGATATCAAAAATTTCAATTTCATAGCGTTTTCTGCCTTCGCCGTCCACGGTGGCGAAAATATACGCTTTTCCTTCTTTGATTTCGGAAGATTTACAAACGGGATATTTTTCTTTTTCCAATTGTTCGGGCATTTCCGCAAGTACACCGTATACCCCCGTCAGATCATTTTTCAGAAGTTTTCCGATTTTATGTCCCGCAAAAGAGCCCCGAAGCTCTCCGGGTGCGCCGGCTTTGCCTGCCACGATTCCCGTCAGAGAAACTTCTTCTGCGCTTCCGAATGAAAAGGGAAGCGGTTCTCCTCCCGCGCTGTCGCAAATGCCGTGTCCGAGTCCCGCAAAGGACATGGTTTCGGGATCGATAAACGTGATGGTTCCAATGCCTGCGGCACTGTCCTTGATCCATATTCCGAGTTTGTATTCTCCGCTTTCATCTGCGCACGGTGTTACTTGTGCCGTGCGGGAAACGGAATCGCTCGTATATTCCAACGTCAGGGTTTTTCCGTCGGAAAGCTTAATTATTTCGGCAAATTTTTCGGCGGAAGCAATCGGCTCGCCGTCAATGGACGTGATGATATCGCCCCTTCGGATGCCTGCCTCGGCTGCCGGACCTTGCTCGCTCGGAATCCCTGCGACGATCACACCTTCCATATGAAATTTTACGCCAAACGGAATTCCCGCAACGATCAGTTCGGAGGGCTTTTTGGCGCAAACACCGAGCGGAACGGCAAGGATCATCAGTAAAGCCAACAAAACGGCAGAAACTGCTCTGATTTTTTTTCTCATAATTTTCCTTTCTTATAACAGCATTTATTTTAAGCGTGTTTTGTGCTATAGGAAATTGCCGGGAATCGACCTCTCCGTTTGCATTGTTAGAATGCAAGCAGGACTGCGATAGGCGAACAACTTCCGGTGGGCGCACAGATTGTAAACAAACTGTTACCCACTTTTTGCGCTTGTTTTTAATTTGCTGCATATATCAAAATTTATGTATAGCAATTTTTCTGTAACTCGTCGTATATTTTCTTTTTTCTATTGAATTTTCCATCAAAATTTGTTAGAATATAATAAAGTATATTATTTTGAAAAGATAAACGGTGGATTCTATGCGTGTTGCGATTGTCGGTTCCAGAAATATTGAAAATGAAGAAAGCGTTTATGAGCTTCTTTGCCGTTATGTGCCTGCCAATACGACGGAAATTGTCAGCGGGGGCGCCACGGGAATAGATACGCTTGCAGAAGTTTATGCGGAAAGAAACCGTCTGCGGCTGACTGTTTTTAAACCGGACTACAAAAGTTTCGGCAAACGCGCACCTTTGGTCCGAAATGAAGAAATCATCCGTTACGCGCAATATGTTCTTGCTTTTTGGGACGGCGTTTCACACGGAACGGCACATACCGTCGCAACCTGTGTGGCATTTGGTGTTCCCGTTAAGGTCATTCCTCTTGAAAACTTCAATCAGTATGAAGAAACCTGAATCGTATGTGTTTGAGCAATGCAAGACAGAGCGGTTGATTGGAGCCGATTTTTTAGAAAATAAAAAAGTGGGCAACGCCCGCTCGAAACTGCTTGCCTATCCGAGTTTTGCTTATATCCAAACAATGCAAAACGGCAAGATCCATTTTGCGCAATTTCCTATGGTATAAAAAATAAATTATATAAATTATGATAGAAAGAAGGATTGCAAGATGAAATTCAAAATCATGACTTACAATATCGCAAGTTGCCGCAATTACAAATTGGGGCCGGATTTTCGTCCGATCACGCGTGAGTTTGATCCGTATATCGAAGCGCTGAAGGGATTTGCGCCCGATATTTGCGGTTTAAACGAAGTGGACTATAAGCTTCCAAGAAGCTGCCGTGTGAAGATGGCTGAAATGCTCGGCAATGCGCTCGGTTATGAAAGCGCGTTTGCGCCTGCGGTTACATGGGGACTCGGCACATACGGAAACGGCTTTATCTCCAAGTATCCGATCAAGGAAACCGAAGTGTATCCCATTCCCGACCCCGAAGAAAAGAATGAGGATGCTTATTACGAATCCCGTGTCGTTCTGCATACCGTTGTGGAGATGGGCGGCAGAGATGTGGACGTTTTCGTTACTCATTTCGGACTTGCCAGAGCAGAAGCACAGAATGCTGCCAACACTTTGACGGAACTCATCAAGAGATGTGAAAATCCCGTGATCCTTATGGGCGACTTCAATCTTCCGATGACCGACCCGATTCTGGCTCCGTTCTTTGAAATGTTGCAGGATACTTTTGCAGTATATCCCGATAAGGATGTATATACGTATCCTTCCGATCCCATTATTACACAGAAGCCTGAACACTATAATAAGATCGACTATATTTTTGTCAGCAAGCATTTTAAAGTGGAATCCGTTGAAATTCCAGAGCTGCTCCTTTCCGACCATAAGCCTTATATTGCAAACGTCGAGCTTCTCGATGATGAAACCATTTGAAAAGGGAGGATCTTTCGATGAAATTGAAAATTATGTCCTATAATATCGCGGCGGGCAGAAGCTTTGAAAAAGGTCCCGATTACCGTCCGATCATTCACGCAGAACTGACTTACGCTGAAAAAATCAAGGAATTTGCACCTGCTGTCTGTGGTTTGAACGAAGTGGATTACCGTTTGCCCAGAAGTGCGCGCGTGAGAATGGCAAAAATGATCGGCGATGCCGCAGGTTATGAAAGTGCGTTTGCTCCTGCCGTTACCTGGACCAACAAATACGGCATTGGTACGTACGGAAACGGTTTTCTTTCCAAATATCCGATCAAAGAAACGGAAATTATTCCGATTCCCAATCCCGAAACAAAAGAAGAAGGCGCTTCTTATGAACCTCGTGTTATTCTTCATGCAACCGTAGATATCGAAGGCAGAGACGTTGAATTTTTCGTTACTCACGTTGGTTTATATAAACCCGAAAAAGAAAACGCCATCAAAACGCTGTTGCCCTTCATCCGCATTACGAATAATCCCGTTGTTGTCATGGGCGACTTCAATATGACTTCGGATAATCCCATTATGAAGCCGCTTTTGGATGAGCTTCAGGACAGCTTCGATTATTATCCCGATCAAACCGTTTTCACATGGCCCTGCAAACCCGAAATGTTCCCGCAATATAGTCCTTCCTCTTATGAAAGAATCGACTATATTCTTTTCAGCCGTCATTTCAAGATCGAATCCGTTGAGATTCCCGATTTGATCCTTTCCGACCATAAGCCTTATATCGCAAACGTCGAACTTCTTGACGACGTGAAAGGATAATGCCGTGGCAGAGAAAATATATACCATACCGATCAACGAAGCTTTTGAACAGGCGATTGAAAATGAGCCTTGCGATTGTCCGTTTTGTTTGCTTAACGATATGCTGGAACGCAATGAATTGGAAATCATCATGGGTGCTTCCATGATGGAGCCGGATATCCGTATACAAACGAATAAAAAGGGCTTTTGCAAACACCATCTGGAGAGAATCTACGAAAACGGAAACCGTCTGGGGCTTGCTCTCGTTCTGGAAAGCCATCTTGCCGAAGTGGAAAAGAAAATTTTTGAAGGCGGTACTTTCTTTGACGGAAAGGGAGAAAAAGAACAGAATAAACTGAAAACCTTGGATGAAACCTGTTATATCTGTGAACGCATGAACGATTCCTTTGTGAAAATGATGGATAACATGGTTTATCTTTGGGAAACGGATATGGATTTCCGTGAAAAATTCAAAAATCAGAAATATTTCTGTCTTCCCCATTACAGACAGCTTTTGGAATATGGCAGAAACAAACTTTCGAAAAGAGATTTTTCCGAATATTTCAAAACCGCGCGCGAAATCGAAAAAGCGTATATTTCCGAGCTTGGCGGCGATGTTTCCTGGTTCTGCAAAAAATTCGATTACCGTTATGATAATGAACCGTGGTATAATGCAAAGGATGCCATTCCGAGGGCGATCTCTTTCCTGACGGGCGGTAAAAATACAAAACTTTAATCTATAGATTGTAATAAATTTGTTATATAATAATAAAGGAGATATAAAAATTATGGCTACTACTCAGAAACAAATAAAAAGAATTGCAATTCTGACATCCGGCGGCGATGCTCCCGGCATGAATGCCGCAATCAGAGCGGCTGCAAGAGCGGCTTTGAATCAAGGTATTGAGGTTTACGGTGTTTATGAAGGCTATCAGGGTTTGATCGATGCCAACATGAAACTTTACAAATCGCCCAGAGAACTTTGCAATATCATCAATAAGAGCGGTACGTATCTTTATACCGCGCGTTGCGATGATTTCAAAACACCCGAAGGTATGGCAAAAGTTCTTGAAAACTGCAAGAGAAGAAGAATCGGCGGTGTCATTGCCATCGGCGGCGACGGTACGTTCCGCGGCGCAACAGACCTTTCCAAGCACGGTATTCCCACCATCGGCATTCCCGGTACCATTGACAACGACATCACTTCCACAGACGTTACCATCGGTTTCGATACGGCAATGAATACTGCCATGAATCTGATCGATAACCTCCGTGATACCTGTGAATCCCATGCTCGTTGCAACGTTATCGAAGTTATGGGCCGTTGGTCCGGTAATATTGCTTTGCGTACCGGTGTTGCAAGCGGCGCATCTGCGATTGCCATTCCCGAAATTCCTTTTGACGAAGATGCTGCAATCAAGAAGATTATTGAACAGAAAGAACACGGTAAACGTTCCTTTATCGTAGTTGTTTCCGAAGGTCTTGTCGGTTATGCGGAAAAACTTGCAAAAACCATTCAGGAGAAGACCGGAATCGAAACCAAATTTGCAAAATTTGCGCATGTGCAGCGTGGTGGTAAACCCACCCTTCAGGATAGACTTTTGGCTTCCGAATTGGGTTATACTGCAATTCAGTATCTCCTGGAAGGCAAATCCGATATCGTCGTTTGCAAAGAAGACGGCAAGATCGGTTATAAGAATATTTCCGATGCGCTTCTCGTTGACCGTATGTTCAAGAAGAAAATGACCGAAGAAGAATATGCAGCGCTTTCCGCAGAAGATAAAGAATGGATGGAAGCTCGTTGCGCGAAACTCCTTGCCGATATGCAGAGACTTTACGACATTGCAAATAATATCTGCTGATCAAATTTTTATTTGTTTGATCAGTTATAAGAAAGAGCCGATTCGGAGTAACATCCGTTTCGGCTCTTTTTAATTTATTGTATAAAACATACCATGTTTATAACAGTTTTGTAAATATTTCTTGACATCGCATTTTTCGAATGTTATAATAAACCACACAGCGAGTTTTACCACAGAATGTAAATTCTGTAGTAATTTCTTGAATTAAAAAGGAGAACGAAAAATGAAAAAAACAATCAAAACGCTGCTTTTGTTGTGTTTATCATTGATTCTTTGCATGGCATTTCTGACTTCTTGCAATGAAAATAATTCGACAGACGGCACAACGGGAAGCAATCAATCTTCCGAACAGGAAGGAAACATAACCCATACCCACAGCTTTGGAGAATGGGTGATAACGAAAGAAGCGACCTGCCTTGCAGATGGGGCGCAGGAAAGAGCCTGCGCTTGCGGCGAAAAGGAAATTGAGATAATTAAAGCTAAAGGTTCCCATACGTTCGAAGAATGGGTTGTAACGAAAGAAGCGACCTGCCTTGCAGATGGGGCGCAGGAAAGAGTCTGCGCTTGCGGCGAAAAGGAAATTGAGGTAATTAAATCCAAAGGTTTCCATACGTTCGGAGAATGGGGTGTAACGAAAGAAGCAACCTGCCTTACAGAAGGAGCGCAGGAAAGAGCCTGCGCTTGCGGAGAAAAGGAAAAACAAACGTTGGGCGCCAAGGGTCACACCCTCGGTGAATGGATTACAGTAAAAGAACCGACTGCCAAAGAAGACGGTCTCAAAGAGCAGAAATGCACCGTTTGTGGGGAAAAAACCGCCACGGAAACTCTTCCTGCAACAGGTTCTCTGGGTCTTGCTTACACCGTGAATGCAGACGGCAAAACCTGCACGATTACCGGTATTGGCACTTGCACCGATGCGGAAGTGGTCATCCCTGCTTCTCTCAACGGTTATCAAGTTACGGCAATTGCAAAAAGAGCGTTTTATGACTGTAAAACGATGAAAGAAATTACCATTCCCGCCACGGTGAAAGAAATCGGCACACAGATTTTCTTCAAAGCAGACAATCTGACCACGGTGTATTACAATTCCACGTATTATTCAAGCGAAAACCCATTTATGAATATCCCTTCCGTTAAAAAAATTGTGTTTGGCGGCACAATGGTTCCTGCTTATATATGCGAAGGGATGAATGCATTGGAATCCGTTTTAATTGGAAATAGTGTAACGAGCATAGGCAATTATGCGTTTTATGGATGCAGCAGTCTGACGATCGTGGAAATACCGGACAGTGTAACGAGCATAGGTTGGGAGGCGTTTAGAGGATGCAGGAGTCTGACGAGCGTGGAAATACCGGACAGTATAACGAGCATAGGCAGTAGCGCGTTTAGGGATTGCAGTGGTCTGACGAGCGTGGAAATACCGGACAGTGTAACGAGCATAGGCAATAGTGCGTTTTATGGATGCAGCAGTCTGACGAGTGTGGAAATACCGGACAGTGTAACGAGCATAGGCGATTATGCGTTTAGGGGTTGCAGCAGTCTGACGAGCGTGGAAATACCGGACAGTGTAACGAGCATAGGCAGTATTGCGTTTTATGGATGCAGCAGTCTGACGATCGTGGAAATACCGGACAGTGTAACGAGCATAGGCAATTATGCGTTTAAAGGATGCAGCAGTCTGACGAGTGTGGAAATACCGGACAGTGTAACGAGCATAGGCGAATATGCGTTTGCTGATTGCAGCAGTCTGACGAGTGTGGAAATACCGGACAGTGTAACGAGCATAGGCAGTGGGGCGTTTGAGAATTGCAGCAGTCTGACGAGCGTGGAAATACCGGACAGTGTAACGAGCATAGGCGATTATGCGTTTAGGGATTGCAGCAGTCTGACGAGCGTGGAAATACCGGACAGTGTAACGAGCATAGGCGATTATGCGTTTAGCAGATGCAGCAGTCTGACGAGCGTGGAAATACCGGACAGCGTAACGAGCATAGGCAGGGGTTGGTTTTATGGATGCAGCAGTCTAACGATCGTGGAAATACCGGACAGTGTAACGAGCATAGGCTATGAGGCGTTTGAGAATTGCAGCAGTCTGACGAGCGTGGAAATACCGGACAGTGTAACGAGCATAGTCAATAGGGCGTTTAGCGGATGCAGCAGTCTGACGAGTGTGGAGATCGGAGACAGTGTAATGAGCATAGGCAATTATGCGTTTGAGAATTGCAGCAGTCTGACGAGTGTGGAAATACCGGACAGTGTAACGAGCATAGGCAGTGGTGCGTTTAGCGGATGCAGCAGTCTGACGAGCGTGGAAATACCGGACAGTGTAACGAGCATAGGCTATATGACGTTTTGCGGATGCAGCAGTCTGACGAGTGTGGAAATACCGGACAGTGTAACGAGCATAGGCGATTATGCGTTTTATGGATGCAGCAGTCTGACGAGCGTAGAAATACCGGACAGTGTAACGAGCATAGGCGATGTTGCGTTTTATGGATGCAGCAGTCTGACGAGCGTTCGATATGCCGGTACCAAGGCAGAATGGGAAGCCATTGAGAAAGGTTCATCTTTGTTTTTGGGGTCCGGCGTTAAGGAGATCGTTTGCTCCGATGGCACCGTTTCTCGCTATTAATTTTAAGATTCAAAACAAAGACTTGCATGGGAAAATCCTGTGCAGGTCTTTTTATCTGAGATAAAACCATCATTGACAAAACTTTTCGTTTGTGATATAATTTCTCACGAATTCCAAGGATATATACGGAGGTAATTGCAATGGGCAATTTGGAAGAAGCAAAGGAATTTTTCGGTAAAGATCTTTACGCAACGCAAACGACGGGCATTGAAATACTGGAAGCGGCGCCGGGACACGCAAAATGCAGTCTGAGGATTGAAGATAAGCACAAAAATGCCTTGGGACAGGTGATGGGCGGTGTGTTTTTCGTTATGGCAGACTATGCCTTCGCGATCGCATCCAATTTCAAGCAGCCTCCAACGGTAACACAGACTTCTCAGATCGTCTATCTTTCTCCCGTTAAGGGAACGACGCTTTACGCCGAAACCGAAAAAATACGTGGCGGCAGAAAGACTTGTTTTTATAAAATATCCATATACGACGATACCGGTGCGCTCAACGCATACGTTACGACATCGGGATATATCGTCGGATAAAATCAAAAAATCGTTGCCGCGAAAGCGAAATTTATACCCAAACGAAGACTTGCATGGGAAAATCCCGTGGGAGTCTTTTTTTCTCGGAAAAATATAGATTTTCAAAAAAATTTTTGATATAATGAAAGAAAAACAGCAAACAATTTTCATTTTTGAAGGAGATCATTATGAAAGGAATATCATCTTGGAGTTTTCGTCCGTACCGTCCGTTTTTAACAGAGGTCGGAGATCCCTATATTTGCCGTGTCGTTCCTGACAGAGAAAAAATTCATTTTGAATGGTTGGAAAACGGCTCGGAATATGCGGTCTATTACCGAGAGCGGGGAACGGAAATATTTTTGCATTGGAAAAATACTGCGGAATGCGCTTGTGATATCACGGGATTGACCGAAGGAAAAGAATATGAGTTTTACGTTGCTTCGAAAAAGGGAAAAAGCCGTGTGCGTCTTGCGCTTTGCGGCGCTCCCGTGGGAACGGTCGTCAATTACTTGCATCCCGATGATGAAGCATATGCATTTTCGGGCAGATATCTTTGCTCCCCCTCTTTGGTTCGCCATCCCGACGGATTTTTGCTGGCTTCCATGGACTTGTTTGCGGGAAACCATCCGCAGAATCTGACCTTGATCTTCCGTTCCGATGACGATGGGGCAACATGGCATTACGTAAGCGAGCTTATGCCTTGCTTCTGGGGAAAAATGTTCATCCATAAAGGTGAGCTTTATATGCTTTCCTGTTCCACGGAATACGGCGATCTTTTAATCGGAAAATCCACGGACGGAGGAAAAACGTTTTCCGCGCCTGTCACGCTCTTGCGCGGTTCCAACGGAAAACACGGAAATTCGGGTGTGCATAAAAATCCGCAGAATATCGTGTATTACGACGGCAGGATTTATGAAACGCTGGAATGGGGAACGTGGTCAAACCGTGTGTACGGTCATGCCGCCATGGTGATGTCCTGTGATGAAAACGACGATTTGCTGGTTCCCGAAAATTGGAGCTTCAGTGAACCTCGTCCGTTTGCTCATTTTACGGAAGAATTGCAAAATCTTCCGCTTCATACCATGACCATTGAAGGAACGCTCGTTACCGATCGGGAGGGGAAACTGCTGAATATCATGCGTTTCGGTAAATACGGGACGGCTTTGGTTTATCGGGTTGATACCGAAAATCACGAAGCACCGCTTTCTTTCCTGCGTTGCATGGAATTCCCTGCGAATTATTCAAAATTCATGATCAAATACGATGCGGATTTCGACGCGTATTACAGCGTTGCTACCCGTGTTTATGATCGCGAATATGCGGGCGCCAGAAATTTGCTTTCCTTGTTCCGCTCGGAAGACCTCGTTCATTGGACGGTGGTTTGCGACCTTTTTGATTTTCGATCTCATGATCGTGAAAAGGTGGGATTTCAATACGTGGATTTTGAATTTGAGGGAGACGATATCATTTATCTTTGCCGAACCGCAATCAACAACGCTCATAATTTCCACGATGCCAATTATTCCACTTTCCATACCATCAAGAATTTCCGAAATCTCGGAAAGGAGGAATAAAGCCGTGAAGCAGTCTGAAAAAACCAATGTTATGCGTATTTTGAATCAAGCGAAAATACCGTATCAAAGCTACAGCGTTCCCGCGACGGGTGAACATACGGCAGTTGATCTTGCAAAAATGCTCGGAGAAGATCCTGCCCGCGTTTTCAAAACCTTGGTTACGGTCGGAAAATCGGGAAATCATTACGTTTTTATGGTTCCTGCCGAAAAAGGATTACATTTGAAAAAAGCGGCGGCTGCCGTCGGAGAAAAATCTGTGGAAATGATCAAAGCCAAGGAATTGCTTCCCCTGACGGGATATATTCATGGCGGTTGCTCTCCCATCGGCATGAAAAAACAGTTTGTAACAGTTATTCACGAAACAGCGCCTTCGTTTGAAACGATTTTTTTCAGCGCGGGAAAAATAGGATATCAGATCGAAATGCCTTTTTCCTCTTTACAGCAAATCATCCGTATTTCTGCTTGTGATATTGTATAGCAGTCCGTAAATGATGTTTTTTCCATTACCTTTCTATGTGTAATCTATGGAAAAAGCGAAAAAAGATTGACAAGAGAAATCTTTTCTGTTAAAATACCCTCGGGAAAACCGAAAAGGTTTTCCAAGATAAAAGCTTTTCTGCAAAAAATACAATGAAAAAAGCAGAGCTTGAAAGGAATTTTATCATGAGCGCAAACAAAACGGTTGCCGAACAGCACGAGATCATCGGAAACAGCGGCAACTCAAAGGAAATCGTATTCAAAAGAACCGAACATCCGGGTGCAAAATGGTTTTATCAGCCCGTAAATCTCGGTCTTTTCATCCACTACGGCATTTCTACCGTACACGGTGATCTGGATATTTCATGGGGTATGATGGAAAATCCCGAACGCCGCAAAAAGAAAAACGGAATTTTGACACCGCGCGAATATTGGGCGTTGGCGGAAAAATTCAATCCCGACCAATATCGCCCGGAGGAATGGCTGAGCACCGCAAAGGAAGCGGGTTTTTCCTATGCGATTCTGACGACGAAGCACCACGACGGTTTTTCTCTTTGGCCCTCCGAAGTGAGTGATTTTTCCACGAAAAATTATCTGAACGGCAGAGATCTTGTCAAAGAGTACATCGAAGCCTGCCGTAAACTCGGCTTAAAGGTCGGACTTTATTATTCTCCCCCCGATTGGAGATGGAATCAGAATTATATGTCCTTTATGAACGGCTCTCGTTCGGCTGCGTATCCCGACAGGCTGCATAAGGATATTGACCATAATGATATTCCGGGCGAACTTCCCGAAATGCCCAAGGAACATTATGATCGTTACATTGAATATATCAACGCGCAAGTCCGTGAACTGTTGACAAATTACGGGCAGATCGATCTGTTTTGGTTTGATGGCTCCGTAAAGGATATCACGAATGTGATCACTGCTGAAGAAATGCGTGCGCTTCAGCCGCAGATGGTTATCAACGACCGTTTGTGGGGCTTTGGGGTAGGTGATTATTGTTCTCAATATGAGTGCCGTTTGCCCAAAGAAGATCCCGGAATGCCTTGGGAAACCTGTCATATCTGGCATGTTGGCGGCGGATGGTCTTACGTTAAAAATGCAGATAAATACCGTGATATTTCTATTACTATGCAACAGTATGAAACCTGCAAAAAATGGGGAGGAAATTTGCTTTTGAATATTGCTCCCCGCGCAGACGGCTCCGTGCCGGAGGCTTATTATAAAGCAGTTCGTGAATTTGGCGAAGCTGTGAAAAACAGCCGATAAATAAAATCGTAACGGAGGAAGGAACATGATATTTCCGAGAGAATATGCGGAATGGTCCGATTTTTGGTGGGAAAAGGCAGGAGATTTCTCCCGCCGCAGAATTCTTCTAATCGGCGATTCCGTAACGAAAAGTTATCGCGGCCGTGTGCAGGAACTTTATAAACCGAAAAAAATTGCGGTGGATCAGCTTTGCGGTTCGCGGTGCGCGGGCGATCCCGTACTGACAGCAGAGCTGGACTTGGCAACGGGACCTTTGAACGGCTATACTTACGATGTCATCCATTTCAATAACGGTTTACACGGCGGTTGCAACGATACGCAGATTTCTCTTGACGTTTATGAAAAGGGTATCCGCGAGATCCTTTGTGTATTGAAGAAAAATCAACCGCAAGCTAAGCTGATACTTGCGGCGAGTACGCCGACGGATCACGGAAACGGAGGCGCTCACGTGATCCCGCGTAACGAAGTTTTGCTTCGTCTGGCAAAGGAAAACGGATATGCGTATCATGATCTCTATGCGCTGACCTCCGATGCCCAAATATTTCCGCAGACGGATGGGATTCATTTTGAAAAGGAAGCAGCAAGAAAGCTCGGAGAACACGTTGCGGAATACATCGGAAATTTTCTTTCATTTTCTTCTTGACAAATACAATTTCCGTGATACAATAAAAGTACAATCATATAGAATCGCTTTGGGGCTCCGCTTTCTGCGGATCAGAGGGAAGTTCGGTGAAAATCCGTCGCAACCGCCATTACCGTAACTGTTTTTGTCCTGTCGGACAGAAACTCAAGTCGGAATACTCGTCCCATTGTGAGGCATGATGAAACATTTTTGGGTATGAAAAGTGCAGCCGTTTTTGGAAATCGTTTGAGGCTTCAAACGGTTTTGTTCCGCGTTTTTCGGATGTGCTTTTCACGCGGGATTTTGATGAAAACAGACTGCGCTTTTTTCGAAAGGCGCAGTTTTTGTTATATAAAACTGTTCCGATTCCCGTGATGCCCGACTGGAGGTTTGACATGAATTCGCGTTATACCAAAGAAATCTGTCTGGAATTGCTCCGAAAGAAGGGAGAGGCTCTGCGCTTGCAGGGGCGTTATCCCAAGCGTTCCGATTTTACGGAAGAAGAGGTGGCTTACATCAAAGCGTTTCTCGGTCCGTGGCCGCGCGCATTGGAGGCGGCGGGATTGAAACCGAAAAGAGAAGACGATTCTTCGGAAAAGAATCGGGAAAAAAGGATTCGTGCCAAACGAAAGAAAAATGAGAATCGATGATTCTCTCAAAAGAAAAGCTCTCGAAAAATGCGGTTTCCGCAAAAAAAGAAAGGAATTTTCTTATGAAAAAAATCATTTCCCTCACACTTTGTATGTTGCTTACCCTTTCACTTTTCGGGTTTTCCGTTTGTGCGGAAGTGCCTCCCCACGATGTTTATGTCAGCATTTCCGATGAAAACGGCGCTCTCGTGCTGACGTACGCTTCCGTTACGCTTGCCGACGAAGACGGCGACGGAAATCTGACCGTAAACGATGCATTGATCGGTGCGCATAAAGAGTATTACAAAGACGGCGCGCAAGGCTTTGCTTCCGAAGAAACAGCATACGGTTGTTCCATCACGAAGCTTTGGGGCTTTGCGGGCGGTAACGGCTACGGTTATTGCGTCAATGACAGCTCTGCGATGAGTTGTTACGATCCCATCAAAGAGGGTGACCACATCAAAGCCTTTATTTATACGGATACGGAAAATTTTTCCGATTTGTATTGCTTTTTCGATCAGACCTTTGTTTCTGCGGAAATCAATGACACGGTAACGCTGACTTTGTATGCGAATACTTACGATGCCAATTGGAACGTTGTGAAAACTCCCGTTTCGGGCGCGGAAATTCTGATTGACGGCAAAGCTTCGGGTATTATGACCGATGAAAACGGTAAAGCGGAGATTCCCGTTAAAAACTGGCGCAATATGACGGTCAGCGCAAAATCCGATTTGCAGACGATCGTTGCGCCCGTCTGCATCATTCGTGTTCCGTCCGTTTTTGATACGGATTCGGCGGATCTGCTGCTTGCCATGACCGTACTTTCTGTTGTTGCAATCGCCGGAATTGCAGTTGCGGTTGTGATCGTTGTGAAAAAACGCAGAAATCATGTTTAAGAAAAGTTTTATTTGTTTGCTTTGCGTTCTGTTCGTTTTCGCAAGCATCGTTCTTCCCGTTTCGGCAGAAAATGCCGTTTCGGATATTCAAAACGACATTTTATCTTACGAACTTCAAAAATCAAAGAAAGCAAGCGTACAGGAATGGATTGATTCCGTTTTGCCTCAATCGTTTGACGGTATCGCGGAATGGTACGTTCTTGCGCTTTCCCAAACGGGAGAATATGATTTTTCAGCCTATGCCCGTGCTTTGGTAAGATACGTCAATGAAAATGAAATTACCAATCCCGTTACCAAGCAAAAATATGCGCTTGCACTTTTAGCGAGCGGATATTCTTCCGATTTCGTCTCAAAAACTGTCGACGAATGTGTCGGAAAGCTTGGTATCATGAGCTACGTTTATGCGCTTCATCTCGCCGAAAACGGATTTGAACCGAAGGAAATGTCTTGCGCAGATATCGTTCGGAAAATTTTAGAAAAAGAACTCGAAAACGGCGGCTTTGCCGTGACGGGAAACTTGTTTGATACGGACGTGACAGCAATGGTTTTGCAAGCGCTTGCTCCGTATCGGAATGATGAGAACGTAAAGCCTGTGATAGAAAGAGCGCTGAAGCGGCTTTCGGAAGCGCAAACGGAAAACGGCGGCTTTGTCAATTACGGTGTGGAAAATGCCGAAAGCTCGGCGCAGGTTATCATTTCGATGACGATGCTTGATATTGAGCTGACAGACAGCCGATTCCTAAAAAACGGAAATACCGTTTTGGATGCGTTGCTTTCTTTCCGCTGTGAAGAAGGGGCGTTTTCACATACGATCGGAACGAAAGCGAATTCTCAGGCAACCGTACAGGCGTATCTTGCGTTTTGCGCTTTGGAAAATGGTTCTTTTTATCAATTGAAAGGTCTGGACGATCTTTCTCATATCGTATATACGCCTTCTTCCGTTGCGGAAGAAGAACCTGCCGTTTCGTGGCGTGTTTATGCGTTGATTATCATTGTAGCAATGTCTGTTTTCGGGTGTGTATTGCTGTTGATTTTCAAAAAACGCCATTATAAGAATTTCTTGCTTGTCTTATTGACGGGCGCGGTTCTTTGTTTGCTCGTTTTCACACTTGATTTTCAAAGCGCGGACGATTACTACGGGGCGCAATCTCCGAAGGAAAACGTGATCGGAACGGTTACGCTGGAAATTCGATGTGACGTACTGAACGGAAAAAACGAGCTTTCCTACGTTCCCGAGGATGGCATTATTTTGAAAAAAACGGAATTTGCGCTTGCCGAAGGCGAAAGTGTTTTTGATATTCTGGAGGAAGCCGTTCGTGCAAACCGTATTCAGATGGAATACGGCGGAACGGGAGATTTGATCTATATCAAAGGTCTGGGATATCTTTATGAGCTTGCCTACGGAGATCTTTCCGGTTGGGTTTATCATGTAAACGGAGAATCTCCCTCTGTCGGCTGTGCTACTTATACGCTTTCCGACGGAGATACGATCGTATGGCATTATACCTTGAATCAGGGAAAGGACATTCCGCAGGAATAAAACATGACACATCTCAATCCTTTTGTTTTACTTTGCTATTTTGCCGCCGCGGCCGGGATTTCCATGTTTTCCATGAATCCCGTAATACAGACCGTTTCACTTGCGGGTGCGCTGAGTTTCTTTTTTGTGCGAAATGCGGGGAAGAAAACGGGAATGCATCTTCCGATTTTTCTGACTGCGCTTACGGTGGCGGTACTGAATCCGCTGTTTCAGCACAACGGCGCAACGGTTCTCTTTGTGTTGAACGGAAATCCCGTTACAAAGGAAGCTTGTATCTACGGCGCGGTTGCCGCGCTGATGTTGCTGGCAACGCTTTATTGGTTCCGAAGCTTTTCGGAATTGATGACGAGTGATAAAATCCTGTATCTTTTCGGCAGAATTTCACCAAAACTTGCGCTCCTTCTTTCCATGGCAATGAGATATATTCCGCTTTTCGGTTTGCAACTGAAAAAAACGACGCAAGCGCAGAAGGCAATGGGATATTTCAAGGAAGACAATATGCTTGACCGTATTCGCGGCTCTATACGCGTCTTTTCCGTTACGGTAACCTGGGCATTGGAAACGGGAATTTTAACGGCGGACAGCATGGAAGCAAGAGGTTACGGAATGGGAAAGAGAAGCGCCTTTGCCGTTTTCCGTTTTTATCGCAAAGACGGATTATATCTTGCGCTGATCGGCATACTTTTTTCGATTGCCGTTTACGGAATTGCAACCGAAGCGGTGGCATTTCAATATTATCCGTTCATCCTCAGACATGAACAAACACTGATATCAATTTTGGCGTACGGTGCTTACGGCATACTTGCATTTTTACCGACGGCGGCAGAAGCAGGAGAAAAAATCAAATGGAAATACTTACAGTCAAAAATTTAAGCTTTCGTTATCCGACGAATCCCGTTCATACGCTGAAAAATCTTTCTTTTTCTGTGGAAGAAGGTGAATTTCTGACCGTTTGCGGAGCAACGGGAAGCGGAAAATCCACGCTTTTGCGTCTTTTAAAGAAGGAGCTTGCACCCGTCGGCGAATGCGGTGGAGAAATTCTTTTGGACGGAAAGGCAATTTCCGAAGAAGAAACCGCTCCGGAGATCGGATACGTTATGCAACATCCCGAACAGCAGATCGTAACGGATAAGGTTTGGCATGAGCTTGCGTTTGGTTTGGAAAATCAGAATCTTCCGCAGAGCGAAATCCGCAGACGCGTGGCGGAAATGGCAAGTTATTTCGGCATGGAGGATCTTTTCTTTCGGGATACTTCCTCGCTTTCGGGTGGGCAGAATCAGCTTTTGAATTTGGCTGCCGTTATGGTTATGAATCCGAAGATTCTTTTATTGGATGAACCGACCGCACAGTTGGATCCGATTGCCGCTTCGGATTTCATTGCGACACTTCATAAGCTCCATCGGGAATTTTCTTTGACCGTTATTTTAATTGAACACCGTTTGGAAGAGGTAATGCCTCTTTCGGATCGGTTGCTGATTTTGGAAAACGGTGAACTTTTTGCTCTTGAACCGCCGAGAGAAGCGGTTAAAAAATTAGAAAACAGAGAAGATCTCTTGCTTTCCATGCCTTGCGCGGTCCGTCTTTCCCATGCACTTCCCGAAAATTCGGAAAATACTGCGCCGATGACGGTTCGGGAAGGCAGGGAATGGGTTCGGCGTATCTATAAAAATGAAATTCTTTCGATTCCCGATGAACCGTTTACCAAAAAGGAAAAAGTACTGGAATGGAATCGCGTTTTCTTTCGATATGAGAAAAACGGCGTGGATATTCTTTCCAATCTTTGTTTTTCCGTTTTTGAGGGAGAATGTTTTTGTATTCTCGGCGGAAACGGCGCGGGAAAATCCACCATGCTCGGTGTAACCTCGGGACTTTTGAAGCCTTACAGCGGTACGGTTCGCTTATTCGGAAAAAAATTGAAGGAATATACGAACGGTTCTCTTTATAAACAAAATCTGGCATATCTTCCGCAGGACGTTACGACCGTATTTTTGTGCAATACCGTTCGCGAAGAATTGGAGGATTCAAAAGTTTCGCTTTCTGACTTTCCGTATGATTTTTCTCCTTTGCTTGAAAAACATCCCTATGATCTCAGCGGAGGAGAGCGTCAATTGGTTGCGCTTGCAAAAATTCTGGCAAGCGATCCAAAGGTGCTTTTGTTGGATGAACCGACCAAAGGCTTGGATGCCCATGCGAAAGCCGAAATTGTTTCGGTTTTGCGCGCATTAAAAGAAAAAAACGTTACCGTGATCGCGGTAACCCACGATACTGAATTTTCAGCGGAGCTTGCCGACCGAGTGGCGTTATTTTTCCGCGGAGAACTGATTTCTTCGGATACGCCGAGAAATTTCTTTTCGGCAAACCGTTTTTATACCACGCCCGTCAGCCGTATGACGAGGGGATATTATAAAAACGCCGTTACCGTTTCCGATGCCGTTTCTCTTTGCCTTGCCAACGGGGAAAAGGAGGCAAAACCATGATTGTCATCCGAAATGCATCCGCACGTCGGATTTTGCGTGTGATTTTGCCGTTCGTTCTGATTCCTGCCATCGTTGCGCTCGGTATTTTTGCCGTGGAAAGTCAGTATCACGCCCTCGTTTCCTTTTTCGTGGCAGTTTGTTCGCTTCTTCTGTTTTTTTGCGGATTTGAAAAGAAAAAAATCGGAAACCGCCGATTGGTTATCGTTGCCGTGATGATTGCGCTTTCCGTGGCAGGCAGAATGTTTCCCGTTATCAAGCCCGTGACGGCGTTTGCCGTGATTTCGGGTATGTTTCTCGGTTCGGAAGCGGGCTTTCTCGTCGGTTCCTTTTCCGCGCTGATCTCCAATTTTTATTTCGGACACGGACCTTGGACACCGTTTCAAATGCTGGCTTGGGGATTGATCGGATTTTTTGCGGGTGTTCTTGCATCCCCGTTGAAAAAGAGCCGTTTGTTCCTGTATTTTTACGGTATTCTTGCCGCCGTTTTATTTTCTTTGTTGATGGACGTGTGGAGTGCCGTTTGGCTTGCGGGTGAATTTATTCCCTCGCTCTATTTTGCAAAGCTCGTAACTTCTTTGCCTCACACGGTTTTGTATGCCGTTTCCAACGTGATTTTTTTGATTTTGTTTGCAAAACCTTTTTCGGAAAAATTGGGGAGAATCAAAATCAAATACGGTGTTTGAATGAAATATTGTAAAGTATCTCTGCTGTACCGGCGGGGATATTTTTTTAACCTGTGGTTAACATTATGTTTCCTGACAATACCTTTTAAGACTTTTGTTTTTGTGCTATAATACAGACAGAAGCAGACGTCGGCTTACTTTTATCAGGAGGTGTCATGATGAAAATGACGATTGGCGCAAATATCAAGCGGTTGCGCATGACAAAAAACATCACGCAGGAACAGCTTTCGGTTGCGATGAATGTTACTTGTGCGGCAGTCAGCAAATGGGAACGAGGCGAAACTTATCCGGACATTACGCTTCTTCAACCATTGGCTTATTTCTTTGGAGTAACTCTCGATGAGCTTATGGGTTATAATCAAGAAAAGGTTCAAGCCGAAATTGATGAAGTGGTTGCGCTGTATATTAAAAATAGGCATAAAGAAATAGGTAGGGAAATTATTGTTAAGGCATATCACGATTATCCGAACGATTATAGAATTATGCACTACTATATGTGGAATATCGCCGGTGATTTGGCTGACAATGATCCCTTTGTTTTGGTTGCGCACAAAGATGAATTTCTTGCTATCTGTGAAAAGATACTGGAAGGATGTACCGAAGAAAGGCTACGGCTTGGCGCGTGGAATATGCGCGCGAAAATACTTCATGCGGAAGGCAAAACGGACGAGGCACTGGAGATTTACAAATCAAAATTCACTGATTGGTTTACCACCAGCGGACAAAAGACCGAGCAGCTGTTTGCAAAAGACACAAGCGAGTATTATTTCCATGTTCAAAAGAATATGTACGAGCTTGTCGATTTTGCGGCAGATAAGCTCGGCAGAACCGTGTTTTTCAATCCTTCTCTATCAATGGAGGAAAAGGCAAAACATACATTACGGTGCGGTGATCTGATGATAAATGCATTTGAAGAAACCGGAGAAGCCTTCTTCCTTATGCTTGCAAGGTCTTTCCTCGAAAGGATGGAAAACGACCTATACTATCGCGGCGGAACGGAGGAACAAATCACCGCAGTTATGGATAAAAACCTGTATGTGACGAAAAAAATCGAAGATATGAGAATGAAAAATGAAGCATTGAATCGCGCCTTTGATCGTTATGGCGAAGCAATAAGCAAAAACTTTTTCAAATACAATCTTGATTATCGCACTAACGCTATGGGTGGTAGACGAGCCGAGCTTCTCAAGAATCCCGAGTACAGAGCTGTTTTAGATAAGTACAGATAAAATTGATCTTTGCCCCGCTTCGGCGGGGTTTTTCTATATAAAATCATGATGCTGATTACAGTTTTTTCATCTGAAAAATCATCATCCGCTAAAAAATCAACTCTAAGTAGAATTATGGGAATTAAACTCAACATTCTTACTATTGTAAGTTGATTTCAAATATGGTAAAATAGAATCACAAGATAGCTATCTCGAAAACATCCCGGAGGATAAAATTATGTTAAATCAAAAAATATTTGGCGAAAAACTTCGCAATCACAGAAAAAAGCTTGGTATGACTCAAGAAGATGTTGCGGAAAAAGTAGGTGTTTCTCCTCAGGCGATTTCTAAATGGGAATCGGGAGACTGTCTGCCCGATTGCTTTAATCTGAAAGCGATCAGCGATGTTTATAAGATTTCGGCAGATGTTCTGCTTGAAACAGAATCTGACGGCGATATTGATGTCGTTTCAAGCAAAATTGAACAGCTTGGAACAGAATTTATTTGGGCAACAGCAAACTGTGATAGATACAGTAATAATCTTCATCAAGAACTGGGCGATGACCTTTGGAAAATGTGGAAGGGTATCTATTTCGCAGAAACCGGGAATCAAAAGATTCAAGAAGAAAGTAAAAATCAAGGAAACCTTAGAATTATTGGTTCGTATGGAACAAAAATTTGGGATGACGCCGGGGTAGCTTGCGTGATTAAATCATCACTTATTAAGCAGATTTCTCCCTTCGACTCAAACACGATAGAAGTCATGCAGGCACTTTGCAGTGAAGAAGGCCAAAAGTTAATATTAGCTTTGAATTGTGACGTTCCAACATCAAAACAAGCACTTATTGAAAAAGCCAATATTGAAGTATCCCGATTGAATGAGCTCTTGCTTTTGTTTACTGAAAATCGTATTATTGAATTTGTAGCAGAAAATCGTTCGGATAACAGAGGATATTTAATTTGCGGTCATTGCGGTATTGCTGCATACATGGTACTTACAGCAATGTATGTACTAAATAAAAAGAATTGTACCGTTTCTCAATATCTCATAGGCTGAATGACTTTACCGCCCCGCCTCGCGCGGGGTTTTTCTATGCTGTTTCGAAAATCAAATATCGGTTGAGTTGCAAACAACTATTTGAGAATTGTTTTTTTCATAAATATGCGTTATAATAGAATCACACCGGTGATAACGATTTTAAGGAGGAGTTTTTATGCGACTTAACTTAGGTACTAAAATCAGAGAATTGCGTCGACGAGATGGATGCACACAAGATCATCTTGCTGAAGCGCTCGGTGTAACCGCTCAGGCCGTTTCACGCTGGGAATCTGGAGTTTCCCAAACTTAAAGATACCACACTAAAACCCACGCTTACATTACTTCCAAACAAAACAATTTTGGAGGCAAAACCCTATGAAACGCCTTATATCCTGTGAATATAACTTCGATAGCTGCTGTGTAGAACTTAATTTCAGCGATGGCAGTATGATTGCGATTGACACGATTGCCGTTGAGAACGAGATTGCCCGTAATATGTATGAACGGTCAGAGCTTGACTATCTGATCTACAATGCGCCATTGGAGTATGCAGACCTTATCTTGAACGGCGATCCCGAAGCATATTTGAAAGCAGTAACGGAATATAAGCCAATTGAATAAATAACCTAATGTTAAAAGCAGGTAACTGATGGATGAAATCCAAATTCAGTTACCTGCTTAATTCTTTATTTTATAGTTTTCTTTTAAACTCTTTGAATTCTATTTAACGAAAAATTTGGAACGTGGGATCCGGTGTTGCATAGGGATAGATTGCATTAGGTAATTCTGAAAATGACTTAAGGAGCAAAATAATTTCTATGCGTTCCCATTCATTTAAAAATGGTTTGAAATTTTCCATTAAAAAAACTAAGAACTCATTTTCTTTGACAAAACAGTAATTATTGTGCTCATGTTTAGCAAAAAATTGTTTAAAAAGCAATTTTGAATTACTGAGAGAAAGCATAAAATCAAATTCATAAAGTCGATCTATGAAATGGTTCACTGAGTTTTTTTGTATAATAATAAATTCGTTTCCGTTTCGCATATCGCAACATTTTAACAAACCACGTACAAACTCTTGTTGTGTTGGCTCTTTGTGTAATAAAATAATATTTTTCACAAACGGCCTAAAATTCTCGGAGGCAGCACCGGTTGAAATGAATAATCCTTTTCTAAGCAAACATTTTTTAGGTCCCTTTTGAAATTCAGTATAATGAAAACAAATGAAAGCCCCTCTATGTGTAGCCTCGTCTTCAAGAGTTATATGAACCAATTCATTAACGGTAAAAAGATATGCTTTGCCGGAATACTTAGTTGTTCCTGTTGAATTTTCATTTTGATAACTAAGTGTCACATTACCATTATCCATAAAATGGATTTCTCCGAAACAAAAATCGGAAGTGTAGTTCCCTGTATCGTTGTAAAGATAGATTTTAAAGTTTTTGTATTGAGGATGAACGAATAATTTATTATATTCGTTTGTTATAGATCCATTTAATGTATTTGAGATGGATGTAGGATAATTATTTTTGCTAAATCCAATTTTTAGAATGCTTTCTATTGTTTCTTCCTTTAATACGATAGAAACAGGTTGAGTAGTAATATCTTCATGGAATATGGCAATTAAAATGAATAATAAAATGACATAAATGAATGAGTCTTTTGATTCTGATTCCAACAAGATTTCAATTGTTTTTATTAAATCGTTATCCAGCATTCGATTAGTTTTAGTTACAGTGTCATATCGAAAATCTCCGAAAATATCTTTGCGATGTTCCGACAATATTTTCTCTGTATCGTGTTGTAGAGGCTCCCATATATTTTGTTTAATTTTTTCGAATAATGTTTGTATATAATTATTATCAAAAAAAAGTTCAGTAATTTTTTGGGTTAAATCTGTTTCTTTTTGTAAAGAGGGGAAGTCCTCATTTCCTGGATGCTTGTAATTGCCGCGAAAGAATGCATCCCGTCCACTAGGCGCACCGTAATAATCTATATCAAATAATCTTTTAAGAAGAATTTCTTTGTAATTTTTGGATTCTTTCTTTTGAATTTTTTCAAAATATTTATGAAGCGATAATCTCGCAATAATCTCATTTAAAGAATAATGCATATATAACCTCCTCAATTATTTTAAACAAATTTAACATTGTTGTCAACAAGCACAGTCTTGTTAACAACAAGCTTTCACTATATTATTTTTGAGAAACAACAAACATACTCGCGTTTATAACAATGGTTTAATAATCCTCTCGACAAGCATAGAAAAATGTGCTATTATAAAAACACACTAGATCACAGGTGTAATCCACATGAAGGGAGGCTTCGATATATGGCTACATTTGTTTTGACTTTCTGTATCGTTTATAGCGCTGTAGCACTGCAATCAAGCTATACGCTCATTAAGCTTTGCAGATGATATCAGTTGAATCCATTGTGATTGCAGTGATTCAAGAGACGGGGAGAGAATAAAACTGTTGGCGAACATGCTTTTGATTCTTCTCCCGTCAAGGAAAGCGATTTGGAATCGCCGATATACAGGGAAATGCCCGTTTCCCTGTATATCTTACCTTTCATTTTATCACAAAGCGAAAATTTTGTAAACAGAATTTATTGATTTTTTGTGAGAAAGGAGGCAATTATGGTTACTTTGTGTAATTTGTTCATGGCATGCTGGATTGTAATTAATGGTTGTCGTGTATTGAGAACAGTTCTCAAATAAGCATAATGCAAAATCGAAGAGTCGGTAGTAAAATCTGCTACCGACTCTAATATATCACGGGAGGATACCATGATAACTGTAAAAAATGTAAGCAAAAAATTTGGCGAGAAATTCGCTGTTAATAATATTTCTTTTTCCGCACCCACTGGTAGGATCACCGGATTAATCGGCTCTAACGGAGCAGGTAAGAGCACTTCGATGCGGCTGATGTGTACTTTGTTAAAACCAACCTCCGGATCCATTATGATGGATAATATTGATGTTGTTAAATCACCGCAAAAAGCCCGTGAAAAAATCGGTATTCTCCTCGGAGGCGATATTACTCTGTATGACCGTTTGACAGCGAAAGAAAATATTCTCTATTTTGCGGATTTGCAAGGAATGAAGCGCACAGTTTCAGAAAAAAGACTGATGGAGCTCTCTGCATTGCTTGGAATGAATGAGTATCTTGATCGTCAAGTTTCCGGTTTCTCAAGAGGTATGCGCCAGAAGATTGCGTTTGCTAAATCCATTATCCACTCGCCCGATATACTTTTATTGGACGAGCCTTCCACAGGGCTCGATATCAATTCTATCTGTGATGTTCAAAATTTCATACTACACTGTAAAAAACAAGGTAAAACGATACTGTTGTCGACCCATAATCCAACAGAGATGGCTCTTTGCGACAATCTTGTCTTCTTGGAACAGGGCAAGGTTATAGGACAAGGATCCAAAGCAGAACTTTTGGAGAAAACCGGTTGCAAAAGTGTTTCAAGCTTGTTTTTCTACTTTAGAGAAAGGACGAAAGCAAAGTGAAAAGTTTTTTTGTTGTGCTGAGAAAAGAACTGTTGGATTGTTTTAGAGATAAACGCTCCTTGGTAATGATGATTTTACCGCTTTTCATTTTTCCGCTGTTGCTGAATATCTACAATCGTCAGATCGCATCGGCAGATGAAAGCCTTTCAAAACAAATCATTTTGGCAACAAATGATGAAAGCAAAATCAAAGAGATTGCTGAAATTATTTCCTTGAATGGTATCGATGTTGATATAATTGTGACAGAAGATGCTGCTACAGAGTTAAAATCGGGACAAGTTTCTTTGATTGTAAATAAAAATGATGAAAATGGTTTTCAGATTATTTATGACCAAAATTCCATAAAATCCACCAAAGCCACTGCCATTGCCAGCAGCGCTATTGAATCTGCCAAGACGGCAATGCTATATGAAGTGCTCACAGTTCATGGTGAAAGTATTGACATTCTTTCTGAATATCATTATGTTTGTGAGGATGTCGCAACAATTACCGATAATGACAATCATAATTCTATGATTTCGGTAATCGGACCAATGCTAATTGTAATGTTTATTGCGACTGGTGGATCTGGAATAGCGCTGGATTTATTCTGTGGAGAAAAAGAAAGAGGTTCCCTTGAGAGCCTACTTGCAACAAAAATAAGTCGTAAGGCTTTGTATTTTGCCAAGACGGTAACGGTGTTCCTATTCGTGTGTTTAAGCACCTTGGTATCGGTAGGAGGATACCTTATTTCTTTTGCATTGGAAGATGATTTTAAAGGCATTGGAATGTCTGCACATCAAGTTTTATTATTTTTTATTGTAACAGGAATATTTGCCTTCTTTACAGCTTCTGTTATTAGTATGCTGTCTTTGAGTGCAAAAACTGTTAAAGAAGGCTCTTTGAGAATTAATCTGTTCACTTTGCTACCTACAATTATTGGCGGTGCAGCTATGTATATAGAGACGGGCAATATCTCAACGGCAACCAACTTTATTCCCATTATTAATACGCTTAATGCCCTAAAAGCCGTTTTTAGCGGTACAACTATTGCCACGCATTTTATAATCACAATAGTTTCAACAACCATATATGGATTGTTTTTCTTATTGATTGGTTACGCACTTATGAGCAGTGAAAAAGTTATTAGTAAATAAAGTATAGGTTTACTGTTGAAAAATAACTTAAGGAGGCATCTATTATGATAATACTTGTTTTTATTCTATGTGCAATGGCAGCAATTTTCGGATTAATTTTGGCGATATGGGCACAAGATTCTATTCCCAGGAAAATTAACGCATCCTTAGCAAAAGATTATATATCTCAGTTTGAAAACTCGCCTGCAGCAAAATATGCTATTGAACAAATAGTAAATAATATGGCTATTGAGATTATAAATGAATCTCGTCCTAAAACACTTAAAACGATAGATGTTTACTATACATTTAGCGTAGATACATATCAAGTTCACGGTCATACGACCAGTCAATATGATGCTGATGATGTTGGTATTACTCAATCTTGGTCATATGATTTTTGTCAACATCGCTATCCAAACTTGGAAAGTAATGCAGAACGTATTGCTTTGGCTAAAGTTATTGCTCATAACGCAGTAATTCAACTAAGAAAAAAATTTCCTTTAGACAAAAGTGGTTCTAACGATGTAAGCATTTATTATTCAGAGCAGTTTAACTATGGACATATCAAAATCCACTATTCGGCAACAAATTTATTTTACGAAGAGTTGAAATCTTGGTAGATATCATTAATATTTGTTTTTTAATGCTATAAATTATAATGGAAATATGATCTGGCGTATTTTTCGGAATACAAATTTCGCACTTCGGATGTTTTAAAACATCCAAAGTGCGAAATTTTCAACTTAAAACGGTTTTGAGAATTGAATTGACCGACCTGCTCCAATGTGCGTTTTCGCAATGTTTTTTTAGAATAACATCCGTTTTTTCATACATATCAAATGGCAAGTTGTTACCATCCCGAGAACGTATGCGAATGGCTTTACCGTCTAGACGAACAATTGCCAAACGCATATGAGGATTCTTGTAATCGTACATATATATGCGTTCTTCTTCTACCAAACATCCTGCAAAACTGCTATCTTTCACTAATATCAAATCATCGGAAATCGGCTTGCTTTTTTTCCACAAAGTAGGTATTTCAGGTCTTTCCAGTTCATTATATTTTTCCGTGGAATATATAAGTGCATAATCTAAAGTCATTGCTGTGATTTTTTGATACTCTTTCCATGGGTAAGCTTTTATGCAAATATCTTCATCATTCGGATAAGTAACATCATTATGCATACTAACAACCGTATGTAATTCAAAGGTTATTGCGCTCAATAGGTCTGAATGTAAACTTTTGCATCCCACAAAAGCCGAGTCTTCGATTTCCGACAATCCGTTCGGTGCAATCAGTTCTTTCAGATTGGCACATTTATAAAAAGAACCTTTTTTCAGTACAGCATTTCCTATGATTTGAACGCACTCTAGTGATTCGCATCCAGCAAAAGCCCATTCTCCAATCAATGATACACTTTTGGGAACGATAACATTTTTTATGCTTTGACAATTTTGAAAAGCAGCTCTGCCGATGCAGTGTACACCATCCGGGACAACGACAACGGATTTACTTCCTAGGTACTTTTCTAAAACACCATCTTCAATAAGAAAATCCATACTTTCTCCTATGGGTATTGAACACCCTATAATATCGAGACAATCTTTATTAAGAAAAGTCCCACGTTTTACTATTCCTCCAAATTTTTCATATGCTTAATATAATTTAAAATGGCAATGACTTCTTCCACATGAATTCTACAATTCTTATTTTTATATATTAAAATTGCATTCTGATAACATTTTTCAGCATCGTCAAACTTTTTCATTTTCAAGAAAATATCACCACGCCATTTTTGATTATTGGCAATATCGATATGAAAATTGCCCAACAAATGGGTGTGCATTTTATATGCTTCTTCATTAATCGTTAAGGCTTCGACAAATAATCCCTTTTGTTTATAGACCAATGCCAAAATATCATTACAGTTAGCAACTGCTAAATCGTCTTGATTTGATAGAAATACTTCCATGGCTTCTTTTAGAAATTCTTCACAAGGCTCTCCTTTCAATACCAATGTTCGCCCGATATGATATTTTGTCCATGCAGTCAAGTCATCTTTGTATATTTCGAAAAATTTATCACTTTGTGACAAGCATAAAGTTCCATAATACAAAGATTTTTCATAATCACCAAGTAGTCTATATGCTTCAATAAGACGATGAAGTAAGCAAATATAATGTCTTCCTATGTCTGGGGAATTTATATTCGCTGCAAAAGGTTTAACTTCTTCATAAGCTTTTAATGCAATTTCTACAGCGATAGCAGCTTCTCCCAACAAAACATAATTTTGAATTACTTTTTCATAGCAGTTTAATTTGAATGCTAAGTTGTTGCTAGTTTGCAGCAATTCTTCAAAGAGTTGGACAGCACGATTGCTATTGCCCGTATCAAAAACACAGTAAGCATATATAAATCTCAATTGATCATATAATAATTTTTCTGATGTGATTTTTTCGATTAGTGTCTCTGCTATATCTAAATGAATTTTGCGTTCTCTGTATATCAAATGATGTTTTCTCAATGTATTATGAACATCATTCATATCATTTATAAAATTAATGATGAAAAATTCAATATTATCGTTTGTCAAGGGTAATTGTTTTCGAACAACATCGCGAATAATGGGATGAAGTGCAATACCATTGGTATTTTGGATAATCCAGCTCCGATCTATAAGATTATTAACTTTTGATAGAGATTTTAAACCTGCCCACCTTTTAAAATCGCTCTTTTTTACACCGCTCAAAGGCATAAGACACATATACTGAAGAATTTGCTTTTCCTCATCTGAAAGCCTGAAAATCTTAAACATTTTCTTTAAATTTTCAAATGCTACCTCTGTAGAGCAATCGTCATTTCGAATTTCTTCGTTTAAACATATGATCCCTTCTTTTTTCAGTAAATCTATCATTTCCAATGTGGATTGCCCACTATTTGACATATGTTTTGCAATTAATTCAATCGTATAGGTGTGCCTATTTACCAATTCAATCAACTCTTCCAAATGAGGATCATCACAAGTTACAATATCACATCGATAATTTTTGAAAAATATTTGTTTGATATCGTCAATATCTTCAATCTCTTTGACTTTTATCATTGGATACATATTTTCATAGGAACAACGTGTGGTTATTAACAAATGATATCTTCCGTTTATGAATTCAGAGAGTAATTTATCGTTCATAACATCAAAGTTATCTACAATGATAAGAGTCCGCTCATTTGACAAATCTTTGATCTTTTGAAGTTTTCTTCCTGCGTAGTCATCATCATTTTCCAAACTTCCGTCCGACAACACTCTTCGATTCATTTTTGGTTCGAAAGCAAATACATCTTCTGAAAGCAGCAACTCTTTTAAGCCATCGTTAGGTTCGTCATTAGATTTGCTGTTATCCGTATTTGGATATGTTCCGTAAATGATTGTGTCATAATTTGAGCTATATTTTTTTACATAGTTCTTCGCTATTTGCGTCTTTCCTATACCGCCTATGCCATAAAGAAAAATAACGTGATTCTCTTTTAACTGTTGCGCTACATCATCAATAATTTTATCTCTGCCGTAGATCGTTTTGGAAATGGGTTTAGGAGATGAAAGGAGTTTTTGATCTTTATTTTCTTTTTTTATAACGGCTCCAGACATCGCAGAAAAAGACGATATCTTCTCCGTTAAGATTTTGATTAATTTATCAGAAGGAGCTTCCACTACTTTTTCATTTGCAATTATTTGTATGCCGATAAAAATTCCTATCATGCAAAAATTTTTATCATCAAGAGGAATATTTTTCAAATATTTATTTATGAACAGTGCCACTTCTTCGGTTGACCTCAATTTCCCTGCTAATCCTTCATAGTTGATTTCTCGTATATTTTCCGTATTTTTATTAATATAAGATTCAACATTTTGCCAAAGCCTTGGGTAATTATCGGAATGGCTTAGTGCTATTTTCCAGTTTGATGGAAGGAAATATATTGGCAGAAGTTTTTCATCTTTTTGTTTTACACTAATAAGTCTAATAGCCTGAGATGCCGGTAAATATACCGGAACTTCATTTGATTTTGAACCTTTATATTTAAACGAGTATGTACCCTTGTCATCTTGAGGCGCGAAAATCAATTTCTCTATGTCAAATCTGCTACATTTTTCTCGACCCAAAATACTTGTGCACGAACTCATTATTTCAATAAACTCCAAGTATAACATAAAATGCCTCCTTTTTCTGTAAAATATTACTAATATAATTATAAGAAAAAATGAGTTTTTTGTCAATGGAAAAACAACATGAACATTTACATGTCTTTCGGAAAACTTACATATATGCATACGTGTAAGTCCCTATTCTTATGTGGTAAACTATAGTCAGAAAACGAAGTCGTATACATAAATCGGCATTCAAAGATAAAACAAACATCACTGTATATGAAAGGATAGGACATGGAAAACAACATTTTAATTTTAGACGAACATTTTTTCAAATTAGATCCCAGCACAAAAAAGGTTATTTCAAAATCAATTGATAAGCTTCAAACAAGATTCAATTCTTATAATATCCCGATAAGTAAAATATTCGGCGATGACGTTCTGATACATGACATCATACACGGACGCACACGCGATTATTATGTCTATAAAAGCGTGTCCGATAATCTCCAGATTCGGCTCTTATACGCGGTGGATAACACGAAGATCATTATAATATCTCATTTCCTGAAAAAGAAAAACGACAAAAAATATTTGAATGTTTTTCAAAGGATAGTGGACAACATTACATATTGAGTAATATATAATTAATCAGCTATTAAAAGTTGTAATAAAATAATCATAGAAATCGAGGAGAACAATGTTATGTATATTAAATACAACAGCCATTACGCAGATTCCGTTATTCTTCATATCCCGTCAACTTGTGTCTGGAGTATTCGTTATCAAGCGTACAACGAGAAGGGGTTTGAAGCCCCTAATCTCTATCTGAACGTAACCATTGTGCCAAATGGCGCAGACAAAGAATATAAAATTGCGGATTCTGACGACTACTACGCAGGACGAAATATTCCTTTATATGAAATAGGAAGTTTTTATGAAGAGGTAATAGAATCCATATGCAAAAAAATAGCAGATAACCCCAATCTTCATTTAATTGATGTTCCCAAAACAGAATCGGAAATTTTAGAACAAAAATATATACAGAGATGGGTAGAAGAAGGATATATTAACCCTGATAAAAACGGTCACTGGTAATTGGCAACCCCAACATATCCTGGATCAAGGCAATCCTTAAATGGATGTACAATCATAATTCGGAAATGTGAAAAATTACATCTCTTTCGGAAAACTTACATATATGAATGCATGGAAGTTTGCATTTTAGTATGGTACAATAGAGTCAGAAAACAAAGCAAGGCGCGCGGCTTTGTAATCCATTAAAAAAATTTTTACTTTGGAGGTATTACCATGAAAACTTTAACTCAAAATTCAACTTTCAAAAAAATCATCTCTTTCGCACTCGCCATAGTTTCCCTTATGGCTTGCTTCACAGTTATGACCATCCCCGTTTCGGCAGCATCCAATACACAAACTCCTTCAATACAGTACTCGATGCATGTTCAAAATATTGGTTGGCAATCGTATCGTATGAATGGCACAGTAGCTGGCACGGAAGGACTATCTTTAAGAGGCGAAGCCATTAAAATCAAAGTGAGCGGTATCTCTGGCGGTGTAAAATATAGCACACATATTCAAAATGTGGGGTGGACAAATTATTCTTCAAATAATGCGATTAGTGGTACAGTAGGAAAATCACTGCGCATGGAGGCAGTGAAGATAGAACTTACTGGTGAAATTGCAAAGTATTATGATGTTGAATACCGTGTTCATGTTCAAAATATTGGTTGGATGCCGTGGGTTAGAAACGGTGCAGTAGCAGGAACTGAGGGAAAATCTTTAAGGTTGGAAGCCATTCAGGTCAAATTAATAGCTAAAAATGCAATATCTGATGAATGGCAGATGCCAATGAGAGGAAATGTTATTACCACTCAGGCGTTTGGAAAATCAGGACATCTTGGAATCGATATTAAAAGCACCTCAGATTCAACCGTATATGCAGCCGCCGATGGTAAGGTTGTAGCAACAGGATTGAATGGAACTGGTGCAGATGCATCAACAATATCAAATCCGAGAGGAAATGGTTATTATGTAGTTATTGAACACACTATAGGTGGAAAAAAAGTATATTCAATGTATGGACATTTGCAATACGGTTCCATCAAAGTAAAACCCGAACAAAAAATACAGAAAGGGACCGAAATTGGAACATGCGGAAATACTGGTAGCAGTACTGGCGCACACCTCCATTTCGCAATTGCAGATACATTTCGTGCTGGTTCTTATTACGGTTACACATCGGATAGAAAAGCCTTCAACAGCCATTCGATGTATGAGAACAGGAGCGGTATTACATTTTTTAATCCTATGTATGTTATTAATAACGAAAAACTTCCATAATATACTTGGAAGGCTAATGTTATTAGAGAAGAATGTACAAACCTTGTTGACTTGATAAGTTTGAAAACTAATTTTCTAACAGCAAATTATATTGGAAATGGCAGAAAATATAGTACTGCCATTTCCAATACACAACTACGCAACAGCAACAGAAACCGGTGAAAACTGCGTAGCTAAAGTGTTACAAAAAGCATTTATTAATATGGGAATAATTAAAAATGCTTGAATGCGCCTTACAACCGAATAGCCGCACAGGTGCTGCGCTCTCGTTTCAAAAATCGAGGGCGCATTTTTTATGCCTGAAAATAATCTCCGATGTTTGGCATTTTCGATCTTTGTGCCGTGGAAGAAACCAAAAGAAAAAAATTTTTCAAAATCAGCTAAAACGCACCTTGCCAAGACCTGTAATAAGTGAACGGAGAAAAATTTTTGAAAACGGTTGAATTTCACCCCTCTGAAATTCCAAATAGGTGAAAGGTGTTTTTCAGACCGTTGATTTTTCTCCCGCAAATGTCCTAACAAGTAGAGAGAAAATTTTTCAAAGAAATTTTTGAATTGCCGTTGATTTTTGCTTTCTGAAATTCCGAATACAATGAAAGGCATTTTCAACTTTTAAATTTTTTTCAAAGGAGTACCCCCTAATTCAGCAAAAAAATATCCGTTGAATTGTGAAAGCACTACCAAGTTTTTCTCAGATTTTGTCCGTTGTTAAGTAGAGGGGTATCACAAAAATCCCCGTTCAGAGGATAGCGGAAGTTGTTAGAGCAAGATTCTACCACGGTGCCAAATTTCGCCTACTGCTCATTTTCGCCTTTGTGTTGATCTTGTTGGGGAGTGCCTTCCCCAAACCCTGCTTATCGGCTAACGCCGCAAATTTTCTTCTCGCTCCGTTTGGCAATTCTGCCATCTGCGGTGTTGTAGGGAGCAAGAGAAGATTTGAAAAAATTTGCGACCTACCTTGAATAATCGCTCTCCACGATGGGTTAGGTGGAGAGCAGCTTATCAAGTCTTATGAGATTTTCGCAAAAATATTTTTCTCACCTACCTTGCAAAACCACTTTCCACGATGGGTTAGGTGAAGCGGAACAACCAAGCTTTTACGTTATCTCGCAGAAATCCATCAAAGAAAATTTGTTGTTTTCAGAAATCGCAAAAAACAGGGGGCTAAAACCACTGAAAAAAGATGTTAAATAGAGGGACAAATTTTTGACGGTTGCTAAAGCCGAAGAAAAACGGCGATAGGTGAAAAATATTTTTCGGATTTTTCAAAAATACCCTTAAAAATCGGCTAAAAAAAGGCGGTATATAGAGGGACTTTTCAAAATGGGTTGCTAAAACCTCTAAAAAAATACGGTAAGTGAAAGGAGTTATGCCTATGCCAAAAAAGTACAACACGCCACACCGCACTTTCGTAGTCAAGACACGCTTGACCGAGGAAGAACACAGCTTCTTTATGGAGCGAATGAAAAATTACGAAATGAGCCAATCCGAGTTTATACGGCAAGCCATTGACGGTGCAGTTGTAAAACCGATTATCCGTGTCAATCCCGTCAACGATGAAGTGCTTGCTACCCTCGGTAAGCTCGTTGCCGAATACAACAAGATCGGCAACAACATCAATCAGATAGCTCGGATGCTGAATGAATGGCGAAACCCTTACCCACAGCTTGCCGCCGAGATACAAGCCGCCGCTTCAGATCTCGCCGCGCTGAAATATGAAGTCTTGCAAAAGGTAGGTGAACTGAATGGCTACGTTCAAACATATCAGCTCTAAAAATGCTGATTACGGCGCAGCCGAAAAATATCTGACCTTTGCCCACGATGAGTTTTCTATGAAGCCCACGCTTGACGAAAACGGGCGGCTCATACCACGCGAGAATTTCAGAATTGCCACGATAGGCTGTGGTGATGAAGATTTTGCGATTGCCTGTATGCGGGCAAATCTCCGTTACGGCAAAAACCAAAAACGCGAAGATGTGAAAAGCCACCACTACATTATTTCCTTTGACCCACGGGACGGCACAGACAATGGACTTACCGTTGACCGCGCACAGCAGTTGGGCGAGGAATTTTGCAAAACACATTTTCGCGGACACCAAGCACTTGTCTGTACCCATCCCGATGGGCATAACCACAGCGGCAATATCCACGTTCATATCGTTATCAATTCTCTGCGAATAGAGGAAGTCCCATTGCTCCCGTACATGGACAGACCCGCCGATACGCGGCAGGGTTGCAAGCACCGGTGTACGGACGCGGCTATGGAATATTTTAAATCCGAAGTGATGGAAATGTGCCACCGCGAAAATCTCTATCAGATTGATCTGCTACACGGCAGCGCAAACCGCGTTACCGAGCGTGAGTATTGGGCGCAGAAAAAGGGACAAGCCGAGCTTGACAAGCGAAATGGAAAAATTACCGCTGATGGGCTGACACCACGCACCACGAAATTTGAAACCGACAAAGAGAAGCTACGGCAGACACTACGCAAGGTACTTGATACCTCAACAACCTTTGAGCAGTTTTCCACGTTGCTTGTGCGGCAAGGAATAACCGTCAAGGAGAGCCGAGGGCGTTTGTCCTACCTCACACCCGACCGCATCAAGCCTATCACAGCAAGAAAGCTCGGTGATGATTTTGACCGCGCCGCCGTTCTTGCCCGTTTGGAACAGAACGCACACAGGGTTGTCGAGGAACGCGCCGCTACACTCAAAGCTGACAAAAATGTTCCCAAGCGTAGCGTGATGGAACGCCTTCACGAAAAGCAGACCGCAGTTAAAAATGACGGCATACAGCGCACCGTGGATATTGCAGCCAAACGCGCCGAGGGCAAAGGCATTGGTTATGAAAGATGGGCGAAAGTCCACAACCTCAAACAAATGGCAAAAGCCTATGCCATCTATGAGCAATATGGTTTTGCTTCACAAGAGGAATTGGATTCAGCAGTTGCTACCGCCCAAGCCAATATGCAGAAAAGCTATGCCGCGCTGAAAGCCATTGATCCGAAAATTGCGGAACAGAAAACGATCCAGGATTGGATTCTCAAATATATCAAAACGAAAGAAGTGTGCAAGGGTATCAATGCCATCAAAAAGGAAAAAGACCGCACCGCATACAAGCAGAAACACGAAGCTGATTTTATCATCTATGAATCCGCCCGCCGCTATTTCGATTCACAGGGTATTAAGAAATTGCCTACAAATGCCACTATTCGCGCCGAAATCCAACGGCTGATCGTAGAGAAAAACGCCGCCTATAACGCCTACTGCGCAGATAAGGAACGCTTCAAAGAATTGCAGACCATACAGCAGAATTTGGCGTATATGCGAAATGAGCCACAGCCGGAAAGGAACAAAAAGCATGAGCAGAGTTTGTAAAAAGCATCGAAAACCGAGCTGTAACGCTTTATACACCGAAAAACGCATACGCCATACTCTCATACTACCCACACTGAAAACGAGGCGTACAAAGGAATATATGCCCTAAAATCTACCCTAATTCATACGCTTTTCGTTACACGGACTACTAACAAACAGGAGGTCAATGCCTATGGCAGATAACCGCAAATATTACTACCTAAAACTGAAAGAAAATTACTTTGACGAGGATGTGATCGTTCTTCTTGAAAATCAGCCCGACGGATTTTTGTATTCTAATATCCTCTTGAAGCTCTATCTGAAATCGCTGAAAAACGGCGGCAAGTTACAGCTTGACGAAAATAAGCCCTATACCGCGCAGATGATCGCTACCATCACCCATCAGCAAGTCGGAACGGTGGAACGTGCGCTACGGCTGTTTATGGAGCTTGGTCTTGTGGAAGTTCTAAATGACGGAGCTTTCTATATGAGCAATATCGAGCTTCTGATCGGACAGTCATCGACCGAGGGAGAACGCAAACGCAGGGCGCGGATGGAATTACAGAAAATCCCGCAAGCCATAGCGGACATTTGTCCACCAGAGATAGAGATAAAGAAAGAGATAGATATAGAGTCAGAGAAAGAGCGAGATGCGAGCCAAGCCACACGCGCCGTTTACGGCAGATACAAAAATATTTATCTCACCGATACGGAGCTATCCGAACTGCAAGCCGAACTGCCCGACACTTGGGATTTCTACATCAACCGTCTTTCCGAGTATATGGCATCCAAAGGAAAACACTACGACAACCACGCCGCCACCATTCGCAGATGGGCAGCAAGTGATACCGAAAAAGCCGCCACACAAGGCGTTTCAACACTAACCTGCAAGGAGGGTACAAGCCTATGAGCAATATTTATCAAGAATACGCCGTGAAGATGGGAGAAGCAATCTCACAGCCCGAAGATTACACGGGCGAGGACGGTCTGCTCTACTGCGGCAAGTGCCGTACACCCAAACAAAGATTTTTCCCAGAAGGTCTGAAAACCTTGGGGATTGACCGCCACCGCATTGACTGTGACTGTGAAAAAGCCAAGCGTTTAGAACGCGAAGCCGCCGAGCAACGCAGAAAACACCTTGATACCGTCGAAGACCTCAAATGCCGTTGTTTTTCCACCGAGAGAATGGCATCGTGGAATTTTGAAAACGATAACGGCAATACGCCGCAAATGGAATATGCCCGCCGATACGTTGAGCATTGGGACAAGGTGAAAGCAGATAACATCGGCTACTACTTATGGGGCGATACCGACAGCGGAAAAAGTTATCTCGCCGCCTGCATTGCCAACGGTCTGATCGAGAAAGAAATCTCCGTCCGTATGACCAATTTCACCACAATACTCAACGACCTTGGCGCGAGCTTTGAGGGACGAAACGAATATATTGAGCGTTTGTGCCGTTTTCCTCTGCTCATTATTGACGATCTCGGAACAGAGAGAGGAACGGAATACGCTCTGGAACACGTTTACAACGTCATAGACAGCCGATACCGAAGCGGCAAGCCCTTGATACTCACCGCCAATATCAGCCCCGACGTGCTGAACAATCCACCCGATATAGCCCACGCCCGTATTTACAGCCGCATTCTTGAAATGTGCGTGCCTATACACGTTATGGGCATACAGAACAGAAAGCAGACCGCACAGCGCAAAATGGAAATGCTGAAAAATATGATGAACGATTGACAAACAAAGAAAGGATATTGCCTATGGTAGAAAACAAGAGAAATACACGCACCGACCTTTACGACCTCTGCTCCTGTTATGAGCCGATAGAGATGCCGCCCGAAGGCACATTCGATACATTCAAGGAACCCGAACCCACGCTTGAAAATACGTCGTTCTATGCCACCGAGGAAGACGGCAAGCTCTACTTCTATTGCGGCAAAACGAAAATCGAAGTCATTGAACATTTTGCGGATAACGGCAAGGCACTCAATACGCTCGTTGAGGACGTTATTACCTACACCGCACACAAGGACGTAAAAAGTTCACGATTGAATTAACGGATTCGTATTGAAGAAAACCCACGTTTATGATATAATAAAGACAGGCAAGTATTGTAAGCGTGGGTTCGTTTCAAGAGAAAATCACTTGCGTGATATTCTCAACAGGAGGATTTTAATGAAACAACCGTACAATACCGCACTATATATGAGACTCAGCCGCGATGATGAAAATTATGGCGACAGCGTATCCATCGAAACACAAAGAACCATTCTCAGACAGTTCGCAAAAGATAATCAGCTCCACGTTATGGACGAATATATCGACGACGGCTGGAGTGGGACTAACTTTGAAAGACCGAATTTCAAGCGAATGATGGACGATGTGGAGCTTGGAAAGATCAACTGCATCGTAACCAAAGATCTCAGCCGTTTCGGTCGTGAACACGTCATGATGGACTACTATCTTGAATTTGTGTTTCCCGAAAAGAAAGTACGCTATATCGCCGTCTCGGACAATGAGGACACCGAAAAGGGACTTTCGGACTTCGTGCCTTTCAAAAATCTGTTCAATGAATGGTTTGCCAAGGACACCAGCCGCAAAGTCAAGACCGCGCTCCACGCCAAGTTTGCCGCAGGACAGCATATATGTACTTATGCTCCCATCGGCTACAAGAAGCACAGCGAAGTAAAAAATCTTTTGGAGATCGACGAGGAAACCCGGTGGATCGTCGAAAAGATATTTGACCTTGCTTACAGAGGCGCGGGAGCAGCCAAGATCACAAACATTCTCATTGACGAGCAGATACCCACGGCGGGCTGGCTCAACTACACGCGATATGGAAAATTCGCTCACATCTATGCAGAAGCACCCGAAGAAAAACGCTACGCATGGACGATCTCGCAGGTCAAGTGTATTCTCAAAGATGAAATCTACATCGGCAATTCCGTTCACGGCAAGCAAACGAATATCTCCTACAAGAACAAAAAGAAGATACGCAAGCCCCAAGAGGAATGGTTCAGAGTGGAAAACACACACGCCGCCATTATCTCAAAGGATGTGTTTCAGCAAGTACAGGAGCAGATCGCAAGCCGTCGTAGAAAGCAACAGGACGGAACAACGCAAATCTTCGCAGGACTTGTCAAATGCGCCGATTGCGGATGGGCTATGAGTTTCGGAACGAACAAACAGAACAGTAAGCCATACAGTTATTTCAACTGTACCTCTTACCGTCAGTTTGGAAAGAAACACGCCACTTGCACCGCACACTATATCCGCTACGATACGCTTTACACCTACGTTCACGCAAGGCTGATGTATTGGTGGCAGCAAGCGCAAGCGGATGAAGCCAAGCTGACAGAGAGAATACTCAAAGCCGGAGACAAAGAGAACGACGCGCAAACAAAAGCCCGTACTGCTTCACTCACAAGAGCCGAGAAGCGCAAGGAAGAACTTGACCGTCTGTTTTCCAAGCTGTACGAGGATTGGGCATCTGAACGTATCACGGAGTACAATTTCAATACGCTGTCAAAGAAATATCAGACCGAACAGGAAGAATTGCTTGTGAAGATAGAAAAGCTGACAGCGGAACTGTCTGCCGAACAGCAAAGCGTGATCGATGCTGAAAAGTGGATAGCGAGCATCAAGAAATGCGCTCGCCCTACCGAGCTTACCGCCGACTTGCTCAACTCTCTGATTGAGAAGATCGTAATACACGAGGGCAAGGACAATCAAAACGGTATGAAAGCACAGCCGATTGAAATCTACTACCGCTTTATCGGTAAAATTGATTGAAAAATGGAATATGAGTGCCTATGAAACACAAAATAGGCACTCATACAGAAGAAATATCTTTAACTATGTGAAGCCGGCGATGGTTATCCCGATATAACGATGCTTCCTGCTCTTTCTAATTATTTCAAAGTTTCTGTAGATGAGCTTATTGGAATGGACGAATTTACATCTTCAAAACGTCTTGAAGAAATTAACAAAACATGGAACGAAAACAGAAAGCAGAAAAAGCATAAAGAAAACGTAACTCTTATTAAAGAAGCTTTGAAAGATCACCCGAACGACCCCCGGCTTCTTTCACAGCTTTATTGTTCTTTGGAACGGCTTGACGGCACGGAAGCTGAAAAAAGAGCAAATTTAAAAGAATCCATCGCCGTACAAGAGCAGATACTTCGCTATTGCGATGATTCTGAGGATCGTGGCGCCGCACTTTTCAATATAGCCGATGCTTATTGGCGTTACGGAGATCAAGAAAAAGCTATTGAATATGCAAAAAAACTTCCCAATCTCTTTAAAACAAGAGAAACCGCTTTGGTTCTTGTTCACAATGATAAAGAGAAAAAACATACCATTGCAAAATATACTCTCGAAGAGATAGCTTGGGTCTTATCCTTCCACCTAAATGCTCTTGCAGAAACGGAAAACGATAAAATCTATAATGAAAAAATGCTTAAAATTTTGGACATTTTATTCGAGGGAGAAGAAAGCGATTTTGTAAAAGGCGTGCGCAGAAAAAACGCTTCGCTTACTTAACTTTTAAATAACGAAAAAGCAGGCGTGTGCCTGCTTTTTCGTTATTTCATTTTAACTATACACATAGCGCATTTTTGTGCGGTATCAGGAGCAGCAAGCCAGCCTTTTTCATAAAGCCGATCTATGAATTTTCCCACCGTGTCAAAACCATACGCAAAAGCACCTACCATTTCAGCAGTCTTTTTTATATGGGCGGGAGAATGCTCTGCCGTAACGAAAGCCGCCGTTTTTGTTGTTTCGATGGCTACATTTCTGAATATCTCTGCCAAAGGAGCAAGTATTTCTTTTGCTCGCTCGAATTCAGCTTTCGTATATACAGGGAAATTAGCCTTGCCGTCTTTGATATACTTTTCCGCCGCGATAATATTTTTATCTTTTTCCGAAAGTGCTTCGGTATTTCCTCTTGCGGCCGCACATACGGCGGCGGTATGATAACCCGAAAAATTCTGCACACCAAGCATTTGCTGAAAGTTAAAAACAACCGTATAATCGTTTTTCTCTTTTCCGCAGTATCCGCTGTATATACCGTGAATCTGCGTTTTTTGTTCCTCACTCCTGCCCCAGATAAAGCCGCGTCCGCCGCCTCCGTTTACAAGGCGGTAAGGTCCGTCCGCAGGAAGCGAATCGTCATCAAGTCCGCTTACAAAAGCTTCATTCGCGCATAGCGTTGCAATCTGCCAGCGCATAGCGTTTTCGCTTTCAAATTTATGTTCAAATTCTTTTTTGAAATCACCATAAGCAAGCGACGTAAATTCCTCTGCCGCCTTTTTTATGATAGCACTGAGACGTTTTTCTATTTCCTCGTTACATTCTTTTGTAAATATCGGAATGTTAGCAATATATTTCCCATTTTTCTCTATGATATACTCCTTTTTGAGAAGGAGTGCCACCTCATCCTCAAGATACGGCACGGCAACACCTAGCTCCATACTTATCTCTTGCAAAGTAACGGGTGCATAGTATGCTGCAAGCAATATATTACCTTTTATTTTTCTTGTTTGAAAATCTTTATATTCTGCATCTACTCCGCCGTATGTGCCCCAAAAATCAATTTCAAAATGCTTGGGATTATAGCTTTTTTCACCGTAAATTCTTTCCATATTCATACCCTCTCTTATTATCTTTCTGGCACGGAAAAGGTAGTATTTCACCATTTCCGTGCTGATGGACATTTTCTCCGATATTTGCGAACACGAAAGATTTTCGATATAGTAAAGCACCGTGGCTTTTCTGTATTGCTCCGACAAAAGCGAAAGTTCGCGGCGGAGTAGCTTCAGATCTTCAAGAAGAATTACGTCCGTTTCTATGTTTTTCTCATCTGCCAGAGTTTCATCAAGCTCCATATACTTATGCCTATACTTTTTACGCAGATAGTCTGCATATTTATTTTCGGCAATACGCCACATAAATGCGTAAAAACGGTTTTCGTCCGAGAGTTTCGGCGCAGACTTTAATATTTCATATATTATATCGCTG
>SVRL01000051.1 GCA_015064845.1 Oscillospiraceae bacterium | reverse complement strand
CTTGATTTTTATAAGTTCATCGTAAGCACATAGCTGCAAGTTTGCACAGGCGGTCAAGCTGCCCAAGCTTGTTTGCTTCTTTTTTGGAACTTTTTTCTTGCAAATCAAGAAAAAAGTCAATCTAAACAATCATTTACCTTTTATTGTTCCTAAAAAAATTATATATAAGAAAGGAGATCATTCTCATGATTTCTCAAAACTACAAAACAGAATTTATTGAATTCTTGCTCGATGCAGGCGTATTGAAATTCGGCGATTTCATCGCAAAGAGCGGAAGAAAGCTTCCCTACTTCATCAATGCAGGTGATATCAAAACGGGCAAACAGATCGAAAGACTTGGCGAATTCTACGCGCAGTGCTATCTCGATAAGATCGGCGCAGACAAAAATACCGTTCTTTACGGTCCCGCTTATAAGGGTATTCCGATTGCCGTAGCCGCTGCGGCAGCGCTTGCAAAGCACGATATCGACGTTCCTTTCTTCTTCAACCGTAAAGAAGCAAAAGACCACGGCGAAGGCGGCGTTTTCGTAGGCTTCGTTCCGAAGAACGGCGAAGAAATCATCATCGTGGAAGACGTTATCACAGCAGGTACCGCAATCCGTGAAAGCCTTGCAACCATGCAGACGCTCGAGAATGCAAAGGTTTCCGGCGTAATCATCATGGTAAACCGTATGGAAAGAGGTAAGACCGAAATGGGCGCCATGGAAGAAATCACCAAGGAATACGGCTTCCCCGTATACTCCATCGTAACCATTTACGATATCATCGACTACCTTGAAGCACATCCCGAAAGACTTCCCTCCCCCGACCATATCGACCGTATCAGAGCATATCTCAAAGAATACGGCCCCAAAGCTTAAAAATTCCAAAAACACCTGCCATCCATTACGGACAGCAGGTGTTTTTCTGTTTATATGCAAATTTCTATATCAAAAAAATATCATCATAAGAAACTTCTAAAATTTCCTTAATCAAAATAATCTCATCGGGATATAAATGCCTTTGACCGACTTCTATTTTGGCAACTGCGCTTCTTGTGATATCACAACCGCCAATCTGCATTTTTGCCGCAAGCAATTCCTGTGTCATATTCTTTTTTTCGCGTAGCATACGGATATTGTTTCCGATACGTTTTTCGATCATAGGATTCATATTTTCACTCACTTTGCACTTATTTAAGAGCAAAACTCTTGACATTTATTATATCTTCATGTTATAATAAATTTGCACCTGTATAGGTGCAAACAAGTAATTAAAGGAGAAAAAAATGCGACATCAACAAAGGTCATCTGCATTTTTGGCAGATTTTATTCATGACATCATTGAAACAGATTATAAAGCAGATGTTTTACGCGAATTGAGTAAACAATGTCAAAATCAAGCAAATCTCATAAAAGCGAAAGGCAATGAAGTTTGTAATTTTGAACATAAAAAACTTGAAGCTATAAAAGAGGAATTGGATGACTTATCTCGACATAAAGATAGTTCCGGTAACTTCGTAGAGCAATACAAGTTAGTTTATGATACAGTTTACAGAAAAGTAAAAACAAAATTTTTTTCGTGGTTGAGAATTTTTTCATATTATGCAATCTTTTTCATAATCACTTTTATTTTGTTTGTTGTAGTAGCATCTTTCTTACAAACTGATAAAATCCAAATTGACTATTGGATAATAATTACAATCTCATTGGGTGTACTGTTTATAACACCTTTGCTTTTTGCATTTTTGTTTAATTTATTATATGTATTATTTCATCCGGAAAGCAATGAAAAACATGAGATAGAAGAAAAGAAAAATATAACTAATTATCTCCTAAAAGAACAGTCCGCGATGATGCGTTTAGAATTTGAACAAGAAAATTATAAAATCGCCCTTGAAATAAAGAAAAAACATGATGAAAATGCCACCGCTTTTGAAGAAAAAGCAAAATTTTTTGAGCAGCAAGCCGTAAAATTAGATAAAGCAAAAACAAAAATGCTGAATTTGAACATCATTCCGCAGGATTACAGAGATTTGGTTTGTCTATTTGAATTGCATAAAATTTTTCGAAATAATCTTGCGGATACGATGCGTGAAGCAATCGCCATCTATGAAGAACGAGTATTTCGAGGTATCGTAGTTCAAGGAATTTATCAAATGAATAATAAAATCAATTTGATTTCCGAATATATTACCGATATGTCTGATGACCTGCATAAAATCAGAACGAACAGCAATTTTATGACCAATGAAATTCAGCATATCCGTGAAATACAAGAACGCAATCACGATAATCAAAATCAGCTATTAGATGAAATGCGTGCAGTGCGTTATGCAAATCAAGCAACTTTGCACAGTCAAGAGCGTTGTGAGCGATATCTCAATTACCAATATTGGAAAAATTAAAATATTCCGCAAAAAACCACCTGCCATCCATTACGGACAGTAGGTGGTTTTCATTTTATGCAAGCATTGCCGCTTATTTTAACGCAAGTTCGATAGAAAGATAAATGATTGTTTACGCGAAATAAAAAATCTGCAAAAGACTCTTGTCTGTAGAAAAAATGTCCCTTTTTTGTGTCATTCTGGAGGGGCTTACAGCGGAAGCCCCGATAGAATCTCGTAGCAAAAGATAAGATTCTTTCAAAAGTTAGTTGAGGTTTGCGATGAGATTCTATCGGGACTACGTCCCTCCAGAATGACAGTGCGTGGCATTCATTTGTATGCTGACGGAAATTTCAGCAAGTTTTTATGCTTATAAATTCCCTTTTATCTTACCATTTTATCATCGAACGCACATTATTTTATCTTTTTCATAAGCTTCTGACTGCGGATATCCTTCCCCGTAAAAACACAGATTTCAAATTCCCCGAACAGTCGGGAGGTAATACGGTCGGAATATTTCGCAAGCAATTCTTCTTTTCGGATATTGGTGGAAATAATCATACTCTTTTCCGAAATCAAACGGGTGTTGATGAGATTATAAAGACAAGGAACGGTAAATTGCGTTTGCATTTCCGTACCGAGGTCGTCAATAATCAGAAGATCGCATTCAAAATAACGGCTCGTTCGATTTTCTCCGTAAGGTACGCGGCCAAAGCGTTCCGCTTCAAAATCGGCAAAGATCTGTTGCGCACTTTCATAAAGCACGTCGTAACCGTTATCGATCACGATTTTGGCAATGGAACTGGAAAGGTGGGTTTTTCCAAGCCCTGTCGTACCGACGAACAAAAGATTTTGCATGGATTTTCCATCAAAGTTTGCCGCATAAGTCAGTGCTCTGTGAAAAATGCGCTCCATATTTTTTCTTTCATTGCCCTCATAATATTTCAGATCGAAAGTTTGAAAATTCTGTTTTTCAATCAGCTTCAGAACGCCCGAGCTTTCATATCCCGCGTAATTCAAAGCGGTGCGCAGACATTTGCACATTTTTCCACTCACGAATCCCGTATCCATACATTCGTTGCATTCGTAATGCACGTCGCTGTAATCTTCGGGATATCCGCTTGCGCGCAAAATTTCGGCTCTGGCTTCCAAAAGAAGCTTGTTTCCTTCTTCCAGACGGCGTACACGCTCCTGCAAACCATCTCTGCCGTTCAGCGCTTCTTTCATGATACGCAGACCCGTTGTTGCAAGCGCGCGGTCAATTTCCGCAACCTGCGGAAGCTTTTCGTGAAGCTCCGCCTTGCGTACGTCTGCCGCCTGCTGTGCGCGTATGCTTTTGTCTTTGAATTGCGCCGCTATGCGCTTATAATTTTCAGCATTGTATGCCATAGTGATCTCCTGTCCGTGCAATGATATTTATAATTTTTTGGCGTACGTTCAGTTTCCGCCCTCCGAGGATTCTTCTCCCCGAAGCGTTGCGGCAGCAAAAAATTCATCCAGATCAAATCCAACGTCTTTCGCCGCTTCTTCCTGTTTTTTCTTCTCGTGTTTCTTTTTGCTCTCGGGAATATATTTTTCCACGTCTTCTTTCGTGCGGCAGCCTTCTTTTACCCAATCTCGCAGAATTTTATGTTCATAAGAAATTCTCGGAGTCGTTACTTTCGAACTTGACATCATCTGATAATATCCGAGCTCAATGACCTCGTAAGGAAGATTCCAATCAATGACCCACTCGGAAATCAATTCTTTCTCCCTCGGTGTCAGCGCGCGCTCGCCAAAACCGTAAAGCAAACGAATTCGATATTCCATATCGCTTTTGCGTTCTTCTTTGTTGATGTAAGCTTCCAACGCACCGACCGTCGTAATTCCGCCGTCATAAAGAGAAATCGCCGTCGTTTTCAGATAGCGCACGGCAGGTTTGCCGATATCGTGGCAATATTTGCAAAGCCTTACGATATATTCGAAATCCAGACGCAAGCCGTCAAAAAGATAAAAGAACGTTTCCGATTCCGTCGGCGTAAAGGTCTTGCCCAAAATCGCGGAACAAACGTCAATCAGCTCACCAACCTCGCCGGAAGCATTGATTCGCGCCATATCTTCGCCCGTATAGGAAGGAACTGCTTCATATGCAGGCTTGGCAGAACGCGGAAGCTCCGAAGAAAAAGAAAGAACACCCGCATTTTCCCAAAAAAGAATTGCTTCTGCCAAATGCTCCGCAGAAACATCGGCGGCGGCGCAAAGTCCCTCGGGGGTTTTTCCGTTTTCGCTTGCAAGCGCAATCAAAACCCTTAACTGTTCGGCGGAAGCCGAGGAAAGAAACGGCACGCAAGCGCCGGGTAAATTCAAAACGGAGTTTCCGAAACGAAATTCAAACTCCATACAAAACTCCTTTCCGCAGACCGTTTCCTCGCATTTTGATTTTCCACAGATTTATGTGGAAAATTGCGAGTCGTTTTATCCACATTCTCAACATGGTTTTCCACAACCAATTGAAAAAAATCCCAGTATTTACGGCATTTTTTGATTTTTTTCCACAAATGTGAGTTTATGTTTTCCACAAATTGTGGAAAACCATGTGTGGAATTCTCCCGTTTTTCCACCGAAAATTTGCAGAAAAAGCAGGAAATGATTCACAAATCCGACAAAATTTTACTCGTAAATTTCGTCAGTTTTACATCTTGACATCAAACGGAATACGCGTAAGCATTGAGAGAAACATCTGCCAGATTACCGGCATCCCACTCAAAAAACGCCGCCGCGCCGATCATCGCCGCGTTGTCTCCGCAATAGCGAAGCTCGGGCATATAAAGAGCGATTCCTCTTTTTTTCGTAAATTGTTCCAACGCCGTACGCAAATGAGAGTTTGCGGCAACACCTCCCGCAAGCACGAGCGCTTTCATATCGGGATTGCGGTCAAACGCCATACCGAGCTTTGTCGTTACGCTGGAAACAGCCGCCTTGGTAAAACCTGCGGCAATATCCGCGCGCGGAATCTCTTCGCCCTTTTGCGACATCTGATTCAGCATGTTGAGAACCGCGGTCTTAATGCCGGAGAACGAAAAATCAAGAGAATCATCGCGGATGGCGGCAGAAGGAAATTTCATGGGATTTTTGCCTTCATAGGCAAGCTGATCCATTGCCGCACCGCCGGGATAGGGCATTCCCATCACGCGCGCAACCTTATCAAAGCTTTCCCCCATCGCGTCGTCGCGCGTTGCGCCGATGAGTGTGTGAGCACGGTAATCCTCCACACGAACGACGGAAGTGTGTCCGCCCGAAGCCACGAAAGCAATGAAGGGCGGTTTCAATTCGGGATGGCAAATATAATTCGCCGCAATATGTCCCTTGATGTGATTCACGGGGATCAACGGCTTTCCATAGCTGTAAGCCAAAGATTTTGCAAAATTCACGGCAACGAGAAGCGCGCCGATGAGCCCGGGATTACTTGTAACGGCAACGGCATCGATGTCGTCCATGGTAAGCCCCGCTGTTTCGAGCGCTTCGTAAGTAATGCCCGAAATAGCCTCACTGTGCGCGCGGCTTGCGATTTCGGGAACAACGCCGCCGAATTTTGCATGGATAGCAACCTGCGAAGCCACGATATTGGAAAGAACGGAAATTTTTCCGTCCTTGCGTTCCAGAACGGCGGCAGCGGTTTCATCGCAGGAGCTTTCAAAAGCAAGAATACGCATTGATAAACCTACTTTCCAAAAATTTTTCAGATTAACGTGAGTTCGATGGCGTTTAGAAAAACAAATGGGAATTTATGAAAATGCAGAATTCAGAATTATGCTAAACCGTTCTGTCAGCGCAGTGTGTTGCAAATACAGCCTGCGCATAAAATCTGTTCATACTTTCCAAGATGAATTTGTAAAAATAGCGGGAGATCTCGTTTAATCTATCGCAAACGATAGATTAAGCGTACCCGCGGCTCGATTTTTACAAATTCATCTCCGCAAAAAGCACAAAATCTGAATGAGCGATCAACCTGCAAGGTTGTTTGCTTCTTTTTGTAACTTTTTCTTTCAAATAAAGAAAAAGTAAATAACATAAACAATCCTTTATCTTTCCATCGAATCCGCGTCGGATTACGATAAATATAAATTATAAAGAACACCGTCTTCACGGGGAAAAGAGTAATAATTTTTGCGAACGCCGACCTTTTCCCAGCCGGTCTTTTCATAGAGCTTCTGCGCGGCAATATTGCTTGCGCGAACTTCCAGCATCATCACGGCAAGACCGCGCGAAAGAGCGGCTTTTTTCTGCGCTTCCATCAAAGCCTCGCCAACGCCCATACGACGGAAAAGGGGACACACCGCCACATTGCAGATCTGTCCCTCATCCAAAACGCAAATCATTCCCGCGTATCCGGCAAATTCTCCGTTCACAAAGGCGCAGAGAAATTCTCCTTGCTCGCAAAGACCTTCTTTGCAAAGCATTTCATAGCTCCACGGAGCGGAAAAGCAAAGCTTTTCCAACTCCGCGGCGTTCTTTGCCGAATCTTTCGTCATCGGCAGAATTTCAACGTTACTGTTCATCATTCAAAAACATTTCAAAGATTTCGTCTCGAATGCGTTCAACGGCTTTTTCCAGCGCCGGTCCGTAAAGCAAAGAAATATCGTAAATTCCTCCGCCCGGGAACGTAACCACCTTGTCCGCAAAAGCGGGATAATACGCTTTCACAAGCTCTGCATGGCGAGGCGTTGCCGCTACGATGAGATCGTTGTGCTTCATATGCGCGAGCGTCAGTCTGTGCGCCTCGTGGGAAACGGCGGAAAAACCGTGTCCGAATATCTTCTCCAAAGCTCTTGCACATTCGCCCATCATCGGGTCTCCCTCACGCGCGTAAAGTCCCGCGGAGGAAGCATCGTAGCGTTCTCTTCCGTATTCAAAGAGAATAGCTTCGGCAACGGCACTTCGGCAAGTGTTCTGGGAACAAACGAAAAGAATCTTTTTTCTCATCAGATCACTCTGGAGGGCTGATTTTCAATGGCTTCGGCAATGGAAGCGGCAGTATCGTTTTCGCAAAGTTCAATGGTACCTGCATCGCACATAGCGGCGAGCGCGGGATCAATGGGAAGCTTTGCAAGAACGGGAATATTGAATTTAGCGGCAATTTCTTCAATCTTGCTTTCGCCGAAGATGTGAATTTCCTTACCGCAATCGGGGCATTTAACGTAACTCATGTTTTCAACGATACCAACGATCGGAATGTTCATGAGTTTTGCCATGTTAACTGCTTTTTCAACGATGAGGGAAACGAGGTCCTGAGGGCTTGTAACGATAACAATGCCGTCAAGCGGAATGGACTGGAAAACGGTCAACGGAACGTCGCCCGTGCCGGGAGGACAGTCGATGAGCATGCAGTCAAGATCGCCCCAGACAACGTCTGTCCAGAACTGTTTGACCGTACCTGCAATAACGGGACCTCTCCAGACAACGGGAGAAGTAACGTCTTCGAGCAAAACGTTTACGCTCATAACTTCAATGCCGGTTTTGGTTTCCATGGGAAGAATACCGCCAAGGGGAGCCGCTTCGCAAATACCGGAAAGACCGAAAGCCTTCGGAATGGAAGGACCTGTGATATCCGCGTCAAGAATACCGACTTTATAGCCGCGGCGGCGGAGTTCAACGGCGCTGAGGCTCGTTACCATGGATTTACCGACACCGCCCTTACCGCTGACAATACCAATAACCTTGCCAACCATGCTGAGGGGGTTGATCGCTTCAAACATAGACTGTTTTTTGGAACCGCAGTTCGCAGAACAGGTGGAACAATTGTGTGTGCATTCCGCAGGAGCTTCATTGCCCTGCATTTCTTTTTCATTTGCCATTTTTCATAATCTCCTGAAAATATAATATTTTTAACATTCGGACCGATCATCAATCGGTGAGAGTGTATTTGACTTAAATCAATTTGAACTCAAAGAAGTCCTTCGTATTGTTGTAGCAGATATCGCAAACCATCTGCGCAAGGGTTTCGATGTCAAAGGGATATTCTCCTCTTTCCACGTAACCGCCGATCACGCTGCAAAGAATACGTCTGAAATATTCGTGGCGCGTGTAGGAAAGGAAGCTGCGGGAGTCTGTAAGCATACCCACGAATTTACCGAGCGCGGAAAGGCTTGCCAGATTCTGAAGCTGTTCCCTCATACCGCGGATATGGTCGTTGAACCACCAAGCGCTGCCGTGCTGCATGGGAGGCAAGCAGCAAAGACCTTCCGCTTCTTCGCTTGTATACTGGAAGCTTCCGATAAGTGTTCCGAGCGCCGCGTTATCGGCAGGATTCAAAGAATAGAGGATGGTTTTGGGAAGAGCGTTTTCCACGTTGAGAGCGTCAAGCAGTCTTGCAAGAGCCTGAATGCAGTTGGTGCCGTTGATGGTATCGTAACCGGTATCGGGACCGAGAAGGTTTTTCATGATGGTATTGGGCGAACGCATTGCGCCGAAGTGGATCTGCATGATCCAGCCGTATTTCACGTATTCCGCGCCGAAGAAACGGATCATGGCACTCTTGTAAACGGTGGTCATTTCCGCGGTTGCTTTTTCGCCCGCAAGAACCTTTTTGAAAGCCTCGTCAGCCGCAGCCTTTGCTTCTTCCGCGTTTTTGGTTTCGTCAAAAACAACGGCATCGTCAAAACCGTGATCGGCAGTGCGGCAACCGTTTGCTTCAAAGAAAGCGGTTCTCGTTGCCAGAGCGGCGCAAAGAGAATCCAAATCCTTGATTTCCATACCGCAAACAGCGGAAAGCTTTGCAATATAGTCGCAGAAATCGGGTTTATCCAGATTCATAACGCGGTCGGGGCGGAAAGCGGGAAGCACCTGAACGTCAAAGGTTTCGTCTTCCGCAATGATTTTATGATATTCCAGCGTATCAATGGGATCGTCCGTGGTGCAAAGAAGTTTGACGTTGGACTGCTTGATGATCTCACGCACGCTCATACCGTCGGAAGCAAGCTTTTCGTTGGCAAGATTCCAAACCGTTTCACAGGTTTCTGGAGAAAGGATGCCTTCGTAACCGAAATAACGCTTGAGTTCCAGATGAGACCAGTGGTAAAGCGGATTACCGATGAGGGAAGGAAGCGCGCTTGCAAACGCTTCAAATTTTTCATAATCGCCGGCATCGCCCGTGATCACGCGTTCGGGAAGTCCGCAGGAACGCATAGCGCGCCATTTATAGTGATCGGCGCCGAGCCAGATTTCCGTAATATTTTTGTACTTTTTATTTTCGGCAATTTCTTTTGGGTTCACATGACAGTGATAGTCAATGATGGGCATTTCCGAAGCATAGTGGTGATAGAGGATTCTCGCCGTTTCGCTGTCGAGCAGAAAATTGTTGTCCATAAAAGGTTTCATTGTTTTTTACCGTCCTTTTCTCGATTTTGAGGGAAAAATAAAAAAATTTCCGATAATCTAAATTAAATTATATACCAAATGCTTTACAAATGCAACACATTATTGTATAATTATAGAGGGATATTTTTAATTTTTTTCGATTTCCCCGAAAAAGCGGGCAACGCCCACCTGTATTTGCTCGCCGATTTGAAGTTTTCTTACGTTCAAATCACGCAAACGGCGGGCTTGATTCGCACAATTTCTTACAAAACAAAAATAACGCGTCCCGAACGCGATCAAACGGAGGTACAAATCCCATGAATGATATTTTGAAACAAATCGGCGACTATGGCATTGTTCCCGTCATTAAAATCGAAGATGCGGAAAAAGCCGTACCGCTCGCAAAAGCGCTTGCAAACGGCGGACTTCCCTTGGCGGAAGTAACCTTCCGCACCAAAGCTGCGGCGCAGGCAATCAAGAACATTACCGAAGCAATGCCCGAAATGCTCGTAGGCGCAGGCACCGTTCTCACAACCGAACAGGTTGACCAAGCGATTGCGGCAGGCTCCAAATTCATCGTTTCTCCCGGATTCAATCCGAAGATCGTGAAATACTGCTTGGAAAAAGGCATTCCCGTTTGCCCCGGCTGCGCAACCTGCGGAGAAATGGAACAGGCAATGGAACTCGGTCTTGACGTGGTTAAATTCTTCCCCGCTGAAGCCATCGGCGGTCTGAACGTCATCAAATCCGTTTCCGCTCCTTATTCCAACCTTAAATTCATGCCCACAGGCGGTATCAACGAAGAAAATATCCTCGCTTACCTGAAAAATCCCAAGATTCTTGCTTGCGGCGGAAGCTTCATGGTAAAGGATGCCCTCATCAACGCGGGTAAATTCGATGAAATCGAAAAGCTCACGAAAAACGCGGTTGCTCTCATGCACGGTTTTGAAATCGTTCACGTCGGCATCAACAGCGAAAACAAAGAAGAAGGCGAAAAAACGGCGGCGCTTCTCTGCAAGCTCTTCCTTCTCGAACCCGACGTTCGCTCCAAAGCGACCTTTGCGGGAACCAAATTCGAAGTTATGCATCTTCCCTTCCGCGGAAAGAACGGTCATATTGCCATCGGCTGTAACTTCCCCGACCGCGCGCGTTCTTATCTTGAAAGACTCGGCGTGGAATTTGACGAAACCACAGCAACCTACGATGAAAAAGGCAAGCTGAAATTCGTTTACATGAAAGACGATATCGGCGGCTTTGCTTTCCACCTCATCCAGAAATAATATTTGTGTTCCAAATGGAACACAAACGATTTTTTCGAAATAAAAAACCATTCCCACCGTGTGGGAATGGTTTTTTCCGATTCGACAAGTAACTCTATTTTTGTACAAATTATCCATAAATCATTTAAAATTTTTTCAAAAAAGTTTCAAAAAACTATGGAAATTTTCAGAAAAATCGTGTATACTGTTTAGGTATAAAAAATTTGTATGTTTCAAAACGGCAAACGAAAATGATTTGCCGGAATTTTATTTTAAGGAGGAACAATACATGAAAAAGAAAATGACAACCGTCGCATTCGTTGATACACCCGAACAGGCTGAAAAACTGAATGCGCTGATTGCCTCTTACAAAAACGTGGAAGGCAATTTGATGCCCGTTTTGCAGGGCGCACAAGATATCTACGGCTATCTTCCCCTTGAAGTACAGAAAACCATTGCCGTCGGTCTCGGCGTTTCCGTTTCCGAAGTATACGGCGTTGCTTCTTTCTATGCTCAGTTTACATTCAATCCGAAAGGCAAAGTATCCATTGCAGTATGCCTCGGTACCGCTTGTTATGTAAAAGGTTCCGGCAAACTCCATGACAAATGCATGGAAATCACCGGAATCGGCGCAGGCGACATCTCTCCCGACGGCAGATTCTCTTATGATGCAACCCGTTGTATCGGTGCCTGCGGTCTCGCTCCCGTTATGACCGTCAACGGCGACGTTTACGGCAGAATCACTCCTGCCGACGTTGAAGGCATCATCAAGAAATATCTTTGATACAAATAAGAGGAAAGGAAACCGAAGATATGATCACCAACATTGAACAATTGAAAGAATTGAAAAATAAGTATGCTCCCACGGTTGCCATGCGTCTGGGTCACGGTCACGTTGTTGATGCGGGCGACGGCATCCGCAAAAACGTCCTGATTTGCGGCGGTACGGGTTGCACCTCTTCCCATTCCATGGATATCCGCGACAGACTCGTCAAGGAATTGAAGCTCGCAGGTATCGAAGACGAAATCAAGGTTATCACAACCGGTTGTTTCGGTCTTTGCGCACTCGGCCCGATCATGATCGTTTATCCCGAAGGTACGTTCTACAGCAAAGTTACCGCTGAAGATATGCACGAAATCGTAACGGAACACCTCGTAAAAGGCAATCCCGTTCGTAAGCTTCTTTACAGCGAAACCGTAAAGGGCGATGAAATTCTCGCGCTCGACCAGACCCCCTTCTATGCAAAGCAGCATCGCGTCGCGCTGCGTAACTGCGGTGTTATCGACCCCGAATGCATCAATGAATACATAGCTCGCGACGGCTACCAGGCTCTCGCAAAAGCCATTACCACCATGACTCCCAAGGAAGTCATTCAAACCATCCTCGATTCCGGCATCCGCGGACGCGGCGGCGCAGGCTTCCCCACGGGTAAAAAATGGGCTTTCGCGGAAGCTCAGCCTCAGGGTAAGAAATACGTCGTATGTAATGCCGACGAAGGCGACCCCGGCGCATTCATGGACCGTTCCGTTCTGGAAGGCGACCCCCATGCAGTCCTCGAAGCAATGGCAATCGCAGGCTATGCAATCGGCGCAGATGAAGGTTACATCTACGTCCGCGCAGAATACCCGATCGCCGTAAACCGTCTCCGAATCGCAATCAAGCAGGCTGAAGAAAACGGTGTTCTCGGTCAGAATATCTTCGGCACAAACTTCAACTTCAAGATCACTCTCCGTCTCGGTGCAGGCGCATTCGTATGCGGAGAAGAAACCGCCCTTCTTACCTCCATTGAAGGTAACCGCGGCGAACCCCGTCCCCGTCCTCCGTTCCCCGCAGTAAAGGGTCTCTTCGGCAAACCCACCATCATCAATAACGTTGAAACGCTCGCAAACATCGCTCAGATCATCCTTAACGGACCCGAATGGTTTGCTTCCATGGGTACCGAAACCTCCAAGGGTACAAAAGTATTCGCTCTCGGCGGTAAGATCACCAACACAGGTCTCGTTGAAATCCCCATGGGTACCACGCTCAGAGAAGTCGTTGAAGAAATCGGCGGCGGCGTTCCGAACGGCAAGAAATTCAAAGCTGCTCAGACCGGCGGTCCTTCCGGCGGTTGTATCCCCGCTTCCCTCATCGATACCCCCATCGACTATGATAACCTGACCAAGATCGGCTCCATGATGGGTTCCGGCGGTCTGATCGTCATGGACGAAGACGACTGTATGGTTGACATTGCGAAATTCTTCCTTGAATTTAC
>SVRL01000050.1 GCA_015064845.1 Oscillospiraceae bacterium | reverse complement strand
GCTCCATTGATATCGGCATCGTTTCTGCATATATTACGGCAGAAGCCGCAGCACAGGGACTTGGCACTTGTATTCTCGGTTGGTTTGATGATAAAGCCATTCGGGAAATTTGTCATTCGGATGATACCGTGCGCTTGGTTATTACGCTCGGTTATCCCAAAGATGGGGATAAGCTCCGTGAAAAAAAGAGAAAAGACATGAATGAACTTGTCAGTGTCATCGAATAAAAGCAGTTATGAAAACGTATCTGGAATCTTTTGCCCTTGCATCGCGCTCCGATGAAGACAGTTTTGTTTTGAATTATCCTTATCAATTGGAAATGCAGTGCTATTCCCATACAAACGTATATCCTTTTAAGATTTTTCCGCAAAAAAGATTGAAAACGCTGTCTTTTGAACCGATCACGATTCTTTACGGCGGAAACGGTTCTGGAAAGTCCACGCTTCTCAATATCATTGCGCAAAAATTGAAATTGAGCCGTACCGCGCCTTTTAATGATACGCCGTATTTCGTTTCTTATCTGGAATATTGTGAATTTTCCCTTGCAGGGGCGCTTCCCAAGGAAAGCAGATTGATTGCGAGCGATGACGTTTTCGATCTGCTTCTCGACAGAAGATCGATCAATCAGAAAATTGACCGTAAGCGGAACTTGCTTTTTGAAGAATATGCGGAGATGCGAGGAATGGAATACCGTTTTGATTCTCTTTCCGATTATGCTGATCTGAAAAGGAGAAATGATGCGAAACGGCAAACGAAATCCGTTTATACCGCCGCCCGTCTGCCCAAAGAACTGAACGGAATGTCCAACGGAGAAAGCGCGTTTTCTTATTTTACGAATGAAATCAAAGAGGACGCCTTGTACCTTCTGGACGAACCGGAAAACAGCCTTTCTCCGAAATTGCAAACGGAGCTGGCCGCATTTCTTGCCGATTCGGCTCGTTTTTACGGCTGTCAATTCATCATCTCCACGCATTCGCCGTTTTTGCTTGCCATGAAAGGCGCAAAAATTTATGATCTGGATTCTGTTCCCGTTACCTCAAAACCGTGGACCGAGCTTGAAAACGTTCGGGAATATTATGAGTTTTTCAAAATGCATGAAAGAGAATTTTGACGGAATTTTATCCGCAGAGCTCGGTTTTGATTTCCACTGAACGAATAAATGAACCCCAACAGTTTGAGTCTGTCGGGGTTCGTTTCCGTTTTATTCGATGCTTTGAAATTGGTTTCACTCTTTTTGTGCATGGGCAGGATAATCAACTCTGAAATAATAGTAGTGGTCACCGCCGAAGGTGTCTTTCACACGAACAAGATATGACCAAACGAAATAATCATTTATCCGACTATCATCATTTGCATACCACCAATTGATTGGTACGGTTACCGTTGTGCCGTCGCAATTGGCTCCGACCGACAAATCTATATAACCGTGTAATTCAACTTCAATGTCAGTCTCGTCGGTGGGAGATAAACGGATGACCGAACATGCGGTTGTTTCAAAACCCGTTTCAAAAGAGACGGTTGATACATTGTCTTTTTCTGAAACAATATTTGTATAATTATCTTGATATTCAGTGATTGCTGATTTCAGTTTTTCTTCTGAGAATTTACCGGACCACGCTTTCAAGACGTTCGTGTTTTGAGGGTGGGTTTCTTGACATCCAACCAACAATATCAAAATGGCAAACGTCAAAACGAACGCCGTAAACTTTTTCATATCGATTGACTCCTTGTCAAATTCTTGTTTTTGTACCCATTATATCATAAATAAAAATTTTTGCAATCACTTTGCCCCAAAATTAAAGATGTTCTAAAGATTACAGAAAAATTTGAATGAAAATCACAAAATACAGAGTTCTACTTTGTGCAAATATACGAATCGTATTGGAAATACTTGACATCATGTTACTCATATGATATAATAACATCAGTCGAAAGGGAGTAGTTCATTGCCCCGGCAATGTGTACGGATCGTCATGACAGCAACTGCAGGTGCTCGGTGCGTACTAAATCTGAAAATGATGATAATGAGACTTTTGGTGTTAGAGTACGCTGAAAGTCTCTTTCTGTTTTTTCGGGTTCGGTTGCTGTAAATTTTCAGCAAAACGGCAATCCGCGCTTACCTTCGATTCCGGGGAATTCTTAATTATTATTTTATTATCTTTAAGGAGGAACATTTTATGCCGACCCCAATTATTATTCTTCTTGCTGTATTAGTAGTATTCGTGTTTTTCTTGAGCGGTTATCTCAAAGCACCGCCGGATACTGCGTATATCATTTCCGGTCTCGGTAAAAAACGTATTCTGATCGGTAAAGCCGGTTGGCGTATGCCGTTTTTTGAACGTGTGGACCGTTTGTCGCTCAGCGTTATGCAAGTCGACGTTAAAACGTCTGAAGCGGTTCCTACCAATGAATTTATCAACGTAACCGTAGACGGTGTTGCCAATATCAAAATTTCATCCGACCCCGAGCATTTGAAACGTGCCGCAGAAGCACTTCTCGGTAAAAAACATCATGAACTGGTTGCTTTGGTAACACAGGTTCTGGAAGGTAATATGCGTGAAATCGTCGGTTCTGTCGGACTCAAGGAAATGGTTCAGGACCGTCAGGGTGTTGCCAAGAAAATTACCGAAAACGTCGTTCCCGATATGGAAAAGCTTGGCATTGAAGTCGTAAACTTCAATATTCAGAACTTCAAAGATGCCGCAGGCACCATTGAAAATATGGGTATTGATAACGTGGAACAAATCCGTAAAAACGCGCAGATTGCCAAAGCCAACGCGCAAAGAGATATTGCGATTGCAACCTCGAAAGCGCAGGAAGAAGCAAACGCCGTTAAAGTAGAATCCGAAAAGAAAATTGCGGAACAGAATGCGGAACTTGCCGTTCAGCAAGCGGATATGAAAGTTCGTGCCGATACAAAGAAGGCGGAAGCCGATGCTGCATATTCGATTCAGCAGGAAAACCAGCGTAAGATTATCGAAATTGCAAAAACCAACGCGGATATTGCGCGCCGTGAAAAAGAAGCGGAGCTTGCCGAAAAGGAAATTGCTATCAAGGAACGCCAGCTCGATGCGGATATCAAGAAGCAGGCAGACGCAATGAAATACCGTTCCGAAAAAGAAGCGGAAGCGGAATTGATTACACGCCAGAGAGAAGCCGATGCCCGTCAGTATGAAGCGATCCGCGCAGCGGAAGCAAAGAAAGCGGAAGCAGAAGCGCTCCGTTACGCAATGGAACAAGAAGCGGAAGGTATCCGCGCCAAAGGTCTTGCGGAAGCGGAAGCCATTGAGAAAAAAGCGGAAGCACAGAAGAAAATGGGTGAAGCCTCCGTTTTGGAAATGTATCTTACCGCGCTTCCCGAAGTGGTTAAAAACGCTGCGCAGCCTCTTGCCCAAACGGATAAGATCGTCATGTACGGAGACGGCAATTCCACAAAGCTTGTCCGTGACGTTATGAACAGCGCAGATCAGATCATGGAAGGTATGAAGGAATCCACAGGCATTGACGTTTCCAGCCTGCTTGCCGGTTTTGTCGGCGGAAAAGCGGCGCAGAATACCGGTGCCGAAGCAACAAATGAATAAGCAAACGGTTCGCTCGTAAAGGCGAAAAGGAGCAAGGGCAGAAGGAGAAAATCCTTTTGCTCTTGCTCTCTTTTTTTGATATATTATTCTTAACGCAAGTTCGATAGAAAGATAAATGATTGTTTAGATTGACTTTTTTCTTGATTTGCAAGAAAAAAGTTCCAAAAAAGAAGCAAACAAGCTTGGGCAGCTTGACCGCCTGTGCAAACTTGTAGCTATGTGCTTACGATGAACTTATAAAAATCAAGACGCAGGTGTGCTTAATTCTCCCTAAAACGGTCGAATTAAGCAAGATTTCCTGCTATTTTTACAAGTTCATCTGGTTAGTTTGATCTGCTTTTTTGCGTGAACCGAATTTGCCCCGTTGTGCGCTGACATAATCGTTTACCTTCATTCTGCATTTTGCATTCTTCATTCTTCTAAATTCCCGTTTATCTTATCATTTTTTCATCGCACTCACGTTATTCTTGTTTCGCCAAAGATTTTCCTTCCCATTCGGGAGCGGGAAGAATGGCCATGACGTCTGCAATGGTGGGCGCAATATCCAGAATGGAAATATTTTCGAGCCGTTTGCCCGATTCGAAGCGTTTTCCGATGAAGAACATGGGAATCGTCATATCTTCGGGCATGTGGGTTCCGTGAGAACGGTCATGACCGCCGTGATCGGCAGTAACCACGATGGTATATTCATCGCCGAAAGCTTCCCAAACGCGCTTTACGTTATCAATCGCCAAGGAAATGCAATCCAGATATTCGGGCGACATCCAACCGTGATCGTGTCCGCCCTTTTCATCGGTTTCCACCATGTAGAGGAAAACGAAATCGGGTTTGCTTTTTTCAATTCTTTCCATAGCCAGATCGGTGAGTGAGGCATCGGTTTTGTCTTCTGCATAGGAATTGAGATAGGCGGAGAATTTCAAGGATTCGGGACGGGAAACGTCGCGCAGGGGTTCCCAACCGTAATACATAGCGCTGTTTTTACGGAACAGCTTGAGCTGTTCAAAAAGTCCGTTCAACGGACGCGCAAAAGGAATGTAAAGATTGGTCGTGATCCCGTGTCTTTCGGGCGGAACGCTGTGAAACATGGACATATGGCAAGGAAGCGTAACGGAGGGAAAAACAGTTTTTCCTTCCAACGTGTAGGAGGACATACGCATCATTTCTTGGGTAAAGGGGTTTGCGCAAGCAAGAAAACCGTCGGGACGCATGCCGTCAATGGAGATCAAGATAACTTTTTCCATAAGTATACCCTTTCAAAATTTATAAAAATTAAATTATATTCGATGAAAAACAGGGATAATCGTTTTCAGAAATCCGAATTATTTTCCCGTTTTGCAGAATCAGTTGAATTTCCGTATCATCGGGAATCAATGTAGCGTTTACCGTTTGAATGGGAATTTCTTTACAATCGGAAGGGTAAAGAACGGTAATGATACGCGCTTCCTTTTCCGTATGAATGTAACGTACGCAAGGAGCGGGGGCGTGTTCATGTTCGATGGGAGAATGAATGGGGCGCCAGCCGAGATAAAAAGGTTCTTTCTGTCCCGAAATGATTTCGGGCGGGAGAGATGAAATCAAATTCATGCTCACACCGTCGCTCATATCTGCGGTAAAAATATTTTCCTTTACCGTATAAGGATAGGTATCCATCTGATAGGAAACCGCAAAACGGTGCGGTTTCCCGTCGTTTGAAATCAAACGGTCGCAAACGACAGCGAAAGGCTTGAGATTTTCCAATCCGTTTTTGAAGAAAATGATTTTTCGTCGGTGAATGACGTCCACGCTTTCTTCTCCGAAGCCTTCGTTATAAATACCCTCGGCACTGTCCCATTCAGACGTGAAATTCCACTTCATATCCGATTGCCGGTGAAGCATTTCGGGAAACCAGCGATACGTTGTCCTTCTGTTTTGCGGAAGATCATCCACGGTAGCGCAGTTATGGGAACGTGTATCCAGAATGAATTTTCTCATTTCGGATGTATCGTAATTGTAATTTCCGCAGTCGCGTAAAACTGCTTTTCCGTAAGCGTGCATAAGTACGTTCAGCTTGTCCTCGTGTTGGTGTGATCTTCCGAAAGGTCCCGCGTCCATGAAAAGCCAGATGTCGTTTTCTTTCCATCCGTTGCGCATGACCGCCATGCCCGCAAAGGGAAGAGCAATGCTTTCAAAAGAGGGAAGTTTCCCTTCTTTTCCTTCGGTTGCAAAATAACGGATCACATCGTTTTGCGGAAAATATTCCAACCCGATTTTGCAATAATCAACGGCCGAGCTTCTACCGCCATCGTTGATGTCGGGCAAACGTCCGTCGGGGCAAACCAATTTGATATTCAATTCAAAAAGTTTTTCAAAGTTTTGAAAAAGCTTTTTTGGGATGGGATAGCCCATGGCTTTTGCCGTACAAAGCGTCCAATGATAATTCAAAACGACGACGTTGTGATATCCTGTGCTGAGTTCATGCTGAAATCCATCGGGATAAATTTGATTTTCAAGTTCTTTGTCCAGCGTTTGGAAAGCGTGATTGCCCCATTGCTTTGCGTCGCGGAAGAACGGATACAGCATAGCGATGTGCGCAAGCCCTGACATTTCCATGATCAGCCAATTGGCTTTCGTGCTGAAATGCAGAAGACGGAATGCATGTTCCCAAATGGATTTCATGTAAACGGTGATGATATGATCCGTCAAGTGAGGAGAACGGTAGCAAGCAAAAAATGCGTAATGCCAGTTTTTTGTCATGCGGATGCCTGCCTCAATGGTTCTCCAGCAGTTTGTCGTATACGGATTGGCGTTTTCGGGACAAACAGCTTGTTCGCACCAACTCATCAGAAGATCAGCGAAGCCTTTTGCAAATTTTTCATTTCCCGTATCCCGATAACATTTACCCAAACAGCGGAATTCGTGATGGCGTGAAAGCTGCCACGTCCATTCCGAATAGGTGTTATAAGTTGGATTACATTCCCAATCAATCTTTCCGTTCGGAAACTGATGCATATATCCGCAGGACATCAAGGAACCGGAAAGGATTCGTTCGGCGGCATCCATATCGCTTTCATATGAATAAGACCACGAATTTTCTTTTTCATAATAGGGGACTTGAAAATATTTTTCGGGTTCAAGCGCGCCTCGGATATAGTCGGCAAACTGTTTTTCCGCGGCGGCAAGCCCCTTTTTCTTGTAAATCGTGAGAAGATTAGAGAGCGCGGGAATATTGACATTCAAAACTTCTCCGAAAAATTTTTCGTCTGTAATGAGCAAAGCAGATCAACTCCTATTTTCAAAGTTGCGGATATTTTTATTGGTTTCATTATATCATGAAGTTGGGATAAGTTCAATATGAATTTACGCTTCAACCTGGATTTTTGAATGAGTCAGGTTGACTTTTTTCTCCTGTTAAGGTATAATTTTTTCAAATGATAAAATATCTTGCAAAGGAGATTCGAAGACAATGAAAACGGAAGAAATCATTGCTTTGGCAAAAAAAGAAGGGTTTTGTAATGCAAACGTGATTTCCACGGATGCAATCGTTTTTGATGCGGCATTTCGCCCGTATTGTGAAGAAAATCTTTGCGGTCAGTACGGCGCGAATTATTCCTGTCCGCCCGTTTGCGGAACGACGGATGAAATGAAAGAAAAAGTTCTGGCATATAAAAATGCTTTGGTTTTGCAAACGAAGTGGGAAATCGAAAGTTTTACGGATAAAGAAAAATTGCTGATGGGAAAGAACCTCCATAACGCTGCCATGTTTCGTTTGATTGAAGAAATGCGAAAGCAGGGACATCACGGCTTTATGATCGGCGCGAGCGGTTGTTCGCTTTGCAAACCTTGTTTGCTGACGGCAGGGATTCCGTGCAGATTTCCCGAGCTTCGCTATTCCTGTATGTCGGCATATTGTATTTACGTCAAAAAGCTTGCCGAATCCTGCGGAATGGATTATGATTATAAAGATGGTATTTTGCCTTATTTCGGCGCGTATATTTTTTAATTCCGGCGCGTTTTCTTCGGGAAAGAAAATTTTTCACGGTAGGTGCCGAGAATATATTTCGGTAATTTCATCATCCGTCCGATGCGGCGCGGTTCTTTGAGCAAACGGTAAAACCATTCCAATCTTGCACGGATGAAAATTTTCGGCGCGCGGCGCGCGATGCCCGCATATACGTCGAGCGCACCGCCGAGCCCCATGGCGAGCTTGACGGAATGAAGGCGGTCTTTGTTGCGGTCGATCCATTTTTCCTGTGTGGGAGCGCCCAGACAAACAAAAAGAATCACGGCGCCGCTTTCGTTGATTTTTTTCAAAACGGCATCGTTTTCGATGCCCTCTTTTTTAAAATAACCATCCTGTGTGCCGACGACGGACAAACCGGGATACTGTTCTTTTTTCTTTTGAGCGGCAAGCTCTGCAATGCCGTGCTTTCCTCCGAGGAAAAAAACGGGATATCCTTTTTGGGCGGCAAGCGAAAGCATCTGTTCCCCGAAATCCACACCTGCAACTTTTTCTTTCAGAGGTGTTTTCAGAATTTCGGAAGCAAGCAAGATTCCCGCGCCGTCGGGAAGCAGAATATCCGCGCGTCGGAGCAAACCTCGCATTTCGGGAGATTCAACGGCAAGCTGGGCAATTTCTGCATTGGGAGTGAAAACCGATGTCAAACGGGTTCCGTTCAATGCGTGTTCGGCAAGAGTAACGGCCTCTTCCATATTCACGTTATCAAAGTTAATACCGCGAAGCGTGATTTTTTGCATAATAATATCCTTTCTTTCGGTTCAAACCGAAGATTTGAATGCGGAAAATCTCCGCTCGAATTTATTTTAGCACGAAAAACTGAAAAATACTATAGAAATATGGCTTTTTTCAAAAAAATATAGCAATATTTTGTAGACAAATTTTTGAAAATGTGTTATAATATATAAATTAAATAGATGATTAACAGACCGAATTTTCTTCGGCGGAAAGGAATTTTGCCTTTTATGAAAATATGTACTTTGGGAGCAAGCGTTTTTGCTACCAATACCTATCTCGTCGTTGACGAAGAAACCGACAAAGCCGTTCTGATCGATCCCGACGGAAACGGCAAACAGATTGCAGCATTTCTGGATAAAGAGGGCTACTCTTTACAGGCGATTCTGCTGACACACGGACATTTTGACCATATCGGCGCGGTGGATGCGCTGGTTGAAATAAAAAAGGTTCCCGTTTATATCCACGCGAAGGACGAAGAACTTCTGCAAGACGGCGCGAAGAACGCTTCTTCCGTTTTTTTCGGCGGAAAGGGAATCGTTTGCAATACCAAACCGAGAATCATCAAGGATACGGATACGCTTGTTTTCGGCGGACTCCGTTTCGTGGTGATGGAAACTCCCGGACATACGAGAGGTTCGGTAAGCTATTTTGCGGGTGATGCCGTTTTTACCGGCGATACCTTTTTTGCCGACGGTTACGGCAGAACCGACCTTTATGGCGGCAACGAACAGATCATTCTCCATTCCTTGCGTAAACTCGTTACCTGTATGAAGGGTAAAAGAGCGTATCCCGGACACGGAGAACCGACTGACGTTTAATATCAATTTTAAGAGATACAGAAAGTGAGAATATAAATATGGATTATCAGAAGCTTGCGGAACTCCTGTTTCCGCATATTACCGAAACCCCCGCTGATATTGAAGCAAAATATCCTCCGAGAAATCTTCCCGAAGGTGCCAAAGTTACACGTTTTGCGCCCAGTCCCACCGGTTTTGTTCATTTCGGCGGACTTTTCCCGTCTACCGTTGCGGAAAGACTTGCGCACCAGTCTAAGGGCGTTTTCTATCTTCGTATCGAAGATACCGATGCGAAAAGAGAAGTGGAAGGTGCGGCGCAGGGTTTGATCAAAACCCTTGCAACCTACGGCATCAATTTTGACGAAGGCGCCGTTCTCGATGAAAACGGCAATATTACCGATAAAGGTGCTTACGGTCCTTACAAGCAGAGCATGAGAGGTCCGATTTATCAGACCTACGCAAAACAGCTCGTTCTGGAAGGAAAAGCATATCCTTGCTTTACCACGGAAGAAGAGCTTGACGAATTGCATCAGATCAACAAAAAAGAAGCAATCAAAAATACAGACTGGCAGGCGGAAGCGGAAGCGCGCCGCGCCGAAACGCTTGCAAGAAGAAACTTCACTTTGGAAGACGTTGAAGAACATATCAAAGCGGGACATCCCTTCGTTCTCCGCATTCTTGCCAATGGCGATCCCGAAAAGAAAACGAAATTTACCGACCTTGTCAGAGGCGCGCTTGAAATCCCCGAAAACGACGAAGATTTCGTTCTTTTGAAATCCGACGGCATTCCGACTTATCATTTCGCGCATGCTGTTGACGATCATTTGATGGGAACTACGCACGTCATCCGCGGCGAAGAATGGCTTCCCAGCCTTGCAAAACACATTCAGCTTTTCTCCTATCTCGGATTCAAGCTTCCCAAATATATGCACATTTCTCAGATCATGAGATTGGATGAAAACGGAAACAAGAAAAAGCTTTCCAAGCGTGATATGGGTGCCAATATGGACGATTATACGGGAATGGGTTATTCCCCCGAAGCTGTTTGCGAATACGTGATGACTCTTCTCAACTCTAACTACGAGGAATGGCATGCGAAAAACGCAGATAAGCCTTATACGGATTTCCCCTTCAACATCAAAAAGATGTCCGTTTCCGGTTGTCTTTTCGACTTCAATAAGCTCGGAGACGTTTCCAAAAATATCATTTCCCGTATGAGCGCGGACACAGTTTACGAAAAACTCGTTGCGTGGGCAGAACAGTTTGATTCCGATTTTGCGGTGCAGCTGAAGGCGGATTCTGATTATACCAAAAAGATCCTCGCCATTGGCAGAGGCGGTAAAAAACCGAGAAAAGACCTTGCAACGTGGGTGGATGCAAAGCCGTATATGGGCTTCTTCTACGATCCTTATTATACGATGGTTGACGGTTATCCCGCAGGATTCGAAAATGCGGATATCGTTGCCACGTTGGAAAAATTCCTTGAAACTTACGACGCAAGCGATGCCATGAACGTATGGTTTGATAAGATCAAAGCCATTGCGGAAACACTCGGATACGCTTCCGATATGAAGGCTTATAAAGCAAATCCTTCCGCATTCAAAGGCAACGTTGCGGACATTTCCTCGTTTATCCGCGTTGCGGTAACGGGTAAACAGAATGCGCCCGATCTCTATACCGTTATGCAGATTCTCGGAGAAGAAAGAACCCGCGCGCGTATTGCGGCTCAGATTGCCGAATTGAAATAAAACAGTCCTATGAAGGAGATAATACAGAAAATGAGCGAAAATAATAATTTTTTATATGAATTGATTGATGGGGATATTGAAACGGGCAAGATTACTGCAGATGAAATTCACACCCGTTTTCCTCCCGAACCGAACGGCTATCTGCACATCGGCCACTGTAAGGCTCTGGTCATTGACTTCGGTACGGCAAAAAAATACGGCGGTAAATGCAATCTCCGTATGGATGATACCAATCCCGCAAAGGAAGATACCGAATTCGTCGATGCCATCAAGGAAGACATCCATTGGCTCGGCTTTGATTGGGAAGACAGATTCTACTACGGCTCGGATTATTTTGAAAAGGACTACGAGCTTGCGGTAGGTCTGATCAAAAAAGGACTTGCTTACGTCTGCGAGCTGACTCCTGAACAGTTCCGTGATCCTAAGTATGCGGGCGACCTGACGCACGCAGCGGTTTCTCCTTACCGTGAACGTCCCATTGACGAAAGCCTTGATCTTTTCGAACGCATGAAAAACGGAGAATTCCCCGAAGGTAAATATACGCTTCGCGCAAAGATCGACCTTGCTTCGGGTAACTTCTGCATGAGAGACCCCGTTATTTACCGTATCAAATACGTAGAACATCACAGACAGGGCACGAAATGGTGCATTTTCCCGATGTATGACTTTGCGCACCCGATTCAGGACGCATTGGAAGGCATCACACATTCTCTCTGCTCTTTGGAATATGAAATTCACAGACCGCTTTATGATTGGGTTATTGACAATGTTGACTTGGAATATAAACCCTGCAAGCCCCGTCAGATCGAATTTGCAAGATTGAATATGACACATACCGTCATGTCCAAGCGTTATCTCCGTTCTCTCGTGGAAAACGGAATCGTGGACGGTTGGGATGACCCCCGTATGCCCACACTTTGCGGTTTGAGAAGAAGAGGTTATACCGCCGCTTCCGTTTTGGACTTCATCGGCAGAATCGGTGTTTCCAAATCCAACAGCCTTGTGGATATCCGACTGCTCGAAAGCTGTATCCGCGAAGAACTCAATATGAAAGCAACACGCCGTATCTGTGTTCCTCACCCCGTAAAAGTAATTATCGATAACTACCCCGAAGGCAAAACGGAATATTTCTCTGTTTCCAATAATCCCAACGATTCCGAAGCAGGCACAAGACAGATTCCTTTCACAAAGGAAATCTATATCGATGCCGATGACTTTGCGGAAGTTCCGCCTCCGAAGTTCTTCCGTATGAAACCGAACGGAGAAGTTCGTCTGATGGGCGCGTATATCGTAAAATGCGTTTCCATTGATAAAAATGAAGATGGCTCCGTGAAAGCGATTCATTGCACGGCAGATCTGGAAGCAGGCAATGGCAATCCGCTTGACGGCAGAAAAATCAAGGGTACCATTCATTGGCTCTCCGCAGACTATGCTTTGGATACCGAACTCGTGATGTATAGCAATCTCTTTACGCTTGAAAACGTAGCGGATATTCCCGAAGGCAAAACTTATGCGGATTATATCGACCCCGATTCCGCCGTACGCTTGCAGGCGAAGATCGAACCTGCGCTCGGAGAAGCGAAGGCAGGCGAACATTTCCAGTTCGTCCGCACGGGCTACTTTGTAAAGGATACCAAAAATCCGAATACCTTTAACCGAATTGTAAATTTGAAGGATGGATACAAAGCATGACGAATATTGAAAAAACGATTGAAGCGCTGAAAGCGCATCGCATGGAAGTTTATTACGTTCAAACTCCCGAAGAAGCAAAAGAGCTTGCGCTCTCTTTGATTCCCGAAGGTTCTTCCTGTGCAAACGGCGGTTCCGTAACGCTTACGCAGACAGGTATTATCGATGCTTTGAAAACGGGAAATTATCATTATATCGACCGAGCGGCTCCCGGTCTTACGCAGGAACAAAAAGAAGAAGCCATGCGCGCGGCTTTCTCCGCAGATTTCTATCTTTCAAGCGCAAACGCCATTACGGAAAACGGCGAGCTTTATAACGTGGACGGCAACTCCAACCGTGTCGCGGCGCTCCTTTACGGTGCAAAGAACGTGATCGTGGTTGCCGGAATTAACAAGCTTGTGAAAGATCTGGATGCGGCGGTTCTCCGTGTGAAAACCATAGCGGCACCCCAAAATGCGGTTCGGCTTTCCTGCAATACACCTTGCGCAAAGCTCGGGCATTGCATTTCTCTTGAAAGAAACGGCGGTATGACAGACGGCTGCAAGACTCCCGGCCGTATCTGCGCGAATTTTACGGTTATGGCATATCAAAGACATGTAAACCGTATCAAGGTTATCCTTGTCGGTACGGAACTGGGATATTAATTCCGAAAAGGATGGTTAAAAGTAACAATGTTAGAACTTAGAAATATATCGTTTTCGGCAGATACCGAAAACGGAACGAAAGGCATTTTGAGAAATATCAACTTGACGGTTGATGAAAGATTTGTTGCCATCACGGGACCGAATGGCGGCGGAAAATCCACGCTTGCAAAGGTCATCGCAGGTATTTTGACACCTACCTCCGGTCAGATTATTCTTGACGGAGAAGATATTACAAATCTTTCCATCACACAACGCGCAAGAAAGGGCATCAGCTTTGCTTTTCAGCAGCCCGTTCGTTTCAAGGGCATTACCGTCAAGGATCTGATCTCGCTGGCGGCAGGCAGAAAG
>SVRL01000049.1 GCA_015064845.1 Oscillospiraceae bacterium | reverse complement strand
GTAGCATAATGTACAGAGGGAGCCTTGAATTGCCTCCCTCTGACGAGGGAGGTGGCGCTACAGAGAAGCGTTGCTTGTCTGTGGCGTCGGAGGGAGAGATAACGGTAAACAATCATTTATCTTTCCAATTCTGCATTCTGCATTTTGCATGGAATCGAGGTAAATTTATGAAATTTAACGCTTTCAAATCCAATCTTGCAAAGGTTTCGGCGGATGCCATCGTGGTTCCCGCAAACGAAAGACTGCGCGCGACACCCGGCATTTCCGAACCCGTTTTCAAAGCGGCAGGACAAAAAAATCTGCAAAAAGCTTGCGATGAGATCGGTTACTGCGCCGTCGGAAGCGCGGTTCCCACGCTGGCTTACAAATTAAAAGCCAAATATCTGATTCACGCCATCGTTCCCAAATGGATCGACGGCAATCACGGCGAATACGATTTACTTGCTTCCGCTTATCTTTCCGCTTTGCGCACGGCTGATCTTTTAGGCTGTGAATCTCTTGCCGTTCCGCTTCTCGTTTCCGAAAAAAACGGTTTCGACCGTGAGCGATCCATTGCCGTTGCGGAAAAATGCATTGTGAATTTTTACGGAAAGAATTTGAAAAAGATCGGTCTGCTTCTTCGTTTTGCTCATATGGACGAAACCGAAACCTCAACGGAACTCATACTTTGGACTTTCATCAAAGAAAACGGAAAAACGCGCCGTTTGATCGACAGAAGAGATTCCTCGAAAATCGTGGTGGTCGGTGTAAAGGAATTTGCCGAACAGATTGCAAGAGATCAGGTAAACAAAGCCGCCGCATGGTTCAAGGATAAAGATAATCAAAAGAAATTGATTGCAAGCGGTATTCTGATTGCCGCCGCTTTGATGAAAAACGACGATAAAGGCAAAAAAGATTGATTTTTCCTTTTCCGTAATCAAACACATACAACAAATATAAATTAAAGAAGGACTTTTTATGAAAATACTTGCCATTGATACTTCTGCGCTCGTTGCAACGGCGGCGCTTTGCGAAGATGAAACGCCCATTGCCGTTTATTCGCAGAAATCCGGTATGACGCACAGTCAGACTATGCTTCCCATCATCAAAAATATCATGGATAATACGGGAACTTCCGTTGACGATATTGATCTTTTTGCCGTTTCCGAGGGGCCCGGTTCTTTTACGGGTATCCGTATCGGCGTTTCCGCCATCAAGGGTTTGGCATTCGGTAAAAATAAAATCTGTATCGGCGTTTCCACTTTGGAAGCGATGGCAAGAGCTTTTGCGCCTTTTTGCACCGACGCGCTCATTTGTCCCGTGATGGATGCCAGAAGAAATCAGCTTTACAACGCCGTTTTTGAATATCGCGGCGGAAAGCTTCTCCGTTTGACCGAGGACAGAACCATTGATGCGGGTGCGCTTGCGAAAGAACTGGATGAAACGGACCGTCCCGTTTATTTCATCGGCGACGGTTATTCCATCATGGAAAAAAGAAAACTTTCTTACCAGAGAGAAACACCTCCTGTTTGCCGTTGGCAAAATGCTTACGGCGTTGCGCTTGCCGCCCTTGAACTTTATCAAAACACCGATGATAAATCCGTTTTTACGGACCGTTTGCTTCGTCCCGAATATTTAAGACTTCCGCAAGCCGAACGCGAACTCAGAGAAAAAGAGGCGGCGGCGAATCGCCGCTGATAGTTGCTCGCCTATTGCTGATTTACCTGTATTCAAACGATACAAACGGCGAGGTTGATTTTGAACAATTGCCTATCGTACAAAAATGGCGAATCGCCGCTGATAGTTGCTCGCCTATTGCTGATTTACCTGTATTCAAACGATACAAACGGCGAGGTTGATTTTGAACAATTGCCTATCGTACAAAAATGGCGAATCGCCGATGATACTTGCCGAAAAATCAAGGCTTGTTAGCCTTCCCCAGCGGGGGAAGGTGGATTGCCGTTAGGCAAGACGGATGAGGTGTTGCTTTCGAATTTTGCAAAATCCCGTCTGTTTGCAAAACTCTTTTATAAACTACTCATCCACCATTTTGCTCCGCAAAATGGTCCCCCCTTCCCTCACAAGGCAATATCATTTAGTTAACAATTTCTCTCCTTCCGTCTCGCGTCGCGAGCCACCTCCCTCGTCAGAGGGAGGCAAAAAGCGGCTCCCTCTGTACATTATGCTACGCAAAATGTGGGGAGACTGTCAGCATAGCTGACTGAGGGAGAGATTTTGCAGAACTAATGGTCGCTTAACTTAATGACATTGCCTCACAAGGGAAGGCTAACAAGCCGTAAGTTCTCGGCAACAGACAGAACGGTTTACTCTCATAAACAATCATTTATTTTTCTTCAAAAAACATGGCATTTTGGAATTTTTCCGCGTTTTCGGTCAATTTCCATGTAAATAAAATCGCCGCATTTGCGGCAGAAAGGAGTTTTCATATGTCAAAAATTTTAGCGATTGCCTGCGATCACGCAGGGGTAACCTATAAGAAGGACTTGATTGCTTATTTGACGGAAAAGGGTTACACTTGTCTGAATCTCGGCACCGATACGGAAGATTCCGTTGACTATCCGCTTTACGCCGATGCCGTTTGCAAAAAAATTACAAGCGGCGAAGCTGAGCTCGGTATTCTCATTTGCGGAACCGGTATCGGCATGAGCATTGCCGCCAACAAGCATAAGGGGATCCGCGCAGGTCTTTGCACCGATCCCGCATCCGCTTCCCTCACAAGACAGCACAACAATGCAAATATTCTTTGCATGGGCGCACGTATTCTTTCCTTTGAAAAAGTTGTCGAAATTACCAATGCTTTCCTGGATTCCGAATTTCTCGGCGGCAGGCATCAAAGAAGAGTGGAGATGCTTGAGCAAATTTAACAAATTTCATCAAAAAACTATCGAATCTTCATTTCCTTATTGACAATTTTCACTGAAAATGCTATAATGAGATAGCAAAAAAATTTTATGCAGAAAGGATTTTTTACTCATGAAAAAAATTTTCGCGATTTTCTTCACGGTTCTTTTCGTTTTTGCTGCGATCACGATGGCTGTTTCTGCTGCCAAGATCGACGTTGACGACAAGAATATCTACTACTCCAATCTTCTTGACTTCAATTCTGATACCAATAAACTTTGGGCTAATCAGAAAGAAGACGGCACTTGGGAAGCAATTGAAATTGACCCCTACAGCCAGCCCACAGATGAAAACGGCAAGATCTGTTCTCCCATCCTTTCCAGCGCTTACTCTTCTTACAGCGCTCGCAAATGGTGGTTGAGCAAGGACGGCGAATATCTCACCATCCAGTCTACCGACGCTTCCATTTATCCCGGTATGATCTTCATTCTTGACGCGGCTCACAACGGCGTTTTCCCCGTCGGCCGTGAATCCAACACCCCCGCAAAGGCTGAATACGTAAAGATTCGTGTCAGAAACTACTCCACTTGCGACCAGTTTACTTTGGGTAACGCTCAGAACCACACCAACGGCGGTAAATTCATGCCCGTTACCATTTCCGATCTCGGCGGTACCAACCTCGACCACAACGGCAAGAAATACATCAGCTCCGGTGAATGGCAGACTTATGTATTCTCTATGTATGAACTTAACAAGAACACCAACTACGGCGATCTCCTTTACGATCCCGAAACCGAAGAATTTACCGATAAGAAGAATCGTTGGGGCGGTAACCTTTACGAACTCGCAATATTCCCCTTCGGTTATGACGTAGATGACGGTACCGGTAACTATCCCGGCGCTAAAGTTGATATCGACTACATCGTTATGGGTAGCCTTGATTACGTTACCAATTACGAAAGCGCTCTCGAAGCAAAAGAAAACACCGTTCAGTCCATTGAACTCCTTTCTCCTCCCACCAAGACCAACTACGTTGTTGGTGAAGAAATCCAGACCGCAGGTATCCAGCTCAAGGTTACTTTCAACGACGGTAAAGAACCCGAAATCATTACGGACCCCAGTACCGACGTTTCCACTTTCGAAAGAGCTGACATCACTGAAGTTACCGTAAAATACGGTACTCAGACTGTTAAATTCCCTGTTACCGTTGCTGACGTTACCGGCATTGAAATGACCGGTTTCCCCGAAAATCAGGTATTCGAAGTTGCTGCTCTTGCTGACGGCTTCCTTACCGATGGCTATCAGGTTCAGATCAACTATGCAGGCGGTGTTGAATCCAGAACCCTCGATAACTCCAACTTCCTCTTCTCCGGCGATTTCTCTCAGCCCGGCAAAACAACCGTTACCGTTTACTACTACGGTAAATCCACTTCCTTTGAAGTTGACATTATTCAGGTAAAAGACATCAACATCACCGCAGGTAAGACTTACCGTTACGGCAAAGCTCCCGCTATCGGCGATTTCAACATTGAATACGTTTACACCGACGATTCCAAGAAATCCATGGACGATGCAAGCATTGAATTCACTTTCAATGAAGACGACATCAAGAAAAACGTTTTCAAAGCTCCCGGTAAGTTCAACGTTACCGTTACAGCTACTCAGGCAGATTACGGCCTTGAATTCACAAAAGAAGTTGAAGTTGAAGTTGAAACTCCTATCGGCGTTGAAGTTACCAAGGCTCCCACAAAGACTGAATATGATCCTAACGAACAGTTCAGCGCGAAGGGTATGACCATTTCTTTGATCTATGACAACGGCGACGGCAAGACTGCTAAAGTTAAGATGAACGAAGCAGACTACACCACCAGAGTTTCTACCGCTACTCCCGGTAATAAGAACGTTTCCATCCGTTGCGATATCGAAGGCTTGAAAGAAATCTTTGACGACGCAAAACTCAAAACTCCCATCACCGTTAAAGGCGAAGTTGCTTCTTCTTCCTCCACTTCCTCTTCCAATACTACCACCAATAACAATGGCGGCGGTAACGGCGGCGATTTCAATATCGTTCCGATCATCATCATCGTTGCTGCAATTGTTGTTCTCGGCGTTGTTGTTGCGGTTGTTCTCGTAGTTGTTAAGAAGAAAAAGAATAATTAACTTTACAATCTTTCCATTCCATTTCTCCTAAAGTTTCCCCGTATCCGAAAGGATACGGGGATTTCTTTTTCGTTTTTTTGTACGCATAAAAAGTTGCTGAAATTTCCCTCAGCATACAAACGAATGACAGCAAAAAGGGGTTCTTTCTCTACAGAGAGAATATTTTTCAAGGTTTTTTATTACGCTAAACAATCATTGATCTTTCCATCGAACTCGCGTTAAAATAAATGATTTTTTTCTTATTTTCCTATTGACAAAATCAAATTTATCGTGTATAATAGAATCAATCTGAAAAGTCAACAATGTCGAATTTTTGATTTTTCTGTTTCCGTGTTTTCCTAAGCCCTTCCCAAGCTTGAAACCCGGAACAAGAAAACTCCCCTTTTGGGGAGTTTTTCTTTTTTCTATGGAAATTTGCACAAAATAAACCGAAAAACGGTAAATGATTGTTTACGGGTAATAAAAAGTCTGAAAATCGTTTTGTCTGTCGCTGAACTGCCCTTTTTCGCTGTCATTCTGGAGTGAAGCGCACAGACAGCCTACGGCAGTCTGTTAGCGTAGTGATAGAATCTCGTAGCAAAAGATAAGATTCCAAATGCCTTCCCCGGTGGGGGAAGGTGTCATTTACCGCGTAGCGGTATAATGACGGATGAGGCGTTACTTTCGGTTTTCGCAAACAGGCAGATGTTAGCAAAATTTTTTTATTAACACCTCATCCACCGCAAGCGGTCCCCCTTCCCCCGCTGGGGAAGGCTTTCGATGTCTTTGCTTTTTCAAACGAACACACTCGTAAATTCCCGTTTATCTTACTAATTCTCTCTGTCTGTAGATAAACAACCCCTTTTTGCTGTCATTCTGGAGCGCAGTGAAACGAAGCGATAGAATCTCGTAGCAAAAGATAAGATTCTTTTGAAAATTAGTTGAGGTTTGCGATGAGATTCTATCGGGCAAAGCATTGCCCTCCAGAATGACAGTGCGTGGCGTTCGTTTGTACGCTGACGGGGGTTCAATTCTTCGTTTGTCGTGCGGGAAATGATAACTATATATTTTGCAAACAGACAGAAATTTGCAAAACTTTTTTATAAACGCCTCATCCACCATTTTGCTCTGCAAAATGGTCCCCCTTCCCCCACCGGGGAAGGCTTTAAATTAGTTTGCTTTTCCACCGTAAATTCCCGTTTATCGTTACTTCATCAAACTCACATTTTTTACTTGGATTTTCATTTTGGTACAAAAATAGCGGGACCTGCGTTTACAGGTCCCGTTATTTTAATCAATATAAATCGTAACGGTATAGATTTCGGAGTTGGTAAAGCACGAAATTTTGGCGTTCGATCTTATTTTTCTTGCCGCTTCCCAAATATTTTCTTCGGGAGTGGGATTTTCAAACAATCGGGTATGTACTTCTTCAAAAAGTTCTGCGGAGGAACATTTGAACGTACAGTATCCTTCCTCTTTTTTGATTGCGCTTGTCAGAATATTTCTGATCTTTTTGAAATCATACGATGTCAGCACGAGATCATTATGATAGTGATAATTACATTTTGTTGCCGTAAATGCGGGAATTTCTATCGGATTCAAAGAAAGGTCTCTGGTTCGGAGAAGTTCTTCCGTGGTAATACAGAAATAATTGAAGCCGATATTTTCATTTTTTACTTCCTGTTTGGTATTGGAAGAATCGCCCCACGTTACGTCCATATGATAATAATCGCCATCCAGCTTGATGAGATTCCATGCGTGTGCGCCGCCGCCTTCTCTCGTCAGCATACCTGCACATTCCGCGCATTCTACGCCGCATTTCTGCATGAGATACTGATATGCGCGCGCATACCCTTCGCACACGGTCGTTTCATTGAGAAATACGCCGCAGATCGTTCGCAATTCATCCAGCTCATCTCTTTCCAAGCCTTCTTTTTTCTGAATATCCAACGCGACGGTATCATAATCCACGCGGTTGATCAGCTTGATATAGAGCTGCAGAGCAACGTCATACGCGCTCATATCATCCGTGATACCTTCCAGATATTCCGCTATGACGGGTTCCATACGCGCTTGCATAGCTTCCGCTTCTTCCGCCGTCATACTATAACACGGTTTGACCGTACCGTCGGGATAATAAGAATAATTACCCGTATACCAAAACAGCTCGGGATGGTCGTATTCAATGGAAAGCAAAACGGTTTTGATATTTTCAGGCTCCGTAAACGCTTCATGACAAAACGTTTCCGCATGGGCACGCAACGCTTCCAATGCTTGCGTATATGCGTCCCTGAGCGGTTCGGGCAGTCTTTCATAATAGTAATACGAAAGATTTTCTTTGGTACGGTCGGGCGTTTTGGTTTTATATCGCGTACCGTGGATACGGTTCGGGTCGGGGAGTCTGCGTTTCATTGCGCTTTCATCGCCCATCAGGTACAAGAAAGGATTATTGCCGTACTGCGGATTTTTCATCAGCTCGCCCGTCAGATTTCTGTAACCTTCGGCGGCTTCGCTTTCCGAGGATTCATAATACTGCGTTCTGACATCGGCAAGCGCGTGCTGTTTCAGATAACGCAGATATTGAATTCCCACCAAGGCGATATGTCCTTTTGCAAGGTCTTCCTCCAAGTCGGGCAGATTTTGAATCTGCCATACGTGCGTCAGTTCTCTGACGAGCAATTCGGCAAGATTCGCGCTCGGAAGCTCGTATTCCGCATGGACCGTTTGGTCTGAGATATAACTCTTGGCGGTGATTTCCGTATTCCGCACGCGCAAATCTTCATTCCGTCGGATGGCGTGAATGATCTTTGCGGTGGAATCAAAACAAAATTCATACGTATTTTCCAGTGCGATGCCGTATTTCATTTCCATGAAGAACTTTGCACGGTCCAGATAAGCTTTGAGCGTGGCTTTATTATTGCCGACCAATTCCCTTGCGCAATGACGGCAGATGATTCTGTCGTCCACCGTTTTGGAAAGGTCGTTTTTATCCGCATAGCGTTTGCCGCAAAAATCACAGACGTGATATTCGGCAATATTTTCAATTTCCTGATAATGGAATTTATTTTTTACGTCGCCCAACACGCAGGAAAGCGTATGCAAGGCGGCAAAATCAAAGCAGGCGGGTTCCGCTTCCTGACCGAACCACAAATAATCGTGGCTACGGTCTTCTTTTTTCATATACCAATCGAGATATTCCTTGATCGGTGCGAAAAGCGTATGCAAAATATTATCGCCCGAGGTCATCAGAACGGAGATGACACCCAGATCTTCCGCGCAGTCTTCCAGAATCAGAAGCTCCACGTCTTCCTCTGAGCCGTATTCCTTGGCAACGAATTCCACGCGGGGCATATGCGCGATGATTTCATCTTCGGCACCGTTTACGGCGCACACAGCCAGGGAATCCGCTTTACAGGGGAATTTGGCGCGGAGAATTTCATCGAGCATAACCGCCGCCAAGGAAGCGATCTTCCCTCTTTTTTCTCCGAACGAACCGCAAAGTCTGACGGAAAGGACGGAAATGCCTTTCATACTGACGTTCAGTTCGATATCGGAAAGTTTTCGGTTGCCCGCGTAACGGCTCTTTTTCAATTCCCGAAGCTTTTGTTCTTCCATCAATATGCTTCCGGAATACGTGGGATTTTTGAAATTGCCGTAACGGCGGTACGTCTGAACGGAAAGAATCTTTTCGTTTTCGCCGTCGATGGCATGATAAAATTCACAAGCCGTACGGTCCATGGATTGCGGATCCACGTCGTAATAGCCGCTTGTCAAAACTTCCGCGGGAACGCGGAATGCACTCAGGCACACTTCCCGCAGTTCGGTTTCCTGCGCCGTTTTTCCGCGTTTTCTGACGTTGACGGACGTACGCTTCGGCGGATAAAGAAATTCCGTTTCCAAAGCGGAACCGTCCAAGCGGTAGGTTCTGGACTGGATATAGCTGTAGACCTCGCTGTTATAGCCGCCGCCTGCCAATTCCGCGTAGATTTCACCTTTTTTGGTATCAATCTTTCGGATACAGTAAATTTCGCCGCCGTAAATGAGATTTTGTCCTTCGATATAATTCTGCGTGAGACGCTTTTTCGAAAGCGGCAGCTCATAGGTCTCTCCGCTTGCCGTACGGAGCGTGATACGGTCGCGCATACGGATGATATCGTAAAGCATATGCTTGCTCCGCAGCGTGATCTTCGTTTCGGGCGCATATTTACCGTTACGGTCAAAATCACGGAAAGAGGTATATTCAAAATAGCGGTACACGAAGGAGGGTTCCGTACAACGCACGCCGAAAAGCTCTAAAATCATTTCCAGGATTTTGCGGATATTTCTGCTTTGCGCATACGCTTCCATGCTCGGCATACCGCTTGCCAGCGCGAGCAATTCTTCCTTGGAAATACCGCCCGAGCCCGCTTGCATCAAAATCTTTTCGGCAATATCCTTTTCCGTGCTTTCCGTGACGGGAATACGCAAAATCTGATTTCCCTGCCAAAGCTTTTCCATATTTTCGATATAATAATCCCTGAAAAGATACGGTCGGGAGAAAAGAATGACGAGCGCAGGTTTATCCGTTGTCATGGAGATATATTTTCTCAGCGCGGACGGCAGGTTATTCCCTGCATCCATCGCCAAAATCACGGAATAACGGTCGGGGTTATACGCATACTCGTTGATATGCAGATTTTTGCCGAGCGAAACGCCGCGCAGTTTATGGATATTGGCGCGGATACTTTCTTCGATCGCTTGATACGGCAGGGTTTCTTCCACAAAAACGGAAGCGGAAGCGGCACCGCAGGCAATACAGTTGACCGCCATTTCCATCATCACGCCGATATTTTCATCGGAGGGAATGAAATGCGGTAAAACGGCTTCCGCTTCTCCGCTCACGCTGTTATAATTATAGCAGCTGACCATGGCGCGGTAACAGTTTTCCATGATATCCACCGTTTCAATTTCCGATGCAAACATATTTTTCAAGGTTTTATCCACGCCGGGCGTTCTGGTTTCATCAAAGAAATAATAACGGACGGGGGATTGCTTGCGCATATTCAAAAGCTTTACGTGCAAAAGCAAGAGTTGTTTTTCATAGCGGTTTACTGCCGCCACGGTATCCGTGAAAATGACGGTATCCGGAACAGCGGCGGAATCCGCGTTCATTTCCTCAAAAACGTCGGAGCAAAGGAAGTCGGGCGTTGTGATCAAAACGGAAGCGCCGGCAACCTCATGCTCGTCGATGCCCGCTTTCGCGCCGCTTACCGTTACGATCTTCCAGATGGGATGTTCCACGCCGAGGCGCAGGCGTTCATCCGTATTTTTTGCGTCATACAATCCCGAAATTTCACAAAGTCCCCGATAGAGATAACGGTACGTTTTTTCCGCGCCGATATCCGTATTGCAAACGAAGAGCAGACGGTCTCCGCGCGCCAATCCGACGGAGAGATAACGGAAAAAATACATGGAAAATTCCGAAAAGAAGCCGCCGTTGAACAAAATGCTTTTTTCGGTTCTTTCCATTCTGTCCAGCGCGCTGATATAGATATCTTTGGCGGTCTTTGCATTGCGAACGTCATTTTCGACCGTTTTTCCGATGATTTCCGAGACTTTTTCATGGTCTGCGGAATAGACGGGCTCCCTTGTTTTCAGCTCCATGGAAGCGGCGTAATACGCGCCGAAATTCTTTCGGCAATCTTCATCAACGGCGCGGATGGATTCTTCCATCGGGTCGGTCTGCATTTTTTCTTCGTCTTTCCAACCGGGACAGCGTTCGGCAAAGGCTTGAATGGCAAGCAAAAAGAACGCGATCTCCCACAAAAAGAGCAAGCCGAGGACGGGATAGCGGTAAGTCAAAGCGAAAAACGCGCGAATCCATTCATAAGGAAGAAACGGCACTTCAAACATGGCAAAGCATTGATACAGCAAAAACAAAAGGCCGTACAAAGCGGAGAGCGCAAGGCAGAGGCCTTTCAGCAATCTGCCGACGAAATACCATTTTTTCGTATTAAAACGCGCAATGAGCTTACGCTCGAACTGCTGGACGCGTGTAAAAACTTCTTCGTTTTTCGGCGTTGTTACGTCCATTTTCCGCAAGCCTGTGCGCACGACGCTTTGCAAAAGGAAAAAGCCGAAACCGAGCAAGACGTTGACGAGAATCACAACGTAAAGCTCCGCCGCGTAATCCGTTTTTGCCGTTCCCGTATTTTTCAGGATCCATTGAATCAGGCTCAGCGAACCGAGCCATTCCGAAATCCGCGTGAAGATCAGAAGCACGAGCGTTGCGGCGGCGGTATACAGCACCGCAAAAACAACGGTACGGAAACGGCTGACCTTCAGCGTTTCTTTATCTTTACGGAAGCGGAAATATTCGATGACGAAAGGAATTGCCATCAAAGCGAGCATGCCGAGCATGAACAGAATTTTAGCGAATATCATCTTTCTTCTCCTTCCGTTTTTGTAATGACGGCGATATCCTCTCCCGTAAGGATGGAATAAAATTCGGCATTTTCTCCGCAGGAAAATGCTTTTTCATAATCCAAGTGCCGACGCGGCATTTTTTCCGCGCGGACTGCACCCGGGATTTCCGCCAGGTCTTCAAGTATATTTCCCACGGTTTCTCTGCGCCTTTGCAAAAGCGCTCTGTGGTATCGGCATTTGCCGCGGTCGATGCGGTAATCCCGAAACGCGCCGTCAACGTCCGTTTTATATTCATACAGATAACGGAGCGCGGGAATTTTCGTATCCAACAGGCGGAGATATGCGTTCCATGCGCATTTATTTTTCCGCACGGCTTTTTCCGTATTTTCCAGAAATTCTTTGTATACCTCCGTATATCCTTCCCGTTCCCTGCCGATCAGATATCCGAAAACGGAAAACAGAATCACGAAGGGAATGATCGCCGTCAGCGCGGCAAAAGACACCGTGATCAGGCTTTCAAAAATCAGATTCCGCTGAATGATGAAAAACGGTAAAAACGCGCAAAACAGAAGCCCGCTTGCAATCAGGACGGAGATTTTCAGGCTTGCAATGCTTTCTTCGATCTCCTTCGCTCTTCTTTTGACCCACGCATACTGTTCGTCGATCGCCGTGGCGGAAACGGTATAGACACGGTTTGCTTTCAGATATTCTTCCTTTGCGCTTTGATACGCTTTTTCGGAAAAGTCCTGCGCGTTTTCCTGAGTAAAATCACGGCTTCCCACCGTTTCCAGAAGGTAACGCGGTTTTTCTTCATTGGGATTGCGCGGCGGAAGCTTGACGTCGCCAAACGCGGAGCTTTGCGCATAATCGGAAAGCAAGACGTTGACGCCCGTTTTCAGAATCTTGGAGAAATCGCCGTGAAGCTTTTTCAGCGCGCTTGCTTTTTCCACCAATTCTTCCGCGCTTTTGATACGGAAAACGCCCGTAACTTCCGCTTTTCTTTCCTCATCTTCCTCTTCCGAGCCATCTGCTTTCGGTTTGGGGTCTTTCATAACGTCGGTTTGCAGATACGCTTGCATTTCGGCGGAAATTTTCAGATTTTTCAGAATCCGCGCATCATCGGCTTCCGTTTTCGCGCCGTATTGATCCAATCCGTAGGCTTCATACGGCAGTTCTTTCATCTTTCCCCGAAAGGTTTTTTTGATTTCCGCGCAAGCGCCGTCGGATGGGATTTTTTGATATTCTTCGTCATACATGGCGTATTTCCGATGCAAGACCGTTTTGACGGCTTCCATATCAATGGTATGGAGCCCCATGACCGATTCATCGCCGCCGAGGGCGGTTTGGTTTACCGTAAACGTTTCTCTTTCCGCGCATTGCAGGATATAAACGTAGAGTCTGATCTTGACTCTTGCATATTCGCGCATACTTTTTTCCGCGGCAAAACGGTTTTCTTCAAAAAGCACGGTCTTTACTTTATTCACGTAATAAAAACGTTCCGTTTTTGCCAATTCTCCGACGAGCAGACGGTCGGAAATTTCGGGAGCGCCGTTTGCGAACAAACGCTTCAAATCGGCTGCATAACTTTCCCGAACGCCTTGCCAAAATGCGGAGGATTCGGGTCTTTCACGCAAAAACAGCGTTTCAAACCGTTCTTCGGAGGCTTGCGCGGCGGTATATTCCGCATAAAACGCTTCGTTCAGACCGAGCAATTCGCACTGGTATTCATGTGTACGCGCGGGGCTTTCTTCTAAGTCGAGCGGTTCACAGCCCGTATCCAGAATCAGAAGCGTTTCTTTCGGTTCCGAGCCCCGTTTTTCCAATTCCACATACAAGGTATGATAGACGAATGCGCGCAAAATTCTGCGCAACGCCTGTCGGCAATGCAATTTCGCGCTTGCGTTTTCCTTTGAAACTGCCGTATATTCCGGAATTTCATTCAAATCGATATATATGAGCAAATTGAATTCATCCGCCACGTTTTTATCACTGTCAATGATTTCCGTGATCCGATCCGCGCAACGTTCATACGCGCGCTTTTCTCCTTTGAGGCCGTACCATTCCCGTATGGGATACGTATTTTCTCCGCCATGAAGCAGGTCCGGCGTCAGGAGTTTCCTTTTTTCCATCTCCATTTCCACCAGATCCCGATAGCGTTCAAACGTTCCGGAAGATGCATTGATAAAAAATGTATGTGTCATGAGTTCCTCCGTTTTATATTTCAGGTTTCTTGGATTTATTGCTTTTTTATTACTATAGGAAATTGCGCAAAATGGACCTCGCCGTTTGTATTATTTAGATATAAGAAAAACTTGGATAGGCGAGCAACTTCGAGTGGGCGTTGCCCACTTTTTTATGATGATTTTTATGCTTTTCGTGCGGTAAATGATTGGTTAACGTGCGTTCGATGGAAAGATAAATGATTGTTTATGCGTCTGTCTGTTGCCGAAAGATGGGGGTTAGTTAGCCTTCCCTTGCGAGGGCACTGATTCTTGAATCAGTAGGGACACACTATGTGGTGGATGAGTAGTTGTTTTGCTTCGCAAAAGTGCAAAATATTTTGCACCACACCTCATCCGCCTCTCTTCCGATTCAAGAATCGGGAGGCACCTTCCCCCGCTGGGGAAGGCTTATAAATTCCC
>SVRL01000048.1 GCA_015064845.1 Oscillospiraceae bacterium | reverse complement strand
TCTGGTGCGCAGCCTGTTCTTTGCTCATCAAAGGAAGTTCTTCCGCGCCTTGTTTTGTGATCATGGTAATGATATTCGTATCCACACCGAAGCCGGCACCTGCGGTTTTCAAAGAGTTTGCGCAAATCATATCGCAATTTTTGGAGATCAGTTTCTTTTGGGAATTTGCCAACATATTTTCGGTTTCCATGGAAAATCCGCAGAGAATCTGACCTTCTTTTTTATGTTCGCCGAGATATTTCAGTATGTCTTTGGTGCGTTTCAAAGGAATGGACATCTCACCGTCCGATTTTTTGATCTTGTGATCGGCAACGGTTTCGGGCGTATAATCCGCAACGGCAGCCGCTTTGATGATGATATCCATTTCGGATGCGCGTTCGGTTACCGCACGGAACATATCTTCCGCGCTCGTTACGTTTACGGTATTCACGAACATGGGTGCTTCGATTTCGGTATGTGCTTTGACAAGGGTTACTTCCGCGCCTCTGAGCATGGCGGCTTTGGCGATAGCGATCCCCATTTTTCCGCTGGAATGATTGGTGATGAAACGGACGGGATCGATGGCTTCTCTGGTTGCGCCTGCGGTTACGAGGATTTTTTTACCTTTCAGATCTTTTTCACAAGCGATTTCACGAAGGATATATTCCAGAAGCACTTCCTCATCGGGCATTCTGCCGTCGCCGATATCGCCGTTTGCCAGCATTCCCGTATCCGGTGTGATGATTTCATAACCGAAACGGCGGAGTTTTTCGATATTATCCTGAACGATGGGATTGTGATACATATTGTGATTCATGGCGGGAGAAATCATTTTTTTGCAAGGGCAAGCCATCACGGTGGTTGTCAGCATGTCGTCCGCAATGCCGTTTGCGATCTTCCCGATGACATTTGCCGAAGCGGGCGCTACGAGAACCACGTCTGCCTGCTTGGCAATGGCAACGTGCTCCACACTGTACTGAAAATTTCTGTCAAAGGTATCAATCAGACATTTATTGGCGATCAGGCTTTCAAACGTAATGGGATTGATAAAATTGGTCGCATTTTCGGACATCAGAACATGAACGTTGCAATGAAGCTTTTTGAGCATTCTTGCAAGGGTTGCGATTTTGTACGCCGCAATGCTTCCTGTTACGCCGAGAACGACGGTTTTTCCTGATAACATAAGATTTTGACCTTCTTTCCGTTTATTTTTTGAACTACAATTTTATTATATCATAAAAAAATTTGAAAATATATAGATTTTCACAAAAAAACATGATATAATATTTAAAAAGATGTGATATGTCATAAACGGCTCACGGATATTCTTTTGAAATCCGATGAAATGCAAGACTTTTTACGTCAAAAATCAGAATTTTGTCAAAAAATGTATGATATCTCCGAATGGGAGAATGATAACAGGAGGAATGGAATGATGAGACCAAGACAAAATTTGCAAAAAACAAAAAATTTAGCTGCTATGAGTTTATTGACGGCATTGCTGATCGTTTTATCCATGACACCGCTTGGATATCTGAACATCGGTCCGCTTGCCATCACGCTTAACGTAATTCCCGTTGCCATTGCGGGCATCGTTCTCGGACCGAAGGGCGGTGCGATTCTCGGCGCGGTATTCGGTATGACCAGCTTTTTGCAGGCAATGGGGATCGGCGGCGCCAGCGCAATGGGTCTTATTTGTTTTGAAATCAGTCCTTTGCTGACGTTTGTTCACCGTGTTCTTTCAAGAATCCTTGCCGGATATTTGACGGGATGGATTTTCCGCCTGACAAGCAAATACTGTCATATTGCCGTATCTTCGGCAATTACGGGATTTTCCGCCGCTTTTCTGAATACTTTGCTTTTTATGGCTTCGCTTTTGCTTTGCTTCGGAAATACGGAATATATCAAAGGATTGGTCGGAGGACAAAATATTTTGCTTTTCGTTTGTACCTTTGTCGGTATTAACGCTGTTTTTGAAATGATTGCGGGAGCGGTTGCTTCCTGTGCGCTTGGCAGCGCATTGTACCGCGCAAAGATGATACATATCAACAAAGACTCTGTTCAGAAAGGATGAAATTCATGGTACTTGCTATTGATATCGGTAATACAAATATTGTTGTCGGTTGTTTTGACGAGGAAAAAATTCTTTTTGTGGAACGTGTTTCAACCAATCACACCGCAACGGATCTTGAATATGCTTCCACATTCCGCATGGCGCTCCATATCCACGGTTATGAATCCTCCATGCTGACGGGCGCAATTATTTCTTCCGTTGTTCCCGGTGTAACGGGAACCGTGAAAAGAGCAATTGAGAAATATGCCGGTGTAAAGGTTATGGTGGTTTCCCCCGGTATAAAAACGGGCATTAAACTTCTTGTGGATAATCCCGCCCAGCTTGGAAGCGACCTTGTTGTGGATGCTGTTGCGGGTATCCATCATTATCCCGTTCCGCTGATTATCATTGATATGGGAACGGCGACCACGCTTTCCGTCATCGATAAAAATAAAAATTACGTTGGCGGCATGATTATGACGGGGGTTGCCATTTCCGCCGATGCGCTGACCAGCAGAACCGCTCAGCTTCCGAAAATTGCTTTTGAAACGCCCCGTAATCTGATTGGTAAAAATACGGTCGATTGCATGAGAAACGGCATGATGTATTCCAATGCCTGCGCCTTGGACGGTTTGATCGAACGTGTGGAAGAAGAACTTGGAGAGCCTTGCACCGTCGTTGCTACGGGCGGTATTGCTAACGTCATTACACCTCTTTGCAAGAGAAAAATCATTATGGACGATGCCCTTTTGCTCAAGGGGCTGATGATCATTTATCAAAAAAATCTTTAAATCAAAAATACTGTAAAATATTTCTTGAGTTATTGACAAAATAAAATAAATATGGTATACTAATTATATCGATTTTAAGAAAAGTGGTGAAAAAAGTGGACGACGGCGACAGTAATACAGATATGTGTGCTGTACAGAACGTTTCATTGATTTCATATAGGGTTTAAGGCATAGTCTACGCCGTTTTGGCATAGGCTGTGCCTTTTATACGTTTTTATCGATGAAATACAAAAATTATAATTTATAAGGAGGCGGCATGGCGCCGCGAACAATATGTTTATTGCAATTATTTTACAGGTTATCTTGATTTTTTTGAATGCAATTTTTGCAAGTGCTGAAATTGCTGTTCTATCCACCAATACGGCAAAGCTCGAAAAACTCAGCGAGCAGGGGAACAGAAAAGCAAAACGTTTGCTGATTCTGACCGCGAACTCTTCTAAATTTTTATCGACGATTCAGGTAGCAATTACGCTTGCGGGATTGCTCGGCAGTGCCTATGCGGCGGATAACTTTGCGGAACCTCTCGTTGGTTTGCTCCTTTCTCTCGGTATTACGCTTTCGGAGAAAACACTGAAAACGGTTTGCGTATTTCTTATCACGATCTTACTTTCATTTTTCAGTATTGTTTTCGGCGAGCTCGTTCCCAAACGTATTGCCATGAAGCATGCGGAGAAAATGGCGCTTGGTCTTTCCGGTATTCTGATGTTTGTTTCCAAATTTTTTGCGCCCTTTGTTTGGATTCTGACGAAATCAACCAATGCTACGCTCCGTCTTTTCGGTATCAATCCCAATGAAGAAAACGAAGCGCCTACCGAAGAAGAAATTATTATGATGGTGGAATCGGGCAACGAAGGCGGTACGATCGACAGCGAAGAACATGAAATGATTCAAAACGTTTTTGATTTTGACGATACTTCCATTTCCGAAATTTGCACGCATCGACCTGACGTTACATTTCTTTGCGCAGAAGATTCTCTTGAAGATTGGAAAAAAATCATTGCGCAAACAGAACATCATTATTATCCCGTGATTGGGGAAAATGCCGATACGCTGATCGGTGTTTTGAATGCAAAAAAACTCTATTCCTCGGCATATCAATCTGTTGATGAAGTGATTGAACATTTGCTTGAAAAACCGTATCTGATTCCCGAATATATCAAAGCGGATAAGCTCCTTCGCAATATGAGAAAGACAAAAAATTATTTTGCCGTTGTGATTGATGAATACGGCGGTACGAGCGGTATTATCACGATTATGGACCTTTTGGAAGTTCTGGTCGGTAATATCAGTGAGGATGGGGAAGAAGACGCGGAAAAAATTTGCAAAATTTCAGAAAATATGTGGAAAATCGGCGGTTCCGCTCCCATTGATGAAGTAAAAGAGGAGCTTGGTTTGCAGTTTGCTCCTGAAGAATGCGAAACCTTCGGCGGATATATTCTCAATCTTTTAGGTACGGTTCCCGATGACGGCGCGCAGATTGAAACGGAAACGGAATCTTTGCGTATTTCCGTTGACCTTGTGGAAGACCGCCGAATCGTTTTAACGACAGTTTACAAAAAATAATAGGAGTACATAGCGGAGTTTTACTTGACAAGCGTTGAATAATCAGTTATACTGTGCGTGTGATAGACAATATCACAAATACATCGGATAAGAGGAGATTTTCCTATGATTCGGCATGACTATACTTTTGCACCGCCCCACAGAATGACGCTTTCCCGTCCATCGGCAAGCGAAAAACTGCTTGCTGACGTCAGTGCGCAAGGTATTTCCGTTGCATGGTCCTTTCAAACGCCTGCGGGCGACGTTCCTTTGACTTGGACAAACCATGCGAAGGACGTTACCATGTATTACGGCATGTATCTGGATGGAGAAGAGCTTACGTTCACAAAATGGTATCGCCACGAAAGCGGCGCGCCGTATTTATTTGCGGAAACGGAAAAAGAAAATTTCAAAATGACGGTTTCGGCAATTGCTTGTAAAACGGGTGTCATTATCAAAACGGAAAGCGAATCGTTCGGCGATTTGAAGCGAAAACTTCACCTTCAGCTTTCTCATACCAACGGCTGGGTCATCAGCAATCAAGGTTGGATTGACGGAAAAAATAATCACGTTCTTCTGAAAATGAACGGAGGCAGAGCAGACCGCATTCTTGCGGTTGGCAAAGGCGCGGATGATTATGTGATGTACGGTTTGTCGGGCGGTACGGGAGAAGTGCCGATGGCAAACGTGAAATATGGAGTAAAGCCTCACTCCATGAAAAAAATCACTTCTTTGTTTGTGTTGGAACCCAATCAGAAAAAGATTGGTTATTATATCATTCCTTATGAAAAATATTTTGCGGAAATTTCTTCCGTGGAAGAGATTGACTGCGAAATAGAAATGGCGGAAGCGCTTACGGAATGGGTTGCTCTTCTTGACAGAGGAACCAAATTTACAATCGGCGATTCCGATGTTTTGCACGGCTACCGCGCGTGTCTTGCCGATCTTTTCGTTATGCGTGAAAAAATCGGAGATTGTACGGGCGTGTGTTGCGGCACAGATTTTTACCGTTCTGCCAATAGCGGTGAACCATTGGAAACGGAGATCCTTTTTGATACGCTCGGTTACGGCGAAGAAGCGCTTGCGGATTATCCCATGTATCTGAACGTTGAGGAAGAAAACGGCTCATGGATCTGCTCAAAAGGTTGGGAGCATGAAATATGGGGCGTTGTCTATAACAAAGCAAACGCCGTTATGACGCATTATTTTTTGACGGAAGACAGAGCTTTTCTGGAAAAATATTATGAGAAAATGTACCGTTCCACATTATTCCATGATCGCTCGCGTCTGGCTACCAAACAAAGCGCCGTCAAGGGCGAAAGAGGACTTTTGCCGAGAGGAATGGGCGATTGCGGTATGATGAACGGTGCTGATTATTACGGTGTATTTTATTCCATCAACTGTCAAGCGCTTGCCGCAGACCGTTTAACGCTGGAAGCGGCAGAAATTCTCGGCAAAACGGAAGACGTTATCGCTTTGCGCAAAATGTATGAAAGAGCAAAAGACGATCTTTTGCTTTCCATTCGTGAAAATGCGGTTCGGGAAGATGGATATATTCGTATGCCGAGCGTGGTAACAGCGCCGCCGACATGTCTGTACGGAAGCTTGTTCGGCTTTTGGCCTGCCGAAATTCTGGAAAAAGAGGATCCCATCATTGCGGGTACTTTGCAATATACCGAAAGCCGTTCTATCAGTGAAGGCGGACTTCCGATGGGAACCGGTTGGATGAAAGACGGTCTTTGGGTGGCAATGGCACTCGGCTGTCTTGCAAGAACGTATCTGCGCATGGGACTTTATGAAAAGGCAAGAGCGTATCTCTATCCCACGCTGAATCATGCTTCGCCGTTCGTTACCTATTGCGAAGAACGGGGATGGGAGAAAAATTCCGAAAGAATCAGCGGAGATAAGCAACATCTCTGGACCCCTCTTTCCGTTTGTCAGTATATGGTGGACGCGGTTTATCTCTCTTTCACAGGAGAAAACCATTTGCTTGCGGGAATTTGCCCCGAATGGTTGGAAAACGGCGCTCTCTTTGCCGTGGAAAACCTGAAAACACCGTTCGGAAACATGACGCTTTCCATTCAAAAGGAAACGGAAGCCTACTGCTTCTCCGTGGAAACGGAGCGCCCCATGACGGGAAAAACGGTTTTGCATATTCCTTGCGCCGAAGGAGATCAAGAACAGGTTCTCGACGTTGAAGGAAAAACGAAACTCATGGTTTGTGTGCCGTTTTAACGTGATATAAACATAAACAGGAAGGCAGAGCGAATGGCAGGGCTTCGCAAAACAGTTTCACTCCCGGCGGATTATACTGCCGGGAGTATCCGTTATTTTTCTATCGAACTTACGTTGTATTAAGGGTAAAAAGGGGATTAAGTTTATGATTGCTTTTGAATTCTTAAACAAATTGGAGTTTCCGGTTATATCAATCGAAATTTTTAATATCCTTGCAGATAATATGAAGGTTATAGCCCCTACGGGCAACAGCAGAGAAGATGATTATAAGTGTTGGCACGATGCTGTGAGCAGTGGTTTGCAGAGAGAAGAAAGGCAGATAATTCTGATAAAGGATAACGATAAAATAATCGGCTTCTTTCAGTACTACACGAATACAGATACATTGATGATGGAAGAGATACAATTCAAAACTGAGTATAAGGGTAAAGGTATTTTCAGAGAGTTGTATGGCTTCGTATTTTTAAATATAAAAACGGATGTTAAATTTGTTGAAGCTTATGCGAACATAAATAATGTAAAGTCTATTGGTATATTAGAAAAATGTGGACTTTCAAACATAGGGCTCAATAAGAATGGTCGTTCTTATCACTTTAAAGGCAAGTATGAGGATTTGAAAAAGTGGTATGAAAAGCGGTCAAGAGATTAGAAATTCCAATGTATCGAACAGTTAAAGAGCGCACTTCTATACACTGTTCGGCATAGTGTGTATTGTACGGTTTTGCGCCGCGACAAAGCCTCCCTCTGACGAGGGAGGTGGCAAAAATCTTTGATTTTTGACGGAAGGAGAGAAAATGAAGGATTACAACAAAAAGAATATCCCTCTGGCAAAGGGATTGAGGAAAAATATGACTCCTTGGGAACGAAAACTCTGGTATGATTTTTTACATAACTATCCGGTGCGTTTTCAAAGACAAAAAGCGATTGGAAATTACATTGCGGATTTTTATTGCGCAAAAGCAAGATTGGTCATTGAACTTGACGGCGGAGGGCACTATACGCCGGAACAGAAAAGAAAAGATAAACAGCGCACCCATGATTTGAACGCAATGAATCTAACAGTAGTAAGGATTTGCAACTTAGATATTGACCGAAATTTTCGCGGTGTATGTGAGTATGTTGATCGTTTGGTGCAAAATTCTCTCCCTCAGTCAGCTTCGCTGACAGCTCCCTCGTCAGAGGGAGCCTTGGATGCTGCGACATCGAAACAATAGGCAAAAAATCCTCCCCGTGAGATTTCTCATAGGGAGGATTCACTGTTTTACGAGTACCCGCCTAATGCTCTGCCTTTTGGTATGGGAATTAAAGATTGTAATATTTATCGAATTCAGCGGGGTGCGGGATCTTGGAGAGTTCGGCACATTCTTCGCGTTTGGTTTTGATGAAGTTTTTGAGAAGCTCTTCAGGGAATACACCGCCTGCGGTCAGATAATCGTGATCGGCTTCCAATGCATCCAATGCTTCGGGCAGGGAAGTGGGAAGATGATGAAGCTTTGCTTTTTCTTCATCGCTGAGATGATAGAGGTTGAAGTCGTAAGGACCCCAGCCGTTTGCATGGGGATCGATCTTATTCTTGATACCGTCAAGACCTGCCATCAGAATTGCGGCGTAACAGAAATACGGATTGCAGGTTGCATCGGGATTACGAAGCTCGAAACGGCGTTTTTCGGGAGATTTTGCGTAAGCGGGGATACGGATAACGGCGCTTCTGTTGGAGGTTGCGTAACCAACCGTAACGGGTGCTTCAAAGCCGGGAACCAAACGCTTGAAGGAGTTGGTGCTGGGGTTGGTCAGTGCGCAGAGAGAAGCGATGTGTTTGAGCAGACCGCCCATGAAATAGTGCGCGGTTTCGCTCAGATGCGCATAACCGTTATCATCGGAGAAGACAGGTGCGCCGTCTTTAAGAAGGAGCATATGAACGTGCATACCGCTTCCCGCTTCGCCGTAAATGGGCTTGGGCATAAAGGTTGCGGTCTTTCCGTATTTGAGCGCAGTGTTATGAATGATATATTTGATCATCATGGTTGCATCTGCCATGGTCGACATTTTACCGAGCTGCGGTTCGATTTCAAACTGACCGGAAGCGGCAACTTCGGGATGATGATAATTGATCTCAATGCCCATTTCTTTCATGAGAAGGCACATTTCGCTGCGGCATTCGTAAGCAACATCGAAGGGTTTTGCGATGTGATAGTTTTTCTGCTTGGGAACGACCACACCTTTTCCTTCTTCCCAACTGTTCCAGTAGGATTGCTTTGCATCCATGGTTACGCCGATGTGGTTTCCGCTGACTTCCCAGCCTACCTGATCGAAAAGATAAAATTCGAATTCGGGGAGGATGAGCATGGTGTCGGCAACGCCGAGCTCGTTCATATATTTTTCTGCGGCAAGAACGATATTACGGGGATATTGCGGAAGAGGACGGTTTTCGGGGTTATCAATGATCATTGCATTACCTGTCATGGAAAGCGTGGGAATCTCGCAAAAAGGATCGATAACGGCGGTATCGGGATCGGGAATGAATACCATATCGCTTTTTTCAACGACGGCGTATCCGTAGTTGGAAGCATCGAAACCGATGCCGTATTTCATGGTGTCTTCCGAAAAGTTTTCGGCAAGAATGGTTACGTGTCTGTACTGACCGTTGATATCCACCATCTTGAAATCGACCATTTTAATGTCTTTTTCGCGGATGAGCTCCATGATCTGCTGAACTGTTTTAGCCATAATAATCTCCGTTCTGTCGCAAAATGCGACTTCATAATTTTGGGAAGTATGTTTAACTGGGGTATTATATTTATAATTATAACATTTTTTTGCCGTTCGGTCAACAATTTTCTTTCGAATGCAATAAAAAAACGAAATATGTGCATACTAAACGTACACATCTTTGAAACAAAGAAAGGATCTGTAAAAATGATTGAACAAGATACTGTGAAATTACTTCGCGAATGCGATGCGGGAATCAAAATGGGAGTAAGCTCCATTGATGAAGTTCTGGAATACGTGAAATCCGAACGGCTGAAAAAATATTTGTGTGATTGCAAAACCGAGCACAATAAACTGAATACGGAAGTACAGGAGGCTTTGGATCGATTCGGCGATGAAGGAAAAAATCCCAATCCCATCGCCAAAGGAATGTCCTGGATGAAAACCAATCTCAAACTCAGTATGCATGAATCCGACCATACCATTGCCGATCTGATCACGGACGGCTGTAATATGGGAGTGAAATCGCTCAACCGTTATCTGAATCAATACAAAGCAGCTGATGAAAATTCCAAGGATATTGCGAAAAGACTCATCAATCTGGAAGAAAAGCTTGCCGTTGATCTCCGTGATTTTCTGTGATTGAATTTTAAAATGAAATAACCCTTGATTACGTTTTTTCGTTCGCAATCAAGGGTTATTTCTGTTCGATTTTGATATCTAACATCATTTTTGTCTTCCTCACTTTCTTAATCTGTCCGTTGATTTTTTGAAAAGAATAAACCGTTTCTTTTTTATTCTCAATTGAGAATACCGTTTTTGTCTTTTCAAAACTTTACAAGAGACGAATTGTAAAATATTTCATAAAAGGTTTCCGATTTTGAGAATGATGGGTATTTGCTTTCTTTTATTGTCTGCAAATGAATAAACCTAATTTATGAAAATGATAAACTTCAGAGTTTCATTGGACTGTACCTCCTTCTTTTGTGATTTCATTATACCATATATTTTTGCGTTTTTCAATTGACATTTTATCAAAAGTTCACAAATATTTTTTGTGTAACAGGGAGAACTTTGAAAGAACTTACAAAAAGCACTTTACATTGAAATTTTTTTGTGCTATAATAAAAATGTTGGGGCTTATCGGAAACGGAAGCTCTTTTATTGATTGCGCCATAGAAAATAGTGAAATAACGGAAAAGACTTGCGCGGGAAAATTCCTTTGCAAGTCTTTTTTTGATATTATTTATTATAAAATTCGTTTACGGTTTCGAAAAATGCTTCGATATTTTCCCAAGGCGTGTGGGGAGGAATATCACAGCCGGAGGAAATGACGAAGTTCGGATATTTCGAGCATTTTTCCAGCAGCTCCGTCGTTGCTTTGCGAACGCTTTCGGGTGTGCCGCAACAGAGAATGCCGGCAGGGTCAACGTTGCCCATGGCAATGATGTCGGCAGGAATTTTCCGCATAACGGTTTCCATATCAATGGCGTTACCGAAGTGGTAAGCACCGGCGCCGATGGAAAGAATGGAATCCAGCATGGAAAGCACATTGTCGCCGCAGTTATGATAAACGATGATAAAGGAATCGTCTTGCAATGCTTCTACAATTTTTTTCACGTACGGAGCGGAAAATTCAGCTTCCAGAGAGGGAGAGAGCAATCCTGCAACGGGTTCTGCCATCATAATTCCGTGCGCGCCTGCTTCTTTGTAGGCTTTTCCGTATTCGATGAGAAAATCGGTTGCTTTTTCCAAAACTTTATGTACCATGTCAGGGTCATCATAGCAATCCATCATGATTTCGGAAATATCGAGCAAACGGGCTGCAAGGGAGAAGGGGCCGATCGTGCCGGCAAAGATCGGTCTGTCAAGAATGATTTCGGTTGCTTTGCGGATGGCATCGATATAAATACCGGATCTTGCGCTTCCGATGGCGGGAACTTCCAGAGCCTCGGCTTCATCTTCATCGCAGATCATACGTCCCGAAATGGTGGGTACTTCATTTTGCTGAAAACGAACGTTAGCACCGAAGCATTCCGCTTCTACGGAAAGGTCCATCAAGCTGACGGAAGCTGCGGAAGACACTTTTTCTGCAATGAGCTGCATACCCTTTGCCTGTGTTTCACTGTTGGAGATCAAATCGCAAACGGGAATGTTCAAGAGGCTGATGCAGGGGAAAGAGAGAATGGGCAACGCTTTTTTTACAGGCGCGTTTCTCAGGTCTTCAAGCCAGTTTTTCATGTTTCTTTTTGTCATGATCAATCTTCCTTTTTTATCATATATTTATTTTCATAAAAAATTACGTTGAATATGTCTGCCGCTATTTGCGTGCGTTGCAAAATGCAACGGCAACTTGCGCCGCCGAAGCGGCATCGACGGTATAACGGTCTGCACCGATCTGCGTACAAAATTCTTCCGAAACGGGTGCGCCGCCGATGATGATTTTCACTTTTTCGCGGATTCCCGCTTTTTCGCATGCTTTTACAACGTCTGCCATGACACCCATGGTGGTTGTCAGAAGCGCGGAACAGCAGATGATGTCGCAATTTTTTTCTATGGCTGTGCGGACGAAATCTTCGGGCGCTACGTCTACGCCGAGATCGAAAACTTCAAGACCTGCGCCTTCCATCATCATGCGAACCAGATTTTTGCCGATATCGTGTAGGTCTCCCTTGACGGTTCCGATACAAACTCTTCCTGTGTTTTTGTTTGAACTTTGCGCCAGATAAGGTTTCAGTGTTTGCGTTCCCATATTCATGGCGCGCGCGGCAACCAACACTTCGGGGACGAAAATTTCATTGTTTTTGAATTTTTCTCCCACGATGTTCATGCCGTGAAGCAAACCGTCGTTCAGGATTTCCTGCGGAGAAATATCGGATTCCAATGCTTTCAGGATCAGTTCTTTGAGAAGTTTGGCTTTTCCCGTTTGCAGATGGACGGATATTTCATGAATCAACGATGGCTCCGTTTCTTCTTTGCTTTGGCTTTCCGCTGAATTTTCCGCGCTTTGCGCCAAACGGTATTGATGAGGCGTCATTTTCATATAGGCGTTGAAATTCCGATAAAAAGAAGGTGTATCGCGCAAACCGCAACGGGTAACGATTTCTTCCACGGTCAGATTGGTTTCACGCAGAAGACGGCATGCGCCGTCCATGCGGATATCTCGGAGATAATCGGAAAAAACTTCTCCCGTCAGCCGTTTGAACAGACGGCTGAGATGGGATTTGCTGATGTAAAGCGCATCGGCAATGGTTTCAAGCGTCAGATTCGGTTCGTCAAACCGTTCCATCATCATACGAAGCGCAGAAAGAACGATGCCCCATTCTTTTGTGGGTGCGTTCGGAATATTTTTGATCGCTCCGTTGATATACCGTCCGATTTTAATTAAAAACTGTGTCAGATATGCGCGGATGGCATCCTGCCATTCGTTTTTTTGTTCTCGGATCTCTTCTTCGATGGCATCGAACAGAGAATGTATTTCCTTTTGTGTTTCCGTGTTCAGCATGGCGTATGCCGTTACGGGATTATCGTTGAAAACACCGTAGCAGAAACGGGGATTGCCCGACGCGGAAATTTCCGGCGGAAATAAATCTTTCGGATCAAAAAGCAAACGGCGGACGGTTAAAGGCTCTTTGCTTTCCGAAAGGAAATATCCGTGCGGAACGTCGGAGGAAATGATATAAAGATCACCTGCTTTGCAGGGAATTGTTTGATTCAGAATGCGATGAAATCCACTGCCTTGTGTAACCAGACTGATTTCCGGAATTTCATGCGTATAAAGTCCCGTGAAGGTTGTTTCTCTTTCCCGAACGGTTTTGCAGGAAAACGTTTGGCAACAGAGGGGCATAGACTGCAAAAGATCGCTTTTTTTCAGCCGAAACGGCTTCGTTTCCCGATACATATCAGCATTCCTTTCTTGGCTTTCGGCATGGATTTATGCTTTCCCGTAATATTGATCCAGAACGTCACTGACCGTATTTGCCCAAACGGTTAAATTTTCAAGTTTTCGGGAAACGGTGGTGATATCTTTCAAAACGAATTCCGCAGGACAGCCGTATTTCAGACAAGCTTTCACAGCGGTTTCCGTTTCGTTGTAAATTTGTTCGGGTAAGGTTTTGAAGGCAACGTGAGCGGGATTGGGTTTTCTTGCGAAAACGAAATCGGATTCTAACTGCTCTGCGCATTTTTCGAGATTTGACCAAGGCGAAACACAGACTTTCCGCAGATAAATGACACCTTCAAAGTTATTATATGTTATTTTTATTATAGCAAATAACATATAGGAAGTAAATGGGGTTTTTTTGTTTTTTCTCTGCGCCATGCAACAAAACCATAAAGCAGGTAAGAAAAAGAAACATTCGTACGAATCAAAAGGGATATCCCAAAAAGTTTGAGATATCCCTCTTTTTTCGATATAGGAAATTTTGCAAAATGGAGTGTCGGCAGTTTTCAACGGTTGTTATGGACTTACATGAATTGAATGGTATCGTTGAATTCACGGATTTTTGTGTGGAGTTTGGTGGGAGCGGCATCTTCTGCGGGATAACCGATCGGAAGCAATCCGCAAAGCGCGACGTTTTCGGGCAGAGAGAGCGCGGCGTGTACTTCATCGGCATTGAACCAAGCAACCCAGCAGGAACCGATTCCGAGTTCCCATGCTTCCAGCATCATATGCGTGCAAACGATTGCCGCATCGGTTTCGCCGGAACAATAACCGGGTGTGAGGTCGTTTTTCCACGCTT
>SVRL01000154.1 GCA_015064845.1 Oscillospiraceae bacterium | reverse complement strand
TCATCGTAAGCACATAGCTACAAGTTTGCACAGGCGGTCAAGCTGCCCAAGCTTGTTTGCTTCTTTTTTGGAACTTTTTTCTTGCAAATCAAGAAAAAAGTGAATCTAAACAATCATTTATCTTTTTATCGAACTCGCGTTAAGATATATGCAAATCCCCTCGTTCCGAATGAAACGAGGGGTAAATTTATTGTATAAAGATTTTGAAAATTTCTTTTGCCCACTGGAGCCACTGTGGGACTGTGTTATCCAATTGGTTGATGACGGTTGGAATATCTGCCGAAGAGAGATTTCCGATATGGCTGTAAACTGTTCCTTCGGCAGTTGTCTTACCGATGGCAATCATTGCTTGCGCATGATCACCGACGGCGATATATTTGCCGACAGAAAGCGCACCTGTTGAGAAATATCCGACGGAGAGAGCGCCGATGGATAAAATCCCTATGCTGATTGCGCCGATTGCAAACAAGCCGACGGCAATGGCACCGAGCGCAAGAAGTCCAATTGAAAATACGCCTGCGGAAATCAAACCGAGCGTCAGAAGTCCTGCGGATATGACGCCAAGTGAGAGCAGACCGAAGGAAACGAAGCCTCGTGCCATCAAACCGATAGAAAATACGCCATGCGCCCGAAATCCGATTGCAAAGAAACCGTGCGCATTTTTACCGATATGATACAGCGGCATACCGAAAATTATTTTTTTGCTTTTACGTTCGCGGATTTGCAATTTGAAATGGTTCCAAATATTTTTTTGTTCGATGGAACGAATCTCTTGCTTTTCGGTAATATCTTCATTGAGAAGATAATCCATTGAGCAATCAAACAGCTTTCCCATTTTAATCAGTTTATCGGTTTCGGGGTATGCAAGATTCGATTCCCATTTGCTGATAGACTGACGGGAAACGCCGAGAAGCTCTGCAAGCTGTTCTTGTGTATAATGATTTTCTTTTCTGAGTGTTGAAATTTTTTCGCCAAGTGTCATAAAAATTTCTCCTTTGATTTTTTTGTTGCTTTTATCATAGCATGGAGGGAGAAAATATGCCACCAATCCGGTGTTTCTTTTTGTAAACTTTGGGTTGCATGATTGAATTTGCATTATTTCAAGCTTTCTTTTTCGTTCTGAAGAAAGAACATGAAAGGACAAGCGCGAGAATCAGAGTTACGATGAGCGCTGCCAGAAAGATATTGGCGTTGGGAATAAAGGAAACGGTGCCATCGCTATTGGTAATCGTTTCAGCATTGGCAAGCACGGTTTTACCGATAAAAGGTCCGATCAGTCCGGGTATTAAAACCTGTGAACAGATTCGGACACCTTGGAGCATTCCTGCTTTGCCAACGGGCGTCAGATCACGTATTTTTGCGCCGAAAACAGCCATTCCCGAAAGATATCCGCACATCATCAGCAAAGAACCGATGAAAACGAGCGCGGCACTGCGGAAAAGAAAAAGGAGAATAAATCCGACGGCAAGCCATGCAACGGAAAAGACGGAGGAAAAGTAAAATCCTTTTTTATCGTAGATTTTTCCCCAGAGCGCCGTTACGATTGCCGCTAAAATGATGGCGGGTGCCATAATAAATACGTAATTTGTCATTTGCAGGGAAACTTCGTAATAAAGAATCAGATAGGGCATAAAAATCTGAATGGCAATATTGAAAATAATGAAAAGCAGGAGATAAAAATACAGAGTGGGATTTTGTTTGACGGAAGAAGGTCGGAATCCATAGATTACGTTTTGAAAGTACGAGCCTTCTTGTTTTTCAAACTTCGGTTCTTCAATCAGGAAAAAGCCCGAGATGCCTACTGTCAGCACGACTGCGCCGATAATGATAAAAATCGTACTCCAACTTTCAGACAGGGAAAGATCAAACGCCATAAATCCGCCAAAAACGGCAAGAATGGAAACCAGAGGCATCATCGCGTTGATTCCTTCTGCGGCGCCTCTGTTGGAAGAATCCGTACTGTCTGTCAACCATGCATTGAATGCGGCATCATTTGCACTGGAACCGAAAAACGTCATCACACAGTCCAAAATAATGACGAGGGAAACACCGATTGCGGCAGAAGAAACCGCCATCGGAAACAATCCTTCGATGATTTCCGTTCGAATAAACGCAAAACAGAGAATGGAAATACCCCACAAAAGATAACCGCCGCAAATGAAAAGTTTACGTTTACCGATTTTATCGGAAAGCGCACCGATGAAAACCGTTGTGAGTGTGGCAGCAACGGCACTTGCTGCGACCATCGTTGAAATATCCGAAGCGGAAGCGTTGAACATCTTATAAATAAAGACGTTCAGATACATATTTTCCACGACCCACGCCACTTGTCCGATCAAACTGAATAACGTGAGCGCAAGCCAAAAACGCGGAGAAAGTTTTTTTCTCATAAGTGTATTCCTCTCTTTTTTTGATTTTAAGACGAGTTCAAGGGGAAGATAAACGGGAATTTAGCGTATTTCCTCGAAAGGAAATACGCAGTGATATTTGCCTGCGGCAAGTGATATTGTGCTTTCGCACAGTGATATTCTGAAAGAGTGATATTCGCCTGACGGCGAGTGGAATATTTGAAGGGCGAACATATTTGGGGATGAACTTGTAAAAATAGCAGGAAATCTTGC
>SVRL01000047.1 GCA_015064845.1 Oscillospiraceae bacterium | reverse complement strand
TTGCAATCCTTTTTTAGTCATGCTCTTTTTTATCCCCGAGAGGGATTTTTTTCTCTCCCAAACAAAAAAACAGAAAAAAGCTGCCTCAAATGCTCTAATTTTGGCATTTGAGACAGCCCCTCATTTCATTTTACCGCTAATTTTGCAGGCGCTCCTGCGTTTTTTATTTTGGATTAAAATGTCCCCGCTCGTTTCATATCTTCATACTGCTGACCAAATTCAGTTCATGTATAAAATCCAAACAAAATCTCCAAGATGAATTTGTAAAAATAGCGGGAAGTCTTGCTTAATTCGAGCGTTCATGCGAGAATTAAGCATACCCGCGTCTCGATTTTTACAAATTTATCTTTGCTGAAACTCAAAAGGCTGCGCAGGCGATCAAACTGCCCAAGTTTGTTTGCTTCTTTTCGTAACTTTTTCTTTCAAACAAAGAAAAAGTTTTATCTTGTAAAAGATCGAAAATTATGCTACAATAAAAGAAAAAACAATGGAGGAACTTCCCATGATTCAACAGCACACAGTTTCCCGCGACGACAGTGTATACGAATGTTTTCCTGATATTGTAAAAACAAAAAGCGGAAAGCTGATCTGCGTATTTCGAGAAAGCAACCATCATGCAGATCTGAACAATTCCCGCCTCGTCCTGACGGAAAGCCTTGACAACGGCAAAACATGGAGCGCAAAAAAAGGCTTGACCGAGAAAAGAGATGCCGCATACGCCTATAACTGTCCGCGTATTTCCTGCATGGAAAACGGAGAACTGATTATCATTTGTGATAAATTGGACCGCACACAGAAAGAATATTATCTTGTGAACTGCGAACAGCATCTTTTCCGTTCTCATGATGACGGAGAAACATGGACAGGTCCGGAAGTGATTCCCTGCAAAGGTATCGTTCCCGATAAATACAGAGTGCTTTCCAACGGAAGACATATGTTCGCTATTCATGAAAGAAATCCCGAAACAAAAAAACTTCAGCAATGCGCTTATTACAGCGACGACGAAGGAAAAACATGGAAAAAGGTTATCGTTGCTTCCGATTCCCGTTATGAACTTTGCGAAGCCTCCATCGTGGAAGCCGAACCGGGGGTGCTCGTTGCCTTCATGCGTGAAAATTCGGGATTGGGTTATTCCTGTAAAAAAGCAATTTCTCACGACTTCGGCACAACATGGGAAGGTGTTTACGATACCAATATCGACTGTTGCCACCGTCCCGTTGTTTCCCGCTGTGCAAATGGAATGTATCTGATGACTTATCGCTATATGCAAGGCGGAAAAGGCTGGTTCGGAAGCTGGACACAAAACTTTTTCGGTGCGTTCTTCGACCACAATTCCCTTCTTGCAACCACACGCAAAGAACATGGTATTCGCATATTCCCGATTGCTTATGACAGAAGCCCCAAATCCGATATGGGCTATTCCGGCTGGGTTGAATTGGAAAACGGTAATTTTTACGTTGTAACGTATCTTCTTGACGATGCACCCTTGGCGCAGATCCGCGGTTATGAATTTGCATGGAATGATGTCATTCTCCCTTAAAATACCACTGTAAACAAAAAGTCCCGACAGATTATTGAAGTCTGTCGGAATTTTTTGCTCACAATATTAAACTATTTTTGCACGGTAAAATTCAAAGTAAAGAGTTTATCCACAAGTTCATAAACCATATTGCTGTCCGTTTTTTCAAGCAACATTCGAACCGGCTTATTATCAGGCAAAAAGTCTTCCAATACGGGCGAAAAGGCTTCCAGCAGAACGGAACCCGTAGGTTCTTCGGAAAAACGAATCATCGTTTTCGTTCTGTAAAAGAATATTTTGATATGACGAACCGCTGTGGTTTCCAAAAAATAAATGGAAAGCTTCAAAACGGGAACATCATCTTCATTTTTTGTCATTTTTCCGATGGAAGCTACGGAAAAACGCTCTCCGTTTTCGGTCAGATCAAAATAACGTGCCGTTCCGTCGGCAGAAAAAGGAATCGTGATGGTTTCCGTAGGACTGACGAAAGCCGCTTCCACCGTTTCTCCGATCAATCGGAAAGACACTTTCTCGAAACCGCCCGCAAAATTGGCGTGAATCAAAGAAAGCGAAACGGGAAGCAAGCTGGCATTCTTACCCACAAAACGAAACGATTTATTCATCACGGGCATAAGTGCACTGTATTTTCTCATTTTTTCCTGCCTGTTCTGCGGTTTAGGCAGTCCGAGCGAAACGGAAAAAGATGAAAGCACACTGTATGCGCGGCGCGCAGGCTTCAATTCTGTTTGGCTCGGCTGATAATGATTTCCGAAATATTTATGAACCAGAAGCCCCAGCTGACTTTTCGGGAAAAACTCGGCACTTCCGCTATAAATGCCGATTACCATACGAATATCGGGGAAAATGAAAAGATTCTGTCCGAACATTCCGTTGAATTGATAAGAATCCTTTCTCACACTGCGCCAAACGTGATAACCGTAGCCGTAATCATTCATGGAAGAAACCGATTCGATCTGCTGTTTCGTCATCTCATCGATCCATTCGGCAGAAACCAATCTCTCGCCATTCCAGACGCCTCGGTCCAGAAAAAGCTTTCCGAATTTCATCATGTCTTCCAACTTCATATAAAGACCCCAACCGCCTTTGGTGATTCCTTTGGGACATTTTTCCCAACAAAGCTCTTTGATTCCCATAGGTAAAAAGATACGTTCATAAAGAAGGTCAAACATATCTCTGCCCGTTTTCTCTTTGATGGCAGCAGAGAGCATATAGGAATTCATGCTGTTATAGAAAAATTTCGTGCCGGGTACAAATTTCAGATTGGATGAAAAATAACCTTCCACCCAATCATCATAGGTAACGCTGCCCACTTCATTAAAAGCAATTCCCGCGCTCATATTCAAAAGATGACGGATGGTAATATCCTTTTGTCGGACGAAATCAATGCTGAACGCACGCTTGGAGAAAATATCCGTAAGTCTTTCGTCCAAAGAAAGTACGCCGTCTTCAATCAAAAGACCCACAGCAACTGCGGTAATGCTTTTGCAAAGAGAATGACTGACGTGCCACGTATCCAGTCGGTACGGATAAAACTCCGTTTCCGTGATGATTTTATGATCCTTTGCAATCATCAGAAGATGAGGAGCAAGCTCCGTCATTTCGGAAAGCTCCTTCAGAAACGCATATATGTGTTCGCTGCGTATACCTACCGATTCAGGTGTTACTCGGGGAAACGGATATTGAACGGCTGCACGAATCGGAAGTTTCGGTTTCATCGGGTGCGCACCGTAATATTTTGCCTCATCGCGGTTATTATAAAGCTGTGTGAAAAAAGACAAAGCTTTTTTATACATCAAAATCTCCATAAAAAGGGTTTCCTTTTCTACAAAAATGTGTTATACTATTATTATATGGTAGGAATGACACAAAATCAAGCAGTAAAATGTAAACAAACCAAAAAAATCTTCTGCTTATGACTTCATTCACAAACCGCATTTCATAAATCAAAAACAATCATACAAACGGAGGTATCTTATGAGCGCCAGAACAGACCGCATAAATGAGCTTGCCAGAAAAGAAAAAAGTGTGGGCCTCACACCGGAAGAAAAAGCCGAACAGCAAAAGTTGCGTGATGAATTTCGTGCAATCTTTCGCGCAAACTTTGCCATGCAGCTCGATAACACGGTATTTGAACGTCCCGACGGCACAAAAACAACCATGACGGGCAAGACGGAGAAATAATCCAAAAGCGGCGAATCGCCGCCGATAGTTTTCCCCGTATCTCAACTTGCTCTAACTTTTTATACCGCTCGACGGCGAAACCAGTTTGAGAAAATCTAACCGAATAGAAGACGCTTGTGAAAATCGGCTTCTGCCGTATCACAAGCGTTTTTTACTATAGGAATTGCATAAAATTGATCTTGCCGTTTGCATTGTTTCGATACAAGCGAAACTTGGATAGGCGATCAACTTCCTGTGGGCATTTTCCACTTAAAGACAGCTGCAATCAGATAAATTTAAAAAATCCGTCGATATCTTCATCCTCATGCTTGCACTGCAAATAAGCAAAAAGTTTATCGGGAAAAAGTTTCTTTCTGAAAATAATCTGTTTTGTACTGCGGTTCATAAAGAAAACGAAAAGAATGGAAGTGAACTGAGACCATGTCATTTCATATTTTCCGCATTCAATCATGGAAAGACGGATTCTGGATATGCCCGTTCTATTACCAAACTCTGTCTGAGAAAGGTAAAGCATCTTGCGCAAAGCCACAAGATTGCTCGCCAGAGTTTCTTTATACTGTTTGATTTCTTCTTCCGAAAGCGTTACCATATTGGCATCGTATTTCATAATAAAACCCTCCTTGTGTTAGAAATCGTTTTGTCTGCATCTGCAAAAGAATATACAGACACATGTTTTATAACTTTAACCATTTTAACATGGAAAACATGAAAAAGTCAATATCCTAAATGCACAAAATTGTCAAATTTTGGATTTTATATCGACGAAAAGCTCTTCATAAGCCGTCAAAATCAAGTTTTGAATCCGCTCCGTCTGACCCGTCAAATGCAAATATCCGAAAATCGCTTCCAAACCCGTAGCGCGGCTGTATTCCGAAACGGATGCATGCTTGGGTTTTCCCGAAATACGGTGATTTCGTCCCAACTTATAAGCCGCCGCTTCTTCTTCCGTCAGAAGAGGAAGAAGTTTTTCCACAACTGCGCTTTGTGTCGGTGCGCAAACCAATTTCTGTGCCGCGGAAGAAAGTCTTCCCGTGTCGGTAATTCCGGAGGAAATCAGCACTTCCCGAACGGCAAGTTCGATGACTGCATCGCCGATATAGGCGAGCGTTACACCGTTATAATTGATGTCCAGCATGAATATCTCCTTTTATTTTTCGGGTTTCTTTTTCGTGAAAACGAGCAGTTTACTCGTAATATAATTGATAACGATGTTCAATACGGTACAGATGGCATATTTCACGATCAATTCATTGACGTGCAAAAGTGTTACGAACACAAATTCCGTACCAAGGCAGAGCAAAAGCGTAAAGACACGCGATGCCACGAATTTTAGGAATTGAGAAAAGCCCTTTGCTTTTTCCGCTTCAACGAAAACAAAATATTTGCTTGCCCAAAATGCAAATAAAACGGCTGCCGCCCATGCCGCCGTATACGGAATGGCATTAGGGAAAGCAGAGAAAAACGGAAGATGGGAGAGGTCGGGGAGAAGCGCCCAAAGAAGAGCAAAAACAACCCAATCCACAACGGTCGTACCGCCACCAACGAAAAGATAAACGATCTGTTCACGATATTTTGAAAGATGCAAAGCGTTCAGCACAACGTCAATGATTTTATTAATAAAACGAACAAGGAATCCTCCGTCGTTTTTTTTCTGAGGTAAATTTTGATTCAAAAGAAATACTTCCTTTCGTAATTGATAAATGAAAAACTCAGATTTTTGTTTCTTCTGCGCAAACGGCGGCAACCGCGCGTTCGAATTCATCTTCTGAAATCAAAAGACAAATTGCTTCCAGAAGCGCGTTGGCAGAAAGATTATCCGGTAACGCCAACAAATTTGCAAGCTGTTTTCTGCGGATTTCACTATTTGGCACACCAGAAAGACCCAACGCATAAAAATCCGCCTTCGTCAACTTCATACGAGGTTTTGCACCTCCGTCCGCAAAAGGAGCAAGCGATTGCTCCAACCATGCAAGTTCCATTCCCTCCACACCGAGCAAGCCTTCTTTTGAGGGTTTGTTTTTTCGTTTTTCCTTGCCTTTGATCTTAGGTGTATAAAGATGAATAATTTTTTCGGACGGAAGCAGATTTCTCAGATAATTTCGGATCACAAGTCCCGCGCCGTCACTGTCCGTCAGTACGATCACGCCGTTATCCTCGGCAAGACGGCGAATAAGCGCAGCTTTCTGATCTTTGGAAAAAATGCCAAAGCCGTCGGTCGTAATGATATTCGCGCGTACAATTCTTGAAAGTTTGATTTTATCGTATTTTCCTTCCACGATAATCGGTCTTGAAATTTCGAGCATGGAATATTACCCTTTCCGCAAAGATTTCGGTGCGTAAATACGAATCGCAAGCATATCCAGAAGCACCCATGGGTCAGAAGGTTCGCTTTTTAAAGCTTTATCGGTTTCATAGGAAAGTCGGATGGCATTTTCCAAAACTTCTGTCGGAACCTTAGAGACCGAGGCAAGATATTTTGTAACACGGAAGTCTTTCATCTTCATTAATTTGGCAATTTCAGCTGTGGAAATAGCAGCTTCCTTGGCAGCTTTTATGCTCAGCATATCCAGATAAATACGGGATAGTTTGGCAAGAACGGAAATCGGTTCTTCCCTTTGTTCTTTTGATCTTGCGAAAACATCCAAAATTTCAGAAAGCTTCCAGTTTTGTGCCGCGTTCAGTAAAGCGAAAGGAATTTCATCCGGATCGCTTGCGGAAGCGATACGTTTCACGTCTTCTTCATCAATAAAAAGAGAGTCTCCGCCCTTCACATATTTTGCGTAACAGATCAATTTTTCAATTTCAAAGGAAAGCGGTGTCATGCGCCCCGCGCCAAATTCCGCAAGCAGTTCTGCAGCCTCATCGGAAATACGAATGATCTCCTTCGAAAAATGCTTTTTAATCCACGAAATCAGTTTTCCACGCGGTTGAAGATCAAATTTAACCATTTTTGCGCAAGAGGCAAGCTTTTTGAAAAAAGATTCCGTTTCCGTTTTGTAATCCGTTTCAATCTCATCCGCGCGGCAGTAAAGAATCAAAACGGTATCTTCGGATTCTTCCGCTTGTTTCAAAACGGAGCAAAGCGATTCAAAAAGATCCTTGGGGAGTGAGGACGGTGCAAGATCGGAAATGACGATCAGTTTTTGATCCTGCATAACGGGAAGAGCAAGCACGGCATCGGAAAGCCTGGATATCGCTTCCTCTTTCGTCATCACGGCAGGAGAAAAGGAAATGGGAAAATAATTGAATGCTTCCATTCCTTCTTCCATCACACAACGGTAAATCAACGTGCGGTAATAATTTTTCAGATAATCTTCTTCTCCGTAAAAAACGAAAGAACCGAAGATTCCTTTTTTGATTTCGGCAGCCAGCATTTCCGCAGTATAGACGCCGCCATTTTGATTTTTGGTAATTTTCGCCACAGAAACACTCCTTTGCCCTTCAAATATATCCTGTTATCCTTTTCGGATTTCTTCCGTCAAAAGCATGAGCGCTTTTGAAACGGTCTGCAAACGCACTTCTTCACGATTGCCCGAAAAAAGATTTTTTATCACGGTGCACCCGTTTGGAGAAGCAACGGAAATGTAAACCAAACCGACAGGCTTTTCCTTCGTTCCCCCGCCCGGTCCCGCAATTCCCGTCACGGAAACCGCAAAATCCACACCGAGCAAACGACGCGCGCCGACAGACATTTCTTCTGCGGTTTCTTCGGAAACGGCGCCGTGCGCGGCAAGCGTTTCATTTTTCACACCGAGTACACCTGCTTTGATACTGTTATCATAAGAAACAACCCCGCCGAAAAAAACGGCGGAGGCGCCGGGAACATCGGTAACGGAAGCTGAAATAAGACCTCCGGTACAGCTTTCCGCTGTACCGAAGGTAACGTTTTTTTCAATGCCAAGCAAAACCAATGATTGTGCCTGCGTTTGAATGTTTAATTGTAAAGAGGACATTTTTCGCAAAGCTTGGTTACTTCCGCGCGGATATAATCAGCGCTGTTTTCGAAATCTTTTGCGCAAAGACCGATCAGATGACCGATGAGAGCCATATCATCTTCCTTGAAGCCTCTGGAAGTAGCCGCAGGTGTACCTACGCGGATACCGCTGGTAACGAAGGGACTCTGCGGATCATCGGGAATCGCGTTCTTATTAACGGTAATATAAACTTCGTCGAGACGTTTTTCAAGTTCTTTACCGGTAATATTCATCGGACGAAGGTCTACAAGAAGCAGATGGTTGTCCGTACCTCCGGAAACAAGATCAAAGCCTTCCGCAAGGAGAGCCTTTTCAAGCGCTTTGGCGTTCTTTACGATCTGTTCCTGATATGCCTTGAATTCGGGTTTGAGCGCTTCGCCGAAGCAAACTGCCTTTGCCGCGATGGTGTGCATAAGAGGACCGCCCTGTGTGCCGGGGAAAATCGCTTTGTCGATCTTCTTTGCGAGCTCTTCTCTGCAAAGGATCATACCGCCTCTGGGACCGCGGAGAGTTTTGTGTGTAGTGGTCGTAACGATATCCGCGTAAGGAACGGGATTCGGGTGAAGACCTGCCGCAACAAGACCTGCGATGTGAGCCATGTCAACCATGAAATACGCGCCGACTTCTTTTGCAATTGCAGCCATTTTTTCGAAATCGATGGCGCGGGGATATGCGGAAGCACCCGCAACGATGAGTTTGGGTTTGCATTCGAGCGCAACTTCACGAAGAGCTTCGTAGTTGATCTTGCCGTCTTTGGGATCTACGCCGTAAGGAACGAAATTGTAGTATGCGCCGGAAATATTAACGGGAGAACCGTGAGTCAAATGTCCGCCGTGAGCAAGGTTCATACCAAGAACGGTATCGCCGGGCTGAAGGAGTGCGAAGTAAACAGCGGTATTTGCCTGCGCGCCGCTGTGAGGCTGAACGTTTGCGTGTTCTGCGCCGAAAAGCTTGCAAGCGCGATCACGTGCGATGTTTTCCACGATGTCAACACATTCACAACCGCCGTAGTAACGCTTGGTGGGATAACCTTCTGCATATTTGTTTGTAAGAACACTGCCCATTGCTGCCATAACAGGTTCAGAAACAAAGTTTTCGGAAGCGATCAACTCGATACCGCGTCTCTGGCGCGCAAGTTCTTTACCCATTGCTTCACCGACTTCTTTGTCATATTCTGTGATAAATTTAATATTTTGATCTACCATGGGAATCATCCTTTCTGTATATAAAAAGTGAAATTGTCTATGATATTATATTATAACATATATTTTGTGATATCGCAAGATATTTTTGAAAGATATTGCATTTTTCGTCAAGATTGCAGAGAAAAAGCGGTTCATTACGAAAAATCATCTTGAAAATGCAGATGATTCATGTTATAATATAAAATAAGATATCGGAGAAAGCGCAAATTTTCCGTTTTGGAAAACGCAAAACCGAAAAAACCGCCGTTTCAATCCTCCAAAAAGAAAAGCTTTCTTTCGGCGGGAAAGTATGTGCGGCATTTTTCGCCGCTATGAAAGGTATGGCATAAAGTATGCAAAGACAGGATAAAATCCGAAATTTTTCAATCATCGCGCACATCGACCACGGAAAAAGCACCTTGGCGGACCGTTTGCTGGAAGCAACGCAAAGCGTTTCCTCAAGAGAAATGGAAGAACAGCTTCTGGACAATATGGATATTGAGCGCGAACGTGGCATTACCATCAAAGCAAGAGCCGTCAAGGTCAAATACGAAGCAAAAGACGGCAATATATACGATCTGAACCTCATCGACACCCCCGGGCACGTGGACTTTAATTACGAAGTTTCCCGTTCGCTCCGCGCTTGCGAAGGCGCGCTTCTCGTTGTCGATGCCACGCAAGGCATTGAAGCGCAAACATTGGCAAACACCTATCTCGCGCTTGAAAATGATCTTGAAATTCTCCCCGTCATTAATAAAATCGACCTTCCCAGCGCAGACATCGAAGGTGTCCGCAATGAAATTGAAGAGGTCATCGGCATTCCCGCAGAGGATTGTCCGGCCGTTTCCGCAAAAACAGGCTTGAACATCACAGACGTTCTCGAAAAGATCGTAACGGATATCCCCGCGCCCGAAGGAGATGAAGATGCTCCTTTGAAAGCATTGATTTTCGACTCTTATTACGACTCCTACCGCGGTGTCGTCGTTTACGTTCGCGTGCTGGACGGCGATGTACATGCAGGAGAAAAAATCCGCATGATGAACACAGGGGCGGAATTTGAAGTCGTTGAAGTCGGCTATATGTCCGCGTTCGGTCTTGCTCCCGCAGAAAAAATTTCGGCGGGTGAAGTCGGTTATATTACGGCAAGCATCAAAAGCGTTGCCGATACGCGCGTAGGCGATACCGTAACCGATGCGGAAAATCCGACGGAGGAACCCTTCCCCGGATTCAAGGAAGCACTCCCCATGGTTTACGCAGGTATCTATCCCGCGGACGGCGCAAAATACCCCGATCTCAGAGATGCTTTGGAAAAATTGCAGCTCAACGATGCCGCTCTGACCTTTGAACCCGAAACGAGTATCGCGCTCGGCTTCGGTTTCCGTTGCGGCTTTCTCGGACTTCTGCACATGGAAATCATTGCGGAACGCTTGGAAAGAGAATTCAATCTGGATCTCGTTACCACCGCGCCCAGCGTAATTTACAAGGTTACGTATAAAAACGGCGATATCAAATATATTGATAACCCCGCCAATTACCCCGATCCCGATGAAATTGCAAAAGCGGAGGAACCCATCGTCCGCGGCAATATCATCACACCCACCGATTATATGGGCGGCATTATGGAGCTTTGCAAAGAACGTCGCGGCATTTTCCTGGATATGAAATACCTGGATAAAACTCGCGTGGAATTGCATTACATCCTTCCCCTCAATGAAATCGTTTACGACTTCTTTGATGCATTGAAGAGCCGAAGCAAAGGATATGCTTCTTTGGATTACGAGCTTGACGGCTATAAAGAAAGCAAGCTCGTCAAATTGGAAATTCTTCTGAATCTGGAAATCGTGGATGCGCTTTCCTTCATCGTTCACGCCGATAAAGCGTATGCCCGCGGAAGAAAAATCGCAGAGGCACTCAAAGACAATATCCCGCGCCAGCTTTTTGAAGTTCCGATTCAGGCAGCCATCGGCGGAAGAGTCATCGCGCGCGAAACCGTCAAGGCGATGAGAAAAGACGTGCTTGCAAAATGTTACGGCGGCGATATCACAAGAAAGAAAAAACTTCTTGAAAAACAAAAAGAAGGTAAAAAGAAAATGCGCAAGCTCGGCTCGGTTGAAGTTCCGCCCGAAACCTTTATGGCGGTTCTCAAACTTGACGAAGAATAAATCCGAATTTTTCGAAGAAAGGAATGTTTTTAATCATGGAAACGCTTGGTATCTATATCCACATTCCGTTCTGCGCAAAAAAATGTGCGTATTGTGATTTTTATTCCATGTGCGACCTTTCCCTGCGCGATCATTACGTCAATGCGCTGGTTTCTCAAATTTCAAGTTTCCGCGCGGAAGCCAGAAACAGAATCGTGGATACCATCTATATCGGAGGCGGAACGCCCTCGATCCTTTCCGGCGAACAAATTCTGCGGATTCTGAAAACCGTTCGTAAAACGTTCAAAGTTTCCGAAGATGCGGAAATCACGCTGGAAGCCAATCCCGGCACATTGGACCCCGGAAAACTCGTTGCTTATCACGAGGCGGGAATCAACCGTCTCAGCATCGGATTACAAAGCGCAAACCCAAAAGAGCTTTCCACGCTCGGACGTATTCACACAAAGGAAGAATTTGAACGGTCTTTCCTGTTGGCAAGATTGGAAGGCTTTCAGAATATCAACGTGGATATCATGTACGCGCTCCCCGGTCAGTCGGAACAAACGCTTTCCGAAACACTGGACTACGTAATCGGGCTGGACCCCGATCACATCTCTTTTTACGGACTGACCATCGAACCCTCAACGCCTTTCGGCAGAAGCAAAGAAATTGAAGCACTTTTGCCGAATGAAGACGTTCAGGTAGAAATGTATTTGAATTCGGCAGAAAAACTGGAAGCTGCCGGTTTCTTCCAATATGAAATCAGCAATTTTTCAAAACCCGGTTTTGAATGCCACCATAATATGAAATATTGGAAAGTGGAAGATTATCTCGGATTCGGTCCTGCGGCACATTCCTTTTTTGACGGAACAAGATTTGCTTATGCCAAAAATACAAGTAAATTCATTTCTTACCCTACGCAGAGAGACCGTTTGATTGAAATGCAGGAAAAAATCTTAACCGAAGATGCCGCTCTGGAATTTGTCATGCTCGGTTTCCGCTTACGCGCGGGAATTGACGTTGTAGAATACTGCGAGCGTTTCGGAGATGATTTCGAAGTCAAATACAGCGAAAAAATGCAGGATTTCATTGAAAAAGAATATATCATGAAAACCAAAAACGGCTATCGTCTCTCCAGACGGGGATTTTTGATATCCAATTACATATTGAGTGAAATTCTGAATTTTGACAAGGATACCGAATAAAGCGGCAAATTGCCGCTGATCGTTGCTCCCCATCTCAGTTTTCCACATATCCAAACAATATAACAGGCGAGATCGATTCTGTGCAAATTTAAATCGTTAAAAAATTATGCCAAACGGCAGATAGGAGAATAATTTATGAAAATGACTCTCAGATGGTACGGTACGGGACATGATACCGTAACCTTGAAGCAAATCCGCCAGATTCCCGGTGTAACGGGTGTCATCACCACACTTTACGATTCCGTTCCCGGCGAAGCATGGGAAATGGAAAAGATTCTTGCAATGAAGGCCGAAGTAGAAGCTGCAGGTCTGAAAGTGGAAGGTATCGAAAGCGTAAATATCAGTGATGATATCAAAACCGCAGGCCCCAAGCGCGACGAACACATCGCAAACTACATCACCACGCTTGAAAGACTCGGTCAGGCTGACATTCACATGGTATGCTACAACTTCATGCCCGTATTTGACTGGACACGTACCGAGCTTGCAAGAAAACGCGCAGACGGCTCCACCGTTCTGGCTTACACACAGGAAGCCGTTGACGCAATCAATCCCGAAGATATGTTCGGTTCTATCGCTTCCGATATGAACGGTACCGTTATGCCCGGTTGGGAACCCGAACGCATGGCAAAGGTAAAGGAACTCTTTGAACTTTACAAAGATATCGACGATGAAAAACTCTTTGAAAACCTCAAATACTTCCTCGAAGCCATCATGCCCGTTTGCAACAAATACGACATCAAGATGGCAATTCATCCCGACGATCCCGCATGGAGCGTATTCGGTCTTCCCAGAATCATCATCAACAAGCAGAACATTCTCCGCATGATGAAAATGGTTGACGATCCCCACAACGGCGTTACTTTCTGCTCCGGTTCTTACGGTACCAACCTCCAGAATGATCTCCCCGATATGATCCGTTCTCTCAAAGGCAGAGTTCACTTTGCTCACGTTCGTAACCTCAAATTCCACTCTCCCACCAACTTCGAAGAATCCGCTCACCTTTCTTCCGACGGTACGTTCGATATGTATGAAATCATGAAAGCCCTCTACGATATCGGCTTCGACGGTCCTATCCGTCCCGACCACGGCAGAATGATCTGGGATGAAGTTGCAATGCCCGGCTACGGTCTTTACGACAGAGCGCTCGGCGCAACCTACCTCAACGGCCTCTGGGAAGCTATCGTAAAATCCAATAAGTAATTTGAAAGAATTGAATCTATAAAAAGTCAACCTTTTTATACCTGTTCATAAAAAGACATGTTCAGCTTTGAGCATGTCTTTTTTGTAATTTCATCATAAATATATCTTTGGAAATCATAGTATCGCTATACTTCTTCTCATCAAACACTTCGTGGAAGAATTTTTGAAAATTTGATATAATAAAATCACAAAAGCGCTTTTGAATACATTTTGGAGGACAAATATATGTCTATTGGATCTACCATCAAATATCTGCGTCATGAAAAAAGATGTTACGCAGGAACAACTTGCCGAATATCTCGGAATTACTTCGCGAGCAATTTCTCAATGGGAATGTGAGATTTCCCATAGTTAAAGATACCACACAAAACCCACGCTTACATTACTTCCATAACATTTATTTTTGGTGGTAAAACCTATGAAACACCTTATATCCTGCGAATATAACTTCGATAACTGCTGTGTGGAACTGAAATTTACCGATGGCAGCATAATTGCGATTGATACCATTGCTGTTGAGAATGAGGTTGCCCGTAATATGTATGAACGGTCAGAGCTTGATTATCTGATCTACAACGCTCCCTTGGAGTACGCAGACCTCATTTTGAACGGCGAACCAGAAGCATATTTGAAAGCTGTTACCGAGTACAAACCGCTTGATTAAACCTATCCCGCCTGTTCCGACCACAATATTTTTGTCGGAACGGGCGGGTATTTTGTGTATATGGTGGAAAAATTCACATTTTTATGATATAATAAAATATTATTGAGGTATCAGCATAGGAAAACTATTTCCTGCTGACGATGAGGGCGAGGTGATTATGTTGCAGAACACAATCGAATACGAAACCGCACAACAGGCGGCTGTACGTCTCGGCGTTACGCCCCGTGCCATACAGAAATGGGCTGCAGCCGGAAAACTGCCCGGTGCGGTCAAGCACGGCAAATCATGGCTGATTCCCAAGAATGCCGTCGTAACCGAAGAAATACAGGTGGGCGACCATTCCATCCCCAACAGTATGACGGACGTGTATCAGA
>SVRL01000046.1 GCA_015064845.1 Oscillospiraceae bacterium | reverse complement strand
CATTTCATTGGTTATGATTTTCGTTTCGCCCGTTTTCATATCGTAGGATTTGATGCCAAGATATTTGCCGTTTTTGGAATCAATTCGCTCGTACGCAAAATTGAAAAATACGCTTCCGTAAAACTGACCGACAACCGGAAATGAATCTACAAGCTCAGCCTCCGATAAATCCAATTTCGTTTTATAATAATCGCCTATTGGAAATTCTCTTCCGTAAATTTCGCCGTTATAGAAAAAATCCGGCAAAATACAATTTCCCGTCTTTTCCGTCAGATCTTCCATTTCCTTCGTTTCGGTGTTGAAGCGAAGAATACGCGGATTTCCGTTTTCATCTGCATAAATAGGAATATAAATATATTTATCATATACACGGAAATTCGGAGACCATAGATTAAAATTGATATTACCTTCCTCACGGGTTCCATCAGGCAAAATGGCATCTATTGTATAAGATTCTTCGCCATATTCGATTTTTATATCACTCCCGTCAAATGCAAAGGAATAAATTTGTCCATATGTCGTTACGGAATAAAAACGGTTGTTAATAAAAAATGTTCGATCTAAATAAAATGAGAAAACGCTCTTAAAATCTTGCGGATTTGCTAAACATCCGCCTTCATGACTGCAAAGCGGGTCAAAGCAGTAAACGTAGGCTTTGCCATCTACTTTGCTGTAATAAAACGTATAGTTTGGAGACATCGGATTAACAAAAAGAATACGCGAAGGAGTATCAATGAAGTCATCATAAGAATCTTTGATGATTGTATCTTTCAATGCGGGATCTTTTGGTTGCTCTTGATTTTGTGGATTGCCCGTCGTGGTTTCGTTCGGCGGTGTTTGGTTGCAGGCTGTCAAAAATAACATCATGCACGCGAGTAAAAAAGCGAATAGTTTTTTCATAGGCAGTCTTCCTTTCTGATTTTCAAAGTTTTTATAATAGGTGTGTTCGATAACTTGAATTTGATGAAGAATAGAAAGATAAATGGGAATTTAGCGTATTTCCTCGAAAGGAAATACGCAGTGATATTTGCCTACGGCAAGTGATATTGTGCTTTCGCACAGTGATATTCTGAAAGAGTGATATTCGCCTGATGGCGAGTGGAATATTTGAAGGAAGAACATATTTGGGGATGAACTTGTAAAAATAGCAGGAAATCTTGCTTAATTCGACCGTTTTAGAAAGAATTAAGCATACCTGCGTCTTGATTTTTATAAGTTCATCGTAAGCACATAGCTACAAGTTTGCGCAGGCGGTCAAGCTGCTCAAGCTTGTTTGCTTCTTTTTTGGAACTTTTTTTTGCAAATCAAGAAAAAAGTCAATCTAAACCATCATTTATCTTTGTTTTTTCGTTATCGAACAGGTTTAATGAATAGTATGTATTTATTATATCATATTTTCAAGGGAAAGTAAAGTGAATTTTTGGGAAAAAAACTCCCTTGTATAATCAATCAAAAAAATTTTATTTTTTTTTGAAATTTTTTATTTGACCTGTTGATCAATAAAAAGCTTTCTATAAATATATAATCTTATTTGGAGGGAAAAAGGTTTCAACTTTTTTGAAATGTTTACAAATTGTTCACAATTTAAGCGAATAATTTTGAAAAATGATTCGATATAAAACAAAAACGCATTGGCAACCCAATGCGTTTTTAAATGGTAAAACATCATCCGATATTTGATTTTTCAAAAAGAGACGCTTCTTTTGCCGCTTCAAGGAGAATTTCCCGTTCGGAAAACGGGATTTTTTTGCCGTCGATCAATTGATAAGTTTCGTGTCCTTTTCCTGCGAGAAGCACGATGTCGCCGGGTTCCGCAACGGAAACGGCGTAAACGATGGCTTCTTTTCGGTCGGCAATGCAAACGTAATCGGCGTTTTTCATATGTTCCGCAATATCCGAAATGATTGCAAGCGGCGGTTCCCGGTCGGGATTATCCGAAGTCAAAACAGAGAGATCCGCATAAGCTGCGGCGGCAATACCAAGCTCGCGGCGGCGAATCTCCGTTCTTCCGCCAACGGAACCGAAAAGACAGATCAAACGGCGCGGACGGTATACGCGAAGCGCTTGCAAAGCGGCGCTGAGACTTTCTCCGTTGTGCGCGTAATCAATGACGAAGGTAACGTCCGGAAGCGCAGTCGGAATCATTTCAAAACGTCCGAAAACACGGACGGTGGGAAGTGCTTCCAAAGCTTTTTCGGGCGAAATTCCCGTAAGCGTCGTTACGGCAACCGAAGCCAGAGCGTTGCAAACGGAAAACGCGCCGGGGAAAGGAACGAATGCATCGGAACGAAACTCTTTGCAGGAGAAAAGAAAAGCGGAACCGAATCCTTTTTCCGTTACGGTGGGCATAATGGCTTTCGCGGAAAAATCCGCTTCTTCCATGATGGAATAGGTCTGCTTGGCACAGGGAGCGCACTCATAAAATTCTTCGAAATAAGAATCGTCCGCATTCAGGAAAGCATGATCGCAACGGTTGAAAAGCTCCTTTTTGCAACGTTTGTAATCTTCAAAATCGGGATGTTCCGCGCCTCCGATGTGATCTTCGGAAAGATTGGTCATCACGGCGGCGAAAAAGTGAATTCCGTAAATACGGTCCAGTTTGACGCCTTGGGAAGAAACTTCAATCACGGCGTAACGAATGCCTTTTTCAACCATATCGTCAAATATACGGAAAAGCTCGTAACTTTCGGGCGTAGTATTTCCCGTCGGAATGAGCGTATTTCCGATCCGAACGCCGATGGTTCCAACAGAAGCGGCGGGGATTCCGTTTTCACAGAGAATATGACGGATCATTTCACAAACAGTGGATTTTCCTTTTGTTCCCGTTACGCCGATCACACGGAGTTTTTTTTCGGGATGGTCAAAGAAGGCGGCGGAAAGAGAAGCAAGCGCGCGTCTTGTGTTTTCCACGGGGAAAATCAAGGCATCCTCGGGGAGAGAAAGGGGCTTTTCGCAAATGAAAACACGAGCGCCTTTTTCATAAGCGGAAGCGGCGAAACGGTGTCCGTCGGCAACTGCGCCCACCAGACAAACGAAAATCACGCCGTCTTTTGCTTTTCTGGAATCGTAAACGATATCGTAAATCGGCATTTGCGGTTCGGGAATCCGATTTTCGGCAATACCGATGGCGGCAAGCAGATTTTTTAAGGCTTGCATAAGGAATTTTCCTTTCTGAATTCAGATAGATTTTCTTTCGCTGAACATGGCAGGAAAACCGCAAGGTTTTTTTCCGCAAGCTTCAATGGCGCGGAATGCCAGCACATGCAGAGAATCGATGAAGAGAAATTGCGGATATTTTTCCAATCCGCGGATAAGAGAAAGTTCGGTGCAGCCCAGAACGATGGCTTCCGCTCCGTTTGCGTAAAGCTCTGCGGCAACGGAAAGAAACGCATTCATATCGGGTGCTTTTGCGGTTTTGATCTCTTTATATATGATATCCATGAGCGCTTGCTGCGAAGCTTCGCAAGGGAGAACAGCTTCCATTCCCAGCGAATCGCAAACCTTTTGATAAGTGCCCGAAAGAACGGTTCCTGCGGTTGCCATAATCCCCAGTTTGCGGATTCCTGCGCTTTGCGCAAGAGAAACCGTTTCTTTGACGATATTCAAAACGGGAACGGGAGAAATTCTTTCAATTTCATCATAAAAATAATGCGCGGTGTTGCAGGGAACGGCAATGATCTGCGCGCCTGCTTCAACAAGCTTTTTCACGCCCTCCGTCATGGAGGGAAGCGGCGAATCGGTACTCGTGCCGAGAATGTATTCCGTTCGGTCGGGAATGGAAGCCTTGCTGATCAAAACGATGTCAAGATGATCCTGATCGCAAAGCGCTTCCGTATGCCGTGTGATCAATTGATAAAAATAAACGCTGGCAGCAGGACCCAATCCGCCGAGAATTCCGAGAGTTTTTGACATAAAACAACCTTTCTGATCGGATTTCAAGGATAAAGTTTGTATTTCTTGAAATATCTTTGGTTGTGAATCATCACGTAAGCCAAGCGCAGGGGATTGGTGCGCAAATCGTAGCCGTAGAAGAAAGAAGAAGCGGTATTTCTGTTTTTCACGAGCTTTTTGACGGATTTCATCACGTTTTCATCTTTGATATAAGAATATATGATTTTTTTTGGAACGGTATGCCAGAAGGAAGGCTCACGGATGATGAGCGCTTCTTCGGGAAGCTCGCCCATTGCATCGGATACGAGAAGCTTTGCAATATTCGCGCCCGAATGGGTAACGTAATAATTACTTCTGCCTTGACGCAGATTGATTTCAAAAATTTTGAATTTGCCGTCGCGTTCATCAAATTTAATATCAAAATTGGCAAAACCGGTGTAGCCGACGGATTCCAGAAAAGCTCGAACGGTTTTCATCAGTTCTTCGTGATATTCGGTCAGAATGGCAACGTGATTGCCGATGCCTTTGGGGGTATGTTCTTCCAGAAGAACGTGTCCCAAACACATCATTTTTACTTTTGCGTTCTGATCGCAGTAAGCAGTCAGAACGTACATACGGGAATCATCTCCCGGAATAAAATCCTGAATAATCAGGGAATCGTCGTAACCCGAAGAAAAAATAGTCTTCGCAATTTCCTTTGCTTCTTCGGGGGTATCTGCTTTGTATACCTTTTTCATACCATCAAAAGGATTTTGCCAATAACGAATGGAGCTGGAGGGCTTGACGATGACGGGATATGGAAAGGGGAGTGCAGAAAGCTTGTCCGTTTCGGAAGGATCCTTGATGATAACGGTTTTCGGAAAATCCATGCCGTGCGCAATGCACATTTCGTAAAACGCTTCTTTGGAGATCAGCTTTTTTGCAAGCTCTGCTTTCGGACAGGAGCAGAAATAGTAACGGGAAAGGAACGCCTTGTTTTCAATGATCAGATCGGCATAGGCATCGGTACAGCCGACAAGGAAAAGAAAAGCGTTTTCATGTTCTTTGGCAAAGGATTCCAGCGCGGGAAGAATCACTTCGGGGGTATCTGCGTTTTCCATACCTGTGAATTTCACGATTTTGCTGTATTTGGTCGGACCGAGTTCGTATCTTCCGAAAGCGTAAGATTTTACGCCGAAAGCTTCGTGAAACGCACGGGCAACGCTGTAGCAGTTCAAGTCTGCGCCCAGCAAAACGGGAATGATTTTTTTATTCATATTCATAAATTTATATATAACCTCGTTTCTGATGGAATTTGGGATGATTTTTTCATATAAATACTTTTTCATTATACCACAATTCGGAGCAAAAGAACAGATTTTACAAAAAAATTAAGAATAAATTCTTTTTTATTCCAATGTGCTTAAAAATACGTTTTCTCCAACATGGAATGATAAATGGGAATTTAGCGTATTTCCTCGAAAGGAAATACGCAGTGATATTTGCCTACGGCAAGTGATATTGTGCTTTCGCACAGTGATATTCTGAAAGAGTGATATTCGCCTGACGGCGAGTGGAATATTTGAAAGGAGAACATATTTGGGGATGAACTTGTAAAAATAGCAGGAAATCTTGCTTCATTCGACCGTTTCAGGGAGAATTAAGCATACCTGCGTCTTGATTTTTATAAGTTCATCGTAAGCACATAGCTACAAGTTTGCGCAGGCGGTCAAGCTGCCCAAGCTTGTTTGCTTCTTTTTTGGAACTTTTTTCTTGCAAATCAAGAAAAAAGTGAATCTAAACAATTATTGATCTTTCTATCAAACTCGCGTTAACAAATTTTTACCTCACTGTGCGTGATTTTCAGTATTTTGGACGTTTTTATTTTGTTTTTGGAGAAAAAATGATGAAATATCGGTAAGATTTTTCAAAAACCGCAAAAACGTAAACAAAACTTTAACATTTTTGTGTTATAATAAAATAATACAAGATAAACGCCTTGGAGGAATGCGATATGTTCAAAATTTTAGTGGTTGAGGATGACCGTGAGCTGAACCGTTCGGTTTGTTCGTTCTTAAAACAAAACGGCTATGAACCGACGGGTTCTTTTAACGCGGAACAAGCCTATGACGAAATGTATAAAACGATCTTTGATCTTATTATTTCGGATATTATGATGCCGCATATCGACGGTTTTGAATTTGCAAAAACCGTACGCTCGCTCAACAATGATATTCCGATTTTATTTATGAGCGCCCGTGATGATTTTGCTTCCAAGCAAAGAGGCTTTCGCATTGGCATTGACGATTATATGACCAAGCCGATTGATCCGGAAGAGCTTCTTTTGCGCATTGGCGCGCTCCTCCGCCGTTCCAAAATCGCATCGAGCCGTCGGCTTGAGGTCGGCAATTTCGTTATGGATGCAGATGAAAGAAGCGCTGCGCTGAACGGGGAAGAAATTTCCCTTACGGCAAGAGAATTTGACCTTCTTTACAAGCTTTTATCTTATCCCAAAAAGACCTTTACCCGCACGCAATTGATGGATGAATTCTGGGACGCGGATACGCAGACGGGCACGAGAACGGTTGACGTATATATGACAAAGCTCCGCGCAAAGCTTTCGGCGTGCGAATCCTTTGAGATTCAGACCGTTCACGGTCTTGGGTACAAGGCGGTGATCAAATGAAAAAACGCTCTTTCGGAAGAAAAATCCTGCAAGGACTTTACAATTATTTCGTTTTTTTCCTGACGTCTGCGTTTCTCGTTTCTTGCACGACCATGCTTTTCGTCAATATATTGGCAAATACGCTCGGCATAGAGCTGACGAGCGATAACATACAGACGGCGGCTAAGCTGACTTTTCTGAACGTCATTCTTCTGAGCGTTCTTTATACCGTCATTGACACGGTGCGCAGAAAGCTGACGACGGAAAAGGTAACGAAAAAAATCTCCACCGCCGCGCAGGAGATCGTCAAGGGCGATTTTGACGTTCGCATTCCCAAGATCAGCTCCTTTTCTGCGGACGATAATTATAACGTTATCATTGATTGCTTCAACACGATGGCGGCAGAGCTTCGGGGGGTGGAGACCTTACGCGCCGATTTTATCGCAAACGTATCTCACGAAATGAAAACGCCGCTTTCCGTCATACAGAATTACGGAACGCTTTTGCAAAATCCCGAGCTTCCCGAAGAAAAGAGAATTCTTTACGCAAAGGCGATTACCGATGCATCGCGCCGTCTTGCCGATATGATGACGAACGTTCTCAAGCTGAGCCGTTTGGAAAATCAGCAGATCTATCCCAATTTGACGCGCTTTGATCTCGGAGAACAGCTTTGCGAAAGCTTGCTGGGATATGAGAGTATCTGGGAAAGAAAACAGATTGAAATTGAAACCGATATTGCCGAGGACGTTTTCATTTTCGCCGATGCCGAGCTTTTGTTGCTCGTTTGGAACAATCTTTTTTCCAACGCTTTCAAATTTACGGAGGATGGCGGAAAGGTTACGGTTTCTCTGACGGCGGACGAAAGATACGCTACCGTCAGAATTACGGATACGGGTTGCGGCATGAGCGCGGAGGTCGGCGCGCATATTTTTGAAAAATTCTATCAGGGCGATACTTCGCGCGCCACGCAAGGCAACGGTCTCGGGCTTGCGCTGGTCAAGCGCGTGATTGATATTATGCAGGGCGAGATCGGCGTGGAGAGTGCCGTGGGGGTCGGTACGGCTTTTACGGTCAGAATCGGGAGGGCTGAACATGAACCGGAAGAAAATCGGTAAAGCTTTATTGTTTCCGCCGCTTTGGCTGATGATCCTTTTCGTTCCCGCGGCAACCGTATTTCTCGTCTATTCAATGGTTATTTTGGGAACGGAAACGGTACCTGCATATATCTCTTACGTTTTTGCCGCTTATACCTTGACGGTCTGGTGCTTCAGAATTCCGCGTCTTATCAAGTTTTGCAAAGCTTTTAAGGAGGAAAACCGATATGTAAGGAAGTGGCGGGGCGATACGCGCCTTCGCGTGAATACCTCTCTTTACGGCTCGTTTGCATGGAATACTTTATACGGTATTTTTCAGCTTTGGCTCGGATTTTATCACCGTACCTTCTGGTTCTATTCCCTCGGCGCGTACTACATCTGCCTTGCCGTTATGCGCTTCTTTTTGCTCTTGCATACGAGAAAATACGCACCCGGCGAGAAAATGAAAAGCGAATTGATCAAATACCGCGCTTGCGGATGGGTATTTCTTCTGATGAACCTTGCGCTGACGCTCATTATATTTTTTATGCTCTATTGGAACAGAACCTTTGTGCATCATATGATCACGGCAATTATGATGGCGGCCTATACGTTTACATCACTGACGGCGGCAATCGTCAACGTGATCAAGTACAGAAAATATCAAAGCCCCGTATTTTCCGCAACCAAAGCAATCAGCTTTGCTTCTGCGTGCGTTTCCATGCTGACGCTGACTTCCACGATGCTGACTACTTTTAACGACGGAACGATGGACGTATTCGCGCAAAAGATGATGCTCGGCAGTGTTGGGATTGCCGTTTCGTGCGTGATTCTTTTTATGGCAATTTTTATGATCGTACAAGGCACAAGAAAATTGAAATCATTCAATACAGAGGTTAAAAATGGAAAACAATAACGAAAACAAAGGTTTTCAATACACTTATTCCGCGCGTGAACAGGCGGAATTGAAACGAATCCGTGAAAAATACACCGCTCCGACGGAGGTTGAAGACAAAATGGAACGTCTTCGCCGTCTGGACGCAAGCGTTACGAATACGGCGCAAGCAATTGCACTCGTTTTCGGTATCGTCGGCATACTTATGCTCGGTTTCGGCATGAGTCTGATTATGACTGACCTTGCGGAAATCCTCGGTTTACACAGCGATATGGCGATGGCGCTCGGTATCATCGTCGGTATTGCGGGCGGTATTTTTGCAGGTTTTGCTTATCCGATCTATAACGCTGTCGTAAAGGCAAAACGTAAAAAACTGGCGCCCGAAATCCTGCGGCTGACCGATGAGCTGATGAAGTAAAGCGCGATACGTACATATATTGAAAAATTTTCAAGCGCCCTCCGCATTCTGCGGAGGGTTTTTTGCGGAATGGAATGGGAAATTGGTAAGATAAATGGGAATTTACGAGAATGCAAAGTGCAGAATGCAAAATGCAAAATGCAAAATGAAGATAAACGGGAATTTACATGTGCAAAGCAAACTAATTTTAAAGGCTCCCACCCCGGGGGAGCTGGCGCCGTAAGGCGACTGAGAGGGCAAGAGATGTACTTCAAAAAGCCCTCTCCGCCTCGTTCCTCGGCACCTCTCCCAGAGTGAGAGGCTTTAAAAATCATTCGATTTTGCACATATAAACAATCATTTATCTTCACGTTATTTTACTATAGGAAATTGCTCACAACCAAACTTGCCGCATTTTGAAAAAAATTTTCGAAAAAATTATCTTTTGCATAGAATCTATTGAAAAAATATATTTTTCATGATACAATAAAATGAATATGTGTAAATAATAAAGAATAAAGAATAAGATCGGAGGTTTACCATGTCGAAATCCTGCTTTAAGCTTGTTTCTTCCTTTACGCCTACGGGCGATCAGCCCGAAGCGATCAAAGCTTTGACGGACGGTGTTTTACGTGGAGACCGCGCGCAGGCGCTCGTCGGTGTTACGGGTTCCGGCAAAACCTTTACCATGGCAAATATCATTGCTCGGTGCAACCGTCCCACGCTCGTGCTTGCGCACAATAAAACGCTGGCGGCGCAGCTTTGCTCGGAGTTCCGTGAATTTTTCCCCGAAAACGCCGTGGAATATTTTGTTTCCTATTACGATTATTATCAGCCCGAAGCTTACATTCCGGGCAAAGACCTTTATATTGAAAAGGATTCTGCCGTCAACGATGAGATCGACCGTTTGCGCCACAGTGCAACCTCGGCGCTTTTTGAACGCCGCGACGTCATCATCGTTTCCAGCGTTTCCTGCATCTATTCTCTCGGCGATCCTGCGGAATATCAGAAGCTTGTGCTGGCGCTCCGTCCCGGTATGCAGATTTCCATGGAAGAGCTTGCGCTCCGTTTGATTGCCATTCAATATACCAGAAACGATATTTCTTTGGAACGAGATAAATTCCGTATCCGCGGAGACGTTTTCGATATTATGCCCGCTTCGGGTAAAAACGCCATTCGCGTGGAATTTTTCGGCGATGAGATCGACCGTATTTGCGAGATCAATACGGTAACGGGTGAGGTTCTCGGCGTACTCAGCTATGCGGCGATCTATCCCGCTTCCCACTATGCGACCTCGGATGAAAAAAGAGAAGCGGCGATCCGTGAGATCGAATCTGAAATGCTTGACCGCGTTGCCGAATTTCAGGCGGAAGGAAAGTTGATTGAAGCGCAACGCATTGCCGAACGCACGAAATACGATATGGAAATGCTTCGTGAGGTCGGTTTCTGTTCGGGTATTGAAAACTATTCGCGCGTGCTTTCGGGCAGAAAACCCGGCTCCACGCCGTACACCTTACTGGATTATTTTCCCGAAGATTTTCTGCTTTTCATTGACGAATCCCACGTGACGGTTCCGCAGGTACGCGGCATGAGCGCGGGCGATTCCGCAAGAAAGAAAAATCTCGTGGAATTCGGTTTCCGTTTGCCTTCTGCATACGATAACCGTCCGCTGTATTTCAATGAATTTGAATCCAAACTGAATCAGACGATCTTCGTCAGCGCAACCCCCGGGGATTACGAGCGTGAAAAAGCTTCGCAGCTTGTGGAACAGATCATCCGTCCGACGGGGCTTGTGGATCCCAAAGTGGAAATCCGTCCCATCAAAGGACAGATCGACGATCTGATGGGTGAAATCCGTGAAAGAGCAAAGAAAAACGAGCGTGTGCTCGTTACCACGCTGACGACGAAAATGGCGGAAGATATTTGCGAATATCTGGAAATGAATCTCATCAAGGTGCGTTATATCCATCATAACGTGGAAACAATGGAACGGCAGGAGCTGATCCGCGACCTTCGTCTTGGGGTTTTTGACGTTTTGGTGGGAATCAACCTTTTGCGCGAGGGCTTGGATATTCCCGAAGTTTCTTTGGTTGCCATTCTCGATGCCGATAAAGAAGGCTTTTTGCGTTCGGGTACTTCCTTGGTGCAAACGATCGGACGCGCTGCGCGAAATGCGGAAGGTACGGTCATTATGTATGCCGATACGGTAACGAAATCCATGGCGTACGCCATCGGAGAAACCGAACGACGCAGAAAAATTCAATCGGAATACAATGAAAAACACGGTATCATTCCCAAAACGGTAAAAAAAGAAGTACGCGCCGTCATAGAGATCACTTCCAAAGAAGATACCGCAAAAGCGGAAAAGAAAACCAAGAAAATGACGAAGGCGGAAAAAGAAGCTTTGATTATCAAGCTGACTGCCGAAATGAAAGAAGCCGCGGCAAACCTCGATTTCGAAAACGCCGCCCGCCTCAGAGATACCATCGCAAAATTGAAGAAATGATGAAATACAAAATAACGCATGATGATAAGATAAACGGGAATTTACGGGTGTAATAGTTGTGAGTGGTGTCTCTCCCTCAGTCAGCTTTGCTGACAGCTCCCTCGTCAGAGGGAGCCTTGAATTGCCTCCCTCTGACGAGGGAGGTGGCGCTACAGAGAAGCGTTGCTTGTCTGTGGCGTCGGAGGGAGAGATAACGGTAAACAATCATTTCTCTTTGCTTTCACAAGTCCGATAACATAAACATGAAATAAAAAAGGAATAATAAATCTATGTCTGTAAAATATATTCGTATTCAGGGCGCAAGGGTGCATAACCTGAAAAACGTGGACGTGGAAATTCCGCGCGACCGTTTGGTGGTTTTCACGGGACTTTCGGGTTCGGGAAAATCCTCTCTTGCGTTTGACACTCTATACGCGGAGGGACACCGCCGTTTCGTGGAATCGCTTTCTTCGTACGCAAGACAGTTTTTGGGGCAGATGGATAAACCCGAAGTGGATTTCATCGACGGTCTTTCTCCCGCCATTTCCATTGATCAGAAAACGACCTCGAAAAATCCGCGCTCCACGGTGGGTACGGTAACGGAAATTTACGACTATCTCCGTTTGCTCTATGCGCGTATCGGTATTCCGCACTGTCCCGTCTGCGGAAAAGAAATTCGTAAAATGTCAACGGATACCATCATTGAAAAAATTCTGGAATTGCCCGAACGTACGAAATTTTTGCTTCTCGCGCCCGTTGTTTCGGGTAAAAAGGGTATGCATGAAAAGGTCTTTGACGATGCGCGTAAAAACGGCTACGTCCGTGTGCGCGTAGACGGCTATCTGTATTCACTCGATGAAATTCCCGCGCTTGAAAAAAACAAAAAACATTCCATTGATATCGTCGTTGACCGTCTTGTGATGAAAAGCGATATCCGCCGCCGTCTTTCCGATTCCTTGGAAACGGCTTTGGAGCTTGGCGGAGGTATTGCCATCGTTTCTCTTGCCGATACGGGCGAAGAAATGCGCTTTTCTCAAAATTATGCCTGTGAAGAACACGGCATTGGTATGACGGAGCTTTCGCCTCGCATGTTTTCTTTCAACAGTCCGTTCGGCGCGTGTGAAAAATGCGCGGGTATGGGAGAAATGCAGGTGATGGCGGAATACAAAGTGATTCCCGACCGTTCGCTTTCTTTGCGCGGCGGCGCGATTGCGGTCAACGGCTTCAAAACCATGGCGGAGGAAAGTTGGAACGGACCTTTGCTGGAAGCGGTCGGCAAGGAGTACGGCTTTGATCTGGATACTCCCATTGAAAATTATTCGGAAGAAGCCTTACACGCGCTTTTGCGCGGTACGGGCGCGAAAAAATATAAGGCCGTCCGCTATTTCGGCGGAGAGGGAAGAGAAACACTTTCCGCATGGAACGGCGTTTTGAATATTATGGAAGCGCGTATGACGCAGTCGGGCGGAGAATATTATAACGAATTTATGGATTTCATTCCCTGTCCCGCTTGCAAAGGAAAAAGACTTTCTCCCGAGATTCTTTCCGTTACCGTCGGGGGATTGAATATTTACGAGCTTTGTTCGCTGAACGTCAGCGGCGCGCTCCGCTTCTTCGAGGAATTGAAGCTTGACAAAACGGAACAGCAGATTGCAAAGGAAATCCTCAAGGAGATTCGCGCAAGACTCGGCTTTCTGAAAAGCGTGGGACTGGATTATCTGACGCTCTGGCGCAAAGCGGGAACGCTTTCGGGCGGCGAAGCACAAAGAATCCGTCTGGCAACGCAGATCGGCTCCTCTTTGGTCGGCGTGATGTATATTCTGGACGAACCGAGCATTGGTCTGCACCAGAGAGATAACGGAAAACTGATCGAAACGCTTTGCCGTTTGCGTGATACGGGAAACACCGTCATCGTCGTGGAGCATGACGAGGAAACCATGCTTGCTTCCGATTTCATCGTGGATATCGGTCCCGGAGCGGGAATCCACGGAGGAAACGTCGTTGCCGCAGGTACTCCCAAAGAGATCATGGTAAACGAAAATTCCCTGACGGGCGCTTATCTTTCGGGCAGAAAGAAAATTCCCGTTCCCGATAAGAGAAGAAAGGGAAGCGGCGAGGTTCTGAAAATCATCGGCGCTTGCGAAAACAATCTGAAAAACGTGAACGTGGAAATTCCGCTCGGAAAATTCATTTGCGTGACGGGTGTTTCCGGTTCGGGTAAATCTTCGCTTGTGAACGCGGTGCTTTTACGCGAGCTTTCCAAAAAGCTCAACCGTGCGCAAACGTATCCGGGTAAATTCAAGCGAATGGAAGGATTGGAGCATTTGGATAAGGTGGTTTCCATCGACCAAAGCCCCATCGGAAGAACACCCCGTTCCAATCCCGCGACGTATACGGGACTTTTCACGGATATCCGCGAGCTTTTCGCCATGACCCCCGATGCCAAAGCAAGGGGTTATACGGCAGGAAGATTTTCCTTTAACGTCAAGGGCGGACGGTGCGAAATGTGCGAGGGCGACGGTGTGCGCTGTATTGAAATGCACTTTCTCCCCGACGTTTACGTAACCTGTGATACCTGCCACGGAAAACGCTACAATCAGGATACGCTGGAGGTCCGTTACAAAGGAAAAAATATTTTCGACGTTCTGGATATGACGGTGGAAGAAGGACTTTCTTTCTTCTCCAATATGCCGAAGCTGTCAAGAAAACTGCAAACGCTTTACGACGTCGGTCTCGGTTATATCAAAATCGGGCAATCTTCCACCACGCTTTCGGGCGGTGAAGCGCAGCGCGTGAAGCTTGCAACGGAGCTTTCCAAACGGGCAACGGGAAAGACTATCTATATTCTTGACGAGCCGACGACGGGCTTGCATTCCGATGACGTGGCAAAATTGCTTGAGGTTCTGAACCGTCTTTGCGAAAACGGAAATACCGTGCTTGTCATCGAACACAATTTAGACGTCATCAAAACAGCCGATCACATCATTGATCTCGGTCCCGAAGGCGGCGACGGCGGCGGTACCGTCGTGGTTACGGGTACACCCGAAGAGGTGGCGGCTTGCGAAAATTCTTACACCGGACAGTATCTGAAAAAGATGTTGGAAAGATAAATGGGAATTTACGGGTGTAATAGTTGTGAGCGGTGTCTCTCCCTCAGTCAGCTTTGCTGACAGCTCCCTCGTCAGAGGGAGCCTTGAATTGCCTCCCTCTGACGAGGGAGGTGGATATGTTATCATATGAAGTGCAACACTAACAAAAAATAAGATAAAACAATAGAATAATGAAATTGTATTTTTGAGAGAAAGGCGT
>SVRL01000045.1 GCA_015064845.1 Oscillospiraceae bacterium | reverse complement strand
CAAGCTGGGCTGCCGCTTTCTTGTTTCCGATTTCATCCGACAGTCGGATTGCTTCTTCTTTAAATTCTTTGCTGTAAGTGGTCATTTCTTTTTCCTTCTTTCTGATTTTTTCTTGTTTCTATTATATCAGATTTTAGGGTGTTTGTCGACTCTACTTACAGTATAACATTCCATGGTTCAGATTGCCGCCGATGGCGCCACTTTACCAGCACAGAATTTTTAGGGAGGCAAGCACCGCCTAAAAGACGATGCTTGACATATTAAAATTATGGGACTTAAGTTTAATTATTTTTTAATGTTGATGCCCGAAATCCAATTTCCATCGCCTGTATATAGATACTCATCATTCCATTGTTTAGATTCAATAATATAAAGAGAAACGATTCCTTCGTTTTCTTTATCAAAATCATCTTTTACACATTCTTTCAATGCAACATAATAAACTTTTTCTGTTGTAGTCAAAACACATGTCGATGTGATTTCTTTTTTCATTTTACCATACTCATAGATACATGGTACACTATGAACTTTAGCAGAATAAGATAATACATTACCTTGAATAAATTCTAAAAGGCATTCCAAATTTTCCTCAAAATCACTTTCTTTTTTACTTTTTTTCGAAAACATCTTTTGAATTTCAGCACTATCTTTTGATTGAATTGCCTCTGCCAATTTTCCAAAAGTATTATTGGCGACAGTCATTTCATTTTGATTCAATTGAGAACAAGATGAAGATACAAATGTTAATACACTGAGCAAAATTATAAATATTTTTTTCATACACTCCTCCGCATTTAATATCGTATAACAATAAAACCATAATAGTCGCTAAAAGAAATTCTCTTATCTTGACCATGCGCTTGTTTAAAAGCAAGATACATCTTATAATCATTAAAAGAACAAGGGAACCTCTAAAAATTAGTTCCCGATATTAAATTTTGCGATTCAAATGTCAAAAAATGAAATTGAAGCGGCGAATCGCATACCAAACTCAAATTTCATATATTTTTCGGAGCTTTTTGCTCCGAAATTGCAGGGAATCCTGCAAAAGAGCGCAGTTATCCTATAGCAACCTCCTTTCGGCACAAAAAAGAGTATCGACAAAGATTGTAAACAAAATTTGTTAACCCGATGTTGAACGTAGCACGTCGAAGCCCAATGGAACGTACCGTCAACCCATTCATGGATGTTGTCATAAACCCAAAAACATGTTCAATCCGACAACGAATTTTTGGATTTTCGGCGGTTGTCTTCTTTCTGTTCTTTGGTCAAGGGGGTGTTGCGATAATCTTTTTCACAAATTTCATTTCGAACGTGTTTGGGGAGTTTCTTTCCTGCATAAGCACTGTCGGCATAACCTACTTTATCTTTTTCATTGAAAAACATTTCAAATTCATTGCTGTCGTGTACGTTGGCAGGCGTTACTGCATAATCCAAAATCAACTTGCTTTCAGCATCAACCTTAACATGATCCTTGTAACCGTAATGTGTTTCATTACCTTTTTTCGTCCAACGGGCATCGGTATCTTTTTGAAGCTTTTTGTAGGGCGTTTTTTTCCATTCCTCAGGAATTTCGCCATTTTTGATCTTTTTGTTTTCATCATGGCTATTTCTCTGACGGGGCGCATCTACAAATGTAGCATCTGCAATCGTGCCTTTGTGGGTAATGATTCCACGATCTTCCAACATCTGATTAAACTGCGAAAACAATTGTTCCATGATACCTGCTTTCGTCAGTGTATCCTTAAATAACCAAATTGTTTTTGCATCCGGCACTTTATCATCCAATCCAAGTCCAAGAAATCTCATGAAGCTCATTCGATCGTTGATTTGATATTCGGTTTGATCGTCTGAAAGATTGTACAATCTTTGTAATACAATGGTTTTGAACAGCAAAATGCAATCATACGGTGGTCTGCCCGCGTTGCTTTTTCTTTCTCTAATCAAAACAGATGCAATGATTGGGCGAAAACTTTCCCAATCGATTATCTTTAATCGTTCAAGACAATCACCCGGTTTACTTAATTTTTGCAATCTGTTTTCTTCTGAAAAAAAGGAAATTTGTTTCATTTTCAGCTGTCCTTTCCTTCTTTTGTCTCCATTATATCATATTTTGCTGTTTATTGCAATAGTTGGGAAATTTTTAGAGGTTCCCTCAAATATAAATCAAAATCTCCGAACAATGAAGATTCACTGTCCGGAGATTTTTTTATATATTTAAAATTTTAATCAAGAAAGAAAACGATTTATTTGCGTAATGAATCTAAATCACTCAACTCTCACAATACTGAATTTTCAATGTTTGCAAAAGAGAAACGGATTTTTCATCGAAGCCGAAAGCCTGCGGCGAAATTTCGCTTCCTTTGATCAAACTAAGTTTTTTCAATTTTTTGCAATCACAGAGCGACAGCGGACCGAGTGTTATCTGCGCATGAATTTCAATTTCCTTTACATTCGGGCATTTGATTTCCGCAAGTGTACGTATCGTTTTGGGAATCACAATTTTTTTGCAAAAAGACGAAATGATTGCTTTGTTTTCATCACGGTAACGGACATCGCGCTTGCAAGAAAGTGAATACAACGGTATTTCCGTTACAGTTTCGGGAATGGAAAGCATTTCTTTCTGATACATGGCAGGACTTTCAAAAAGAATTCCATTTATGACAATGAAGCCTTCTTTGTCTGCCAAGCCATCACATAAACCGAATGCATTCTTTCCGATTTGCGGATGCACCTCTGAAAGATTCGTCGTTTTCATTCCGGATTCAAGAAAAGCAAAATCGCCGATTTTTTCAATGGAATCCGGAAAAATGACTTTTTCCAAGTGAAAACAAGAAGAAAATGCGGAATTTCCTATCGTTTTCAATCCGTTTGGAAAAATAATTTCACGAAGCTTTGAGAGAGAAAACGTTTCTTCTCCAATACTTTTCAATTTTTTCGGCAAAACGACCGTTTCAATCCAGCTTCCGCAAAACGCCCCCTTGCCAATGGTGGTTACACCGTCGGGAATGGTAACGGATTTCAGATTATGTGTGCCAAAGAACGCATACTTGCCGATTTTTTTCAAAGAAGCAGGAAGAGAAATCCTTTCTATCCGACAACCCGAAAAAGCGCTTTCCGCAATCTCACGAATCCCTTCGGGCACTATAACATCCGTTTCCATGCCGTTGTATTTTTTCAGAATATCCTTTTCGATTATAAAATTCAGATATGACATAATAGCACCGCCTTTCTGACGTTATTATATCATAAATCTAAACTTTTTTCAAGCGAAATATTCGGCAGGTGCCGAATGTGAAATAATGTGCTTGCGCACATTGTCTTGGTAGACAAATGTGTGCTTTTTTCTGGCTAATAACTCTAATTTTGATACAAATGCACCCCTTTTTGAGGTTAGGGGGTGCAAAGCCAATTTAGGGGGTGCATATTTGAGTCAGGGGGGTGCAAATTGGGTTTAAGGGGGTGCATTATGCATCGCACTCACCCAACAAATCAGGATTTAAGACCTTAAGTATAGTAGCATATCCCACGATTTTTGCGCCTTCTTGGATATTGATCTTCTTGCCTACCCACAGACAATGTGGATAAGCCTCAGGAGTAATAAAGGTGATTGTGCCTTTTGCCGTGCCATTCGGAGGGATAGTTTGAACGTCGTAATAGTGATGAACGCCAGTTGTTAAATAATTGCCAGTTACCAAATGATGAGGGCGATAACCATCAGCGGCAGGATTTTTCCTGCTTCCGTTAAATTCAAACAGAACTTCAACATCTGGCTTTTGATCAAAAATTGTTTTTTCCATACGATCACCTCCTTTTTACCATTATATCACAAAAAGAATATAACCGCAACTTGTATCAAAGTTGCGGTTATTCTTTGGCGGAGAAGGTGGGATTTGAACCCACGCGACGCGTTAACGCCCTACGAGATTTCGAGTCACGCCTCTTCGACCACTTGAGTACTTCTCCATATAACAGAGATAGTATAGCATCGAAACGTGTTTTTGTCAAGGGAAATCATCATTTTTCTTTCGAAAAGTTTTCGGGGATCGCTTTTCAACATAGGTTTGATGGGAAAATAAAAAACTCAAAGAATCAAAAGCATTTTCCGTTTTTGCAATCCTGTATGCTATCCCCTTTATGGCAGAGTTCATTTTCACACTGCCCCGTTGCAAAAAACACGCGCAGATTTTCAAGCGTGGTTTGCGCAATATTTTCCAAGGCATCTTCCGTTAAAAACGCTTGATGGGAAGTTACGATAACGTTGGGCATGGAAATCAGTCTGGCAAGCGTATCATCTTCCATAATATGACCGGAATTATCTTCAAAAAACCATTCGGATTCTTCTTCATAAACATCCAAACAAGCCGCGCCGACCTTTCTGGATTTGATTCCGTTCAAAAGAGCTTCCGCATCGACGAGCGCACCGCGGGAGGTATTCAGCAAAATCACGCCTTTTTTGCAGAGATTCAAAGCTTTTTCGTCAATGACATGATAGGTTTCTTCCGTCAGCGGGCAATGAAGTGAAATGATATCGCTGTTTTGTAAAAGCGCTTCCATGGAAACGTAACGGACACTGCCGTCCTTTTCCAGATTACTGTCGGGATATTTATCGTATGCTAAAATCTTCATACCGAATCCTCGGCAAATATTCATAAATACTTTTCCGATTTTTCCCGTACCGATCACACCGACGGTTTTTCCGTGCAGATCAAAGCCCGTCAAACCCGTCAAACTGAAATTGAAATCCTTGGAACGGATATACGCTTTATGGATTCTTCGCACGGAAGTCAAAAGCAAAGCAATGGCGTGTTCGGCAACCGCGTAGGGCGAATAAGCGGGAACACGGAGAACGTGGAGCTTTCCGTATGCATATTTCATATCCACCTGATTGAATCCCGCGCAACGCAAAGCCAGCACGCGAATGCCCATTTCATAAAATTTATCAATCACTTTATCGTTAACCGTATCGTTTACAAACGCGCAAACGGCATCGAATCCGCTTGCAAGTTCTGCGGTATCTTCATTTAATTTCGTTTCAAAATATTTGATGGAAACGCCGTATTCTTCGGCATATTTTTCAAAAGCCGATTTATCGTAAGGTTTTGTATCAAAAAATGCAATTCTCATTTTTCAGTCTCCTTTTCAAAAGATTTTTATGGTTTTAGTATAGCTCAAAAAGCGATAAAAATATGTTGAAAAATCAACGGGAAAAACATTTTTTGAAAAATTTTCGGCATAAAATTGCGCACAGGAATGGTAAATGATTGTTTATATGACTGTCTGTTGCCGAAAGAGGGGGTTTAGTTAGTTTGCTTTTCCACCGTAAATTCCCGTTTTTCTTACGGGTTCTGCATTTTTGCAAGCTTCAGAATTTCGGGAAATTCCCGTTCGGCAAGCATTTTTCGTTCGGGAAGCCTTTTTTTCATCTCCAAACGGCAAGCGTTTCTTTCCGAAAGAATCTTCAAAGCGCATTCCAAAACGAAATCCACGTTTTCTCCGACGAAAACACCGCCGGGAATGGCATCTTCACAGCCGAAACCGATATAATCCAGATAAGAAAACAGTTTTCCGTCATCGGAATATCCGAGCATGGGACAAGCGGCGGCGGTTGCGTAAACAAGGCCGTGCAAACGGGATGAAATCAAAAGTTCCGCGCGTTCCAAAAGTGCAATGCAATCTTCGGCTCTTTGCAGATCACAGAATTCGGCATTCGTCTGCGCCGCTATCTTTTTTGCATAATTCAGATCCTGATCGTCATACATGGAAACGACGATGGGGCGTAAATTTGTCTTTTCGGAAAGCAAGCGAATCAATTCGGTCAGATTTTCGGTACAATCGGGAAACGTTTTTTTCGGCGCGATCACGAAATATTTTTCATACGGAAACGTTCGGTGTGCGCTTTCCGTCAGAATTGCGGGGTCAAAGGTCAATCGGATCTTCCGTTCGGGATAAAAGCTTTTTACCAAAAGAAAAGAATCTCTGTCCCGAAGCGAAATATGCTCCGCAAGTCCCAAAATTTCCTTGACGCGCCTTTGATTGGTTTCCGATGCAATCGGTCCTATGCCGTTGGCATAAACCGCAATTTTCAAGCCGTATTTTTTTGCCATACGCAAAATATGTGTATAATACAACAAGGAATGGGTGCTGGTCTTATCCTGCAAAAGATTGCCGCCGCCGAACAAAAGCACTTTGGAATGCTTCATTTTTTCCGCAATCCCCGCAAAATCGAAACGGGAAACGGCATCGATGAGATGATATGCTTTCGTTTTTTCGGGCGAAGCAGAAAACGCGCAAAGCCGAACGGAAGGTTCTCTGCGACGAAGCTCTCTGACGATCACAGAAAGCAAGGTTTCATCTCCGAGATTGCCGTAACCGTAATATCCGCAGATCAGAATATCGGATTCTTTTTCGGCGCGGTATCCCAAAACCTTTTGATAGCCGTCGATCTGCGTTTGCGCCATAACGTCCACGGAATATCGCTTTTGAATAAATTCCCTTGAAAAATTACCCAACGCCTTTTTTTCATCCTCGTTCATGGAAAGCGTGCGTTCAATTTCTTGCGCAAGCATTTCCGAAGTCGGAAGCGCGGAACCGCGAAAACAAAAATTGCTTTTTACGGCTTCTTTCACGATCTCTTTTCCGAAAATTCCGCCAAATCCTTGCGAACCGCAAACGATCGTCGGTTTGGCGCAAGCCATCGCTTCCATTGCGGCGCGGGAGGGAGAGACCACGAGATCGGAAGCGGCAATATAACTTTCCACATCCGTCGTTGCGCCCGCAAACAAAACGCCTTCAAAGCCGAGTTTTTCGTTCAGAAGCTTTGCCTCTTCTTTCAGTTTCGGCGCCAAAGAACCGTCGCCCAAAACGACAAGCTGTATTTTTCCTTCCAGTCGTTCTACGGCACCCATCAATGCGCGCACGCAAAGACAAAGATTTTCTTCCAGACGGCTGATATGCAAAACGACGGCGCGGTTTTCCGCATGAAAGGTTTTTCGGAGCGTTTCGTTACGTTCCCTCGGCGCAAAACGTGCGGTATCAATGCCGTTGACGGTCAACGCGATATGCTCGGGATTGACGGAAAAATTCCGAAGAAGGTATTTGCGCAAGTCTTCACTGACGGCAAAAGTAAATTCTCCCCAATCCGTCAGCCGTTTCAAAAGAGGTGTCAGACGGAAATCCAGATGGTCCGTCGTTACGAAACGGAAATCGAGCTTTTTACGCAGTTTTCCGCACAGAAAAGCGGGAATACGGGCATGGGCGTGAACGATATCAAAGCGTTCCTTTATGATCAGTTTTTTTAATCCGTCGTATGCTTTTTTCAATGCCGCAGGCGTTTTTTGCGCAAGCGGAAGCGTGGTATGCGGAATACCGAGCTTTTCCAACTGCGCGACGTAAACACCTCCCGAAGAAGCAACGGAAACGGAAATGCCTCTTTGCGCAAAAGCGCGGCAAAGCTCTAAAATATGCGTTTCCGCGCCCCCGATATCCATTCCCATGGTTACCATCAATACCTTCATGTTTTTTCCTTTCTTAATTTGGAGTTGAGTGGAAAGATAAATGATCGTTTATCTTACCGATTCTTCATTCTGTATTTCTATAAAGTATACCCAAATCATACAAATTCACTCCCGAAGTTTTTGTACCGCGGGAGTGAAAAATCAAAAACGATATAAATTTTTATTTTTTGAGAGCGATTGCCGCTTTTGCTTTTGCCGCGATATTTTCTGCGGTCAAGCCGTAAGCTTCGAGAAGCGCGGGAACTTTGCCCGATCTGCCGTAAACGTCCTCAACGCCAACGCGAAGAACGGGAACGGGACAGGTTTCTGCCAGAGCTTCGCAAACTGCGCCGCCGAGACCGCCGACGACGTTGTGTTCTTCAGCGGTTACAACAGCACCTGTTTTTGCCGCGGATTTTGCAAGAAGTTCTTTATCAATGGGTTTGATCGTATGGATATTGATTACTTCTGCGGAGATACCTTCCTTTGCAAGAAGTTCTTTTGCTTCCAGAGCGATGTGAACCATCAGACCGGTAGCAACGATGGTAACATCCTTACCTTCGGCAAGCGTAACGCCCTTACCGAGTTCAAACTGATAATCTTTGCCTTCGTAAAGATACGGAACGGCATATCTGCCGAATCGCATATAAACGGGACCGTCGTGAAGAATTGCCGCTTCCACAGCCGCTTTTGCTTCTTCGCCGTCTGCGGGGTTGATGATGGTCATACCGGGAATGGTACGCATAAGCGCGATATCTTCATTGCACTGGTGGGTTGCGCCGTCTTCGCCAACGGAAATACCTGCGTGCGTTGCGCCGATCTTTACGTTGAGATGAGGATAACCGATAACGTTACGAACCTGTTCGAACGCGCGTCCTGCCGCAAACATTGCAAAGCTGGAAGCGAAAACGGTTTTACCCGTTGCCGCCAAACCTGCCGCAACGCCCATCATATTGCCTTCCGCGATACCGCAATCAAAAAAGCGGTCGGGGAATTTTTTCTTGAACATCAAAGTTTTCGTCGCTTCCGCAAGGTCTGCATCCAAAACGACGATATCGTATTTTTCTCCGAGTTCGGCAAGCGCTTTGCCGTAAGCTTCTCTCGTTGCAATTTTATCTGCCATGGGAAACCTCCTTATCAAACGGAAGCGGTAAGTTCCGCAACCGCTGCTTCATACTGTTCTTTGTTCGGTGCTTTTCCGTGCCAACCAACCTGATTTTCCATGAAGGAAACGCCTTTACCCTTCACGCTCTTGCAAATAACCGCGGTGGGTTTGCCTTTGCATGCGCGCGCTGCTTCGCAAGCGGCTGCAATCTGATCGAAATCATGTGCATCGATTACGAGAACGTTCCAGCCGAATGCCGCAAATTTTTCATCCAAAGGAGTGGGATTCATAACTTCGCTGACTTTACCGTCGATCTGCAAGCCGTTCCAGTCGATGAATGCGCAGAGATTATCAAGCTTATAATGCGCGCTGAACATTGCGGCTTCCCAAACCTGACCTTCTTCGGATTCGCCGTCGCCGAGAATGGTATATACGCGGTAAGCATCGCCCGAAATCTTCGCGGAAAGCGCCATACCTGCCGCTGCGGAGATACCGAGACCGAGAGAACCGGAAGACATATCCACACCGGGGGTATGCTTCATATCGGGATGTCCCTGCAGGAAGCTGTCAACTTGACGGAGCGTTTTGAGATTTTCTTTGCCGAAATAACCTTTCGCCGCAAGCGTTGCGTAAAGAGCGGGAGCGGTGTGTCCTTTGGAAAGAACGAAACGGTCGCGGTCTGCCTTTTTGGGTTCGGCGGGATCGACGTTCATTTCCTCAAAATAAAGATATGCCAGAATATCCGAAATGGAAAGCGAACCGCCCGGATGTCCGGAAGATGCGCTGTAAACCGCTTCCAAAGCGCCGAGACGGATTTCACGCGCTTTTTCTTGCAGCATGGCAAGCTTTGTCTGTTCCATGAAAAAATCCTCCTAAGTGTTTATTTTCATATCGTGTTTTGCCGAAAGTTCGGCTGTTTTATTTTATACTTTTTTATTATACAGGAAAAAACCGAATTTGTCAATCTTTCGATTTGCTTTTATCAGGGTTTTTGAATGAGTTAATAAAGTATGAACAAGTGTTGAATTTTAGTGAAAAATCTCTCACTCCGCACGTTATGCCACAAAGTGGCATAACGTGCGGAGGTGGATTGCCGTAAGGCAAGACAAAGAAGGCTTATTTGAGTAAATTATCGATAACAAGTAATGACTTTAGCACCGAGATAAATTTTTTTAATCCGGTCCAAAAGTTCTCTTTTTTGTTTGGAAAGATATTCCATTTCTCGTCTGTTATGAATCATAATAAGATTATTAATGCCTTCGATTCCCATTTTTCCGTATTCGGCAATATCAAAAAGCAATTGCGCGGGGGGACAAACGGCAGATATTCCCGTTTTGGTTATATTTCCAATGATATCCAACATATTATTTTTCAATCTCTTTTGCGAAGAAATAAATTGTTTGGACATCAATTCGTCAATATTTTCATAGAGCGAAAAAATCTGTTCTTTTAACGCATTTTCAAGTTCTGCCGTATAACTTTCCCAAAGATCGTAAAATGCGGGACATTCTTCCGGCAAGAGTTCTCCCGTTTTTTGCTTCATCAATAATTCTTCTTTTAAGTAAGGTTCGATGCGTTTTCTTACCTCCAGAAAAGAATCTATCGTCATCATATCCAGAATTTTGGGGTCAAGCGCCCACGTGGGACGTATTTTTTTCTCATCCGTTTCCGTGTTGATGTCCTGCACTTCACATCCGAGATTCAAATGCAACGGAAGCGATTCATAATTTGTATAAACAAAGCAATTGACTTCCGCGGGAACATTCGTATGATAACAACTGTAAACGTACTGATAGATTTCGTGAAAGCGTTCTGCCGAAATGCGTTCTTTCTGATACTGGCTTTTGATCAATTGAAAAATATTTCTGAACAAAACGGTATCTTCATTCAAAAGTTTCATCAGCTCCCGATCCGTATCATCCGTTGCGCGGAGCAAAAAATCGCCCGTTGAAATTCCTTTATGGAGATTATTCTTAAAACGTTCGGCAATATTACTGAGATTATAGTACCTTTTTTGATGATAAATTCCATCCAAAAAAGAAGCGTAAGTCGGCTTGGGCGGCAAAAAAGGAACCGAAGCCGAACGGTTGTTATGCATGGATTTCCAAACGTCCACCATGGAATATTCTTCTCCCAAGACGTCCGTCCGATGCGCCACTTCCACGAGTCCGTTTTTAAGCAAACTTTCAAATCCGCGATGCCATTCCGAAATATCGTCCCACGCTTCATGCTCACCCATCTTTTTTTCGGAGAATCCATCCATCATCATAGCAATACGCGGATCGGTTAAAAATTGAGAATCGCTCAAAACAATGCTATCCCACAAAAGAAGTCTGAAAAAAACGCTCTGCGGACATTCTGAACCGAATCGATGCCATTATTCGGGTCAATATCGCCTATATAAATGGAATATCCCATAATATCAAATTCCTTTCAGCTCCAAATATTTATAAACGAGAAGATGTGTCATGGCATCCGTATAATCCATGGAAAAATCCCGCAAATATTCGCTTGCCGAAAATTCTTTCACGCCCGATATCGTTTCCGTATCTTCTCTGTCGGATTTTTCGCCGTAACGGCAATCAAAAGCAATATAACATTTCATTTTTCCGCAAAAAATTGCGGGAGATTCACTGAATTCGCCAATATAGACCAATCGTTTTGCAACGATTCCCGTTTCTTCCAGAAGTTCGCGCCGAGCGGCTTCTTCTTCATTTTCATTTACCATTGCTCCGCCTTTCGGCGCTTCATATCCCCAACCTCTGACAGCATGGCGGAACGTTTTGATCAAAATGATATTGCCGTCCTTCGTAATCGGAAGCACGGCAACGCTCTTGTCGGTTTCTGTTGAAACACGGATATACGTCCCCTTCGTATCACTTGGGAAAACGACGTCATCATTATAGATCGTAGTATATTGATTTTCAAAAATCTTATTTTCGTTGACGATTTCGATTTCTCCGCTTTTACGATCGCCTCGTTTCATTTTTTCCTCCGTTTGAGCAGTAAATTTGCAAAATCATTCTTTTTTCGAATAAACGACTTCCAGATCGCCATCGATAAAGCCGGCTGTGATATATTCCACCTTTTCGCCGAATACGCCGACACCTTCTTTTTCGATGAAATCGGCTGCCATTTTGAGAAAATCACGCAAAGCGTTTTCCCAACCGTCGGCTGTAAACTCAAAAAGATCGTCGCCCGAGGAATAGACGGTTTCGCAAGCCCAGTCATCGTCATCGGGATCGTACGCCGTGGAAGCGACCAGCTCCGCGCCGAATTCGTTTTCTTCAGCGAATTCATAAAGATTAAAATTATACGCGATATACCCTTTGCCCTTTTGTACGTAGGGCTTTACCCATGTTTCAAAATTCATGATATTCTCCATTCTTTACGGTTATTTTTATTTATGTGGGTGCGTTGGAAAGATAAATGATTGTTTACGGGAGTAATTTCGGGGTTTGTTCGTAGGGACCGGCGTCCTCGACTGTCCGAGCAAAATAACAAAGTTGATTTGAATTTCTGTAGAAGTTGTCTTCTCGTTGACAGGATTTTATACAAATTTTTCATTTGGTAACGGACAGTCGAGGACGCCTGTCCCTACAATCGCATAAAATCCATATTCGTTTTACACCCGTAAATTCCCATTTATCTTACCAATGGTTTATTGCATTTTTATCATCTGACACCGAACAAAAGCTCGGAATAGGTCGGATAGGGCCATGCTTTGGCATTTGTGATACATTCCGCATGGTCAACGGAAGCACGGATGGCTTTCATTTTCGGCAAGACCTCGGTTTCAAAAGCTTTTGCGCGCGCAAAGCTGTCCCTATTGGTTTTTGCTTCCATAATGGCAAGTTCCAACGCGCGGACACCGTGATAGATCGAATCCGTCAGTGAAGAAAGCGTGGTCAGCGTTTCCGTTTCGTAAACGCAAGGCAAATTGCCGAGCGCCTGTTTTTTCTTGATAATGGTATTACCGAGTTCGCTTCCGTATGCGCTGATGGCAGGCAGAATATCTTTATGAACCATATCCACCATGGTCAACGCTTCGATATTCAGCACCTTGACGTAAGTTTCCAACTGAATTTCATATCTGGCGCGAATCTCTCTTTCCGTAAACACTTTATGCTTGCGGAACAGCTCGATATTTTTCTCTTGAATCCAACTGGGAATGGCTTCGGGGGTGGAACGCAGATTCAGAAGTCCTCGTTTTTCCGCTTCTTTTACCCAGGATTCATCGTAACCGTTTCCATTGAAAATAATACGCTTATGTGCGCGGATGGTTTTCACGATCAGGTCGTGGAGCGCGGATTCAAAATTTTCAGCCTGTTCCAGCTCGTCCGCAAAAACGCAAAGAGATTCCGCAACGGCAGTATTGATGACCGTATTGCAGTCCGAAATGGATTCGGAAGAACCGACCATACGGAATTCGAATTTATTACCCGTGAAAGCAAAGGGAGAGGTTCTGTTTCTGTCCGTCGTATCTTTCGGGAATTTGGGAAGAACGTGAACGCCGACACGCATGAGCGATTTTTCCTGCGCGCTGTAAGAACGTTCTTTTTCAAGTGCGGAAAGGATCGCCGCCAATTCATCGCCGAGGAACATGGAGATGATGGCAGGGGGTGCTTCCGCCGCGCCGAGACGGTGATCGTTTCCGGCGGAAGCCACGGAAGCGCGGAGAATATCCTGATATTCGTCAATGGCTTTGATAACGGCGCAAAGACAAAGCAAAAAGAGCGCGTTTTCGTACGGCGTTTCGCCCGGATTCAAAAGGTTCATACCCGTATTGGTAGACATCGACCAGTTATTGTGTTTTCCGCTTCCCGCTACGCCCGCAAAAGGTTTTTCGTGGAGAAGACAGACCATACCGTGTTTTTTTGCAAGCTTTTGCATAAGCTCCATCGTCAGCTGATTATGATCGGCGGCAATATTGGTCGTTGTAAAAACGGGCGCAAGCTCATGCTGTGCGGGAGCCGCTTCGTTATGTTCGGTTTTGGCGTATACGCCGAGCTTCCAAAGTTCTTCATCCAATTCCTTCATGAATGCTGCCACGCGGGGCTTGATGGCGCCGAAATAATGATCGTCCAATTCCTGTCCTTTGGGAGCGCGGGAACCGAAAAGCGTTCTCCCCGTGAAGATCAAATCGGGACGTTTATCATAATACTCGCGGTCCACGAGGAAATATTCCTGTTCGGGACCGACAGTCGTTTTTACGGAAGTTACGTCCGTATATCCAAACAGTTTGACAATACGCATAGCTTGTCTGTTCAGCGCTTCCATGGAACGGAGCAAGGGGGTTTTTTTATCCAATGCATCGCCTGCAAACGAACAAAACGCCGTGGGAATACAAAGAACGCCATCCTTGACGAAAGCATAGGAAGTGGGGTCCCACGCGGTATATCCTCTCGCTTCAAACGTTGCGCGCAGACCGCCCGACGGGAAAGAAGATGCATCGGGTTCGCCCTGCACGAGCTCCTTACCCGAAAATTCCATGATCACACGTCCCGTATCATCGGGAGAAATAAAACTATCGTGCTTTTCGGCTGTGATTCCCGTCATTGGCTGAAACCAGTGTGTGAAATGCGTTGCGCCGCGTTCCATTGCCCAATCCTTCATGGCGTTGGCAACCACGTTGGCAACGGTAAGATCCAAGCTTCTGCCGTCCTTCATGGTTCTGACCATCGCTTTATACGTTTCCTTGGGCAAACGCGCTTTCATCGTCATATCGTCAAATACATTGGCACCGAAATATTCGGGAACCGTTTTTGTGAGCGTATCCATATAAAAAACCTCCGTCAATTGCGGAAAATATCCGCCTCAAACTGCTCCCGCCATCGTTTTTCATCATGCAAAGCCAAACGGCAAGAGCGGTTTTATCAATTTCTATCGTTACGAAAAGGCAAAATGCAAACGATTCGTTTTCATTTGGTACATTATCTTATACCTTAATATATCTATTATAAACGATTGATAAATGCTTGTCAATATTTTCAAAAAAAGTGCATTTACTTTTTCAATCCGTTTTTGAGGCAAAGGATCGTTTCGTGTAATAACGTGAGTTCGATGGGGAAATAAATGATTGTTTAGATTGACTTTTTTCTTGATTTGCAAGAAAAAAGTTCCAAAAAAGAAGCAAACAAGCTTGGGCAGCTTGACCGCCCGCGCAAACTTGTAGCTATGTGCTTACGATGAACTT
>SVRL01000153.1 GCA_015064845.1 Oscillospiraceae bacterium | reverse complement strand
TGTTTTTTAATCTATTCTAATTTTGAGCCTTCAGCCCTTCCCCTCCGCTTTCATAAAAAATCTGTATATCTTCAAAGTATGGGGAAGGTGCCGAGGAACGAGGCGGATGAGGCAGCACTATAAACAATCATTTATCTTTCCATCGAACTCGCGTTAACTTTTAACCTCTTCCGTCACCTGACGGAAGAAGTCGTAATTTACATAATCAAATCCAGAAAAGCCTTTGCGGCGTAGGAAAGGGGCGTATTTTTGAGATAAGCACACCCAAGACTGCGTTTGGGAAGCGGCGGATCGAGTGGGATTTTTTTAATCACGCCTTTTTCCAGTTCTTCGCCCGAAAATTGTTCAATCACACAGGAAACACCGAGATGAATGGAAGCGAAACGCAAAAGCAAATCATGCACCGCAACTTCGATCTGCGGATTCAGTGAAATATTTTTTTCATGGAAAACACGGTCAAGGAAATTACGCGTGGAAGAATTTTTTTCAAGAAGGATCAACGGCAGTTCCGCCACTTCTTCCCATGAATAAAAATCTTTGCTTTCAAAATCGGGACCGCAGACGAAAATATCATTGATCTCCAAACACGGCATGATGATAAGTTCATCATCTTTCAAAGGCATATTAACGAAAGCCATATCCACTTTTCCCTCTTTGACAAGAGAAAGCATACGGGATGAATAAGAATTTGCCATTTCGATTCTGATATCGGGATAAGAAGCATGAAATTCTTTCAGATATTTCAGCAGAAAATGGGTGGTAATGGAATCGCCTGCGGCAATCTTTAATTCCCCCGATTCCAGATGGCGAAGCCGTTCCAATTGACTTTCGCCCTGTTCAATGGAGTGAATGGCAAGCTCCACTTTCGAAAAAAGTATTTTTCCTTCATTTGTGAGAGAAATTCCCCGTTTGGTTCTCACAAAAAGTTGCACGTTCAGATCCGTTTCCAACTGTTGTATGCATTGAGAGATAGCAGATTGGGAAATATATAAATGTTGGGCTGCGGTAGAAAACGAACGGAAACGCGCCGTTTCATAAAAAACGCGGTAATAGTCAAGTTTTGTTTTCATATAAGTTGTCCTTATCACTGTTGTAAGTATTATCTGCTTTACTTATGCCTATATTTGTATTATAATAATATTATCAGATTATGTCAATAACTTGACAAAAAATAAATAGTCGGAGGAAAAAATAATGAGTAGAGTATATGGAACGGTTTCCATGGGACTTCGTGCGCCCATCATCCGTAAAGGAGACGATCTTGCGCAAATCGTAACCGATACCGTTGTTGAAGCAATGAAAGTGGAAGGTCTTGAACCCAGAGACCGTGACGTCGTTTGCATGACGGAAGCAATCGTTGCCCGTGCGCAGGGAAACTACGCAAGCGTGGATAATATCGCAACGGACGTACGCAAAAAGCTCGGCGGCGAAACCGTCGGCGTCATCTTCCCGATTCTCAGCAGAAACCGCTTTGCAATCTGTCTGCGCGGTATCGCAAAAGGCTGCAAAAAAATTGTTCTCATGCTGAGCTATCCGTCTGATGAAGTCGGAAACCATTTGATCGACATCGACCTCGTTGATGAAAAAGGCATTAATCCCTACACCGATGTACTGACAGAAAAAGAATGGAGAGAGCTCTTCGGTTATTCCAAACACACCTTCACAGGCGTGGATTACGTGGAATATTATTCCGATCTTATCCGTGAATGCGGCGCAGACGTAGAAGTGATCTTTGCAAACGACTGCCGCGCAATTCTCAAATATACGGATAACGTTCTCTGCTGCGACGTTCACACCCGCGCACGCACAAAACGTTTGCTGAAAAAAGCAGGAGCGACAAGAGTTGTCGGTCTGGATGAAATTTTGAATGAACCCGTTGACGGAAGCGGTTGTAATGCCCGCTACGGCTTGCTCGGTTCCAATAAAGCAACCGAAGATACCGTAAAACTCTTCCCCGGCGAAGAATGTCAGAAGCTTGTTGAAGACATTCAGGAACGTCTTTTGAACGTAACAGGCAAGCATATTGAAGTTATGGTATACGGCGACGGCGCTTTCAAAGATCCCGTCGGAAAGATCTGGGAACTTGCAGACCCGGTCGTTTCTCCCGCTTATACAGTCGGCTTGGAAGGTACCCCCAATGAATTGAAGCTGAAATATCTTGCCGATAACGATTTTGCAGGACTTTCCGGCAAAGACCTCCAGCTTGCAATCAAGAGCAGAATTATGGATAAAGACGGTTCTTCTCTCGTTGGCAATATGGCTGCTCAGGGCACCACACCCCGCCGTTTGACTGACCTTATCGGTTCTCTTTGCGACCTGACTTCCGGTTCCGGCGATAAAGGCACTCCCATCGTATATATCCAAGGCTATTTCGATAACTATACCAATGAATAAGCAACCAAGTTAAATTCCCATAAGTTGCAAACAGAGGGCTGACGAAAACAATCGTCAGTCCTTATCGCTTTGAACGGTTAAAATATTCTTAAATGAACGCGCCGATCCATGCCGAAAAGATATTAGATGTGTTCGATAACTAAAAAGAAAGATAAATGATTGTTTACGCGTTTGTCTGTTGCCGAAAGACGGGGGTTAGTTAGCCTGTCTCGCTGCGGCTCGGTCACACCACGGCTCTGAAAGCCGTTTAGGCTTTCATTCACTACCGTGCTGACGCTTCGCTACCCGGTGGGG
>SVRL01000044.1 GCA_015064845.1 Oscillospiraceae bacterium | reverse complement strand
TCCACTCGCCGTCAGGCGAATATCACTCTTTCAGAATATCACTGTGCGAAAGCACAATATCACTTGCCGTAGGCAAATATCACTGCGTATTTCCTTTCGAGGAAATACGCTAAATTCCCGTTTATCTCTCAATCAATTCGGAAACCGTTACGAATTCAAAGCCTTTTTCCAAAAGTTTCGGAAGGATGATTTCCAAAGCCTCCAACGTGTGCGCGTTTTTGTGCATATAGTCGTGGAAAAGTAAAATACTGCCGCCTTTCACGTTTGCCATCACACGCTCCACGATGGTCTGCGCGGAGGGTCTTTCCCAATCGCGCGTGTCAACCGTCCATAAAATCATGCGCAGATCCATGCTTTGCGCCGCTTTGAGCGCGCATTCTCCGTAAGCACCCTCAGGCGGACGGAAAATCTTCGGACGGTATCCCGCCGTTTTGAAAATGATTTCATCCGTTTTACGGATTTCTTCACGGATCGTGGCATCACAAGTCCCCGAAAGGGTTTTATGGTGATAAGTGTGATTTCCGATCTCGTGTCCCAGCGCAATCGTCCGTTTGAACGGCTCGGGATAGTAAGAAACGTTTTCTCCGACCACGAAAAAGGTTGCTTTGATGTGATACTTTTCCAAAAGATTCAGAACTTCGTCCGTTCGGTAAGGATGAGGACCGTCATCAAATGTCAGCGCAATTTTCATGGAACTGCGGTCTCCTTCCCGAATGACGTGGAGTTCGTTTTGCGCCGAAACGGAAAAAGGGAAAAGGAGAATGAGCGCGCTGAGAAAAAGTGCCGCAAATTTTTTCATTTTGCATTCTCCCCGAATTCGGAAAGAGAACCGAAGCGGTATCCTTCCTTTTCCCATTGTGTCAGCAGTGCATCCAGAATATCGGCGTTTGTTTTGGATGTGGGATGCAGAAGAATGACGGCGCCGTTATGCAGATGTTCGCAAAGAAGTTTCTTCGCTTTTTCGGGATCGGGTTGGTTTGCGTTATCCCAATCGGCATAAGCAAGACTCCAGAAAGCGGTGTGATAGCCGAGCTTCTTGGCAACGGAAAGGCTTTTTCTGTCAAATTTTCCTTCGGGCGGACGGTAAAAGGGCGCAAGATTACACCCGAATTTTTCACGGTAAAGGTCTTCAAGGGCGCGAAGCTCTTTTTCTGCTTCCGCTTCCGAAAGCTTTGTCATATCTTTATGCTTTGCGGTGTGATTGCAGACCAAATGGCCTTCGTTGATCATACGCTCCACAAGCGCGGGATTGCGGTTGATCAGATTTTCCAGAATGAAAAACGCGCCCTCGGCATTATGCGCTTTTAAGGTATCCAGAATACGGGCTACGTTTCCGTTTTCGTAACCCGCATCAAAAGTAAGATATATGACCTTTTCATCGGGATTTTTTCCGAGAAAAAAGCCGTTTTCTTCTTCAATATACGCCATATTCGGATCTGCGCACGGACGCCTGCCGTTTTTTTCGCGTTTGCAATACCAATTTTGAGCATTTTCGGCATAGGTCGGCATTATATTGACGAAAATGAAAAGAAGTGAAGCGAAGAGACAAAAAACGGTCTTAAAAAATTTCTTTATCATCATATATAAATTCCTTTTCCAAACTAAAATTTATCGTTTTGTCAAACTCACGTAAATATCAATCCCCATCAAAGAGGTGCCTTTGCTTTCATTTTTTGCGAAAATGAAAAAAATACACGATGAAATTTTCGGATATCGTATAAAAAGATTGCTTTTTTTAGAAAAATGTGTTATAATAAATAAGATAGACAAAAGTATTACAGATAAAAACGGAGAATATTATGACAAAAATCAATATCGTTTTGGTTGAACCCGAAATTCCGCAGAATACGGGTAATATTGCAAGAACCTGCTCCGCAACGGGCGCGGCGCTCCATCTCGTCCAACCGATGGGATTTGTGATTGACGACCGCAAACTCAAGCGCGCGGGTTTGGATTATTGGAATACGCTTGAAATTTATATGTACGATTCTCTTGCCGATTTTATGGCAAAGCACGGAGGCGATAACCTTTGGTTCTATACGACGAAAGCAAGCCGTCTCTATACGGATGCAAAACCCGATGAAAACGGAGAAATTTATCTCGTTTTCGGCAAAGAAACCAAAGGACTTCCCGAAGAACTGACGTCCTCGCATTTTGAAAGAAGTGTGCGGATTCCCATGCTTTCGGATAAACGCAGTCTGAATCTTTCCAATACCGCAGCCATCGCCGTTTACGAGGTTTTGAGACAGGATGCATTCGAAGGCTTGAAAGCGGACGGCGAACGCTTGGGCGAACTTCTTGCGAAGGCAAAAAATATATAAATAAAAGCAAAGTATACCGTTTGTTTACAAAATCATGTGGTATTTTTCCTGAAAATACCGTATAATAAATTCAGGCTTGCTTCATACGGTTCGGCAAATGCCGAGCGGTATGAGGATATCAATTTTTGAAAGGATATGAAAAATGTCACTTACAGATAAACTTTTCGGAACATACAGTGAAAGACAGATCAAAAAGATCACTCCCATCGTTAATAAGATTGAAGCGTTGGCGGAAAAATACGGCGCGATGAGCGATTCCGAGCTTCAGGGCACGACGGCAATTCTGAAAGACAGACTTTCCGCAGGAGAAACGCTTGACGATATTCTGCCCGATGCTTTTGCGGCTTGCAGAGAAGCGGCGGACCGCGTGCTTGGCAAACGTCCCTTCCGCGTACAGCTGATGGGCGGTATCATTCTTCATCAGGGCAGAATTGCGGAAATGAAAACGGGCGAAGGTAAAACGCTCGTTGCAACCATGCCTGCTTACCTGAATGCGCTTGCTGGAAAGGGTGTTCATATCGTTACGGTCAACGACTATCTTGCGCGCCGCGACAGCGAGGAAATGGGCAAGGTTTATGCGTTCCTCGGCTTGAAAACGGGTCTGATCGTTCACGGTCAGAGTACGCAGGAAAAAAAGGATGCCTATGCGGCGGATATTACTTACGGTACCAACAATGAAATCGGCTTTGACTATTTGCGCGATAATATGGTCATTTATCATAACGACCTGACACAACGCGGTTATTCCTTTGCCATCGTGGACGAGGTGGACTCCATTTTGATCGACGAAGCGAGAACGCCTTTGATCATTTCGGGTCAGGGCGAGCAGTCAAACGAGCTGTATCAGACGGCGGAGGCGTTCGTACGCCGCTTGCGCGCGCACGTTGTCAAAGAAATGGATACGAAATCCGAAAACGAGGACGTGATGGAAGACTATATCGTGGACGAAAAAGCAAGACGTACCGTTCTGACACAGCACGGCGTTGCGAAAGCGGAAGAATTCTTCTCGCTTGAAAATCTTTCCGATCCGGAAAATATGACCATCAACCACCACATTCAGCAGGCGCTCTATGCGCACGGCGTGATGAAACGCGACGTGGATTACGTTGTTACGCAGGACGGAAAGGTTATGATCGTCGATGCTTTCACGGGACGTATTATGCCCGGCAGAAGATTTTCCAACGGCTTGCATCAGGCAATCGAAGCCAAGGAAAGAGTGAAGATTCAGGATGAAAACCAAACGCTCGCAACGGTTACGTTCCAGAATTTCTTCCGTCTTTACGATAAGCTTTCGGGTATGACGGGTACGGCTTTAACGGAAGAAAACGAATTCCGCGAAATTTACGGATTGGACGTTATTGAAGTACCGACCAACCGCCCGATGATCCGTTTGGACAGAAATGACGTCGTTTATAAAAATCAAGCGGGAAAATACCGCGCCATCATTGAACAGATCAAGGAATGCCATGAAAAGGGACAGCCCGTGCTGGTCGGTACGGTTTCCGTAGATAAATCCGAATACCTTTCCGCATTGCTGAAAAAACAGGGCGTTGCGCATAACGTGCTCAATGCAAAGCACCATGAAAAAGAAGCCGAAATCGTCGCACAGGCGGGTAAGTTCGGCGCCGTTACCATCTCCACGAATATGGCGGGACGAGGAACGGATATCATGCTCGGCGGTAACGCGGAATTTCTGGCGAAAAACGAGCTGAAAAAGAACGGTTACAGCGAAGAAGAAATCTCTCTTGCGGTGGGAATGTCCGAAGCGATCGACGACCGTGTGCGTGAAGCGAGAACACTTTTCCAAAGCGCATTGGAAAAATACAGAGCGGAAATCGCGCCCGAAGCAGAGCGCGTGAGAAAAGCGGGCGGCCTTTTCATTCTCGGCACGGAACGCCACGAAAGCCGCCGCATCGATAACCAGCTCCGCGGACGTTCAGGACGTCAGGGCGATCCCGGGGAAAGCCGTTTCTTCCTCTCTCTTGACGACGACCTTATGCGTTTGTTCGGAAGCGAACGTATCATCGGTATCGTGGAAAGACTTGGTCTGGAAGACGATCAGCCCATCGATGCCAAGATTCTTTCCGGTTCCATTGAAAGCGCGCAGAAACGTCTGGAGGGCGAAAACTTCAACCGCCGTAAAAACGTTTTGGATTATGACGACGTTATGAACCAGCAGAGAAATATCATTTATCAGCAGAGAAGAGAAGTTCTGGACGGCGCGGACCTCAGCGAAAAGATCCGCAAAATGGCAGATTCCGCCGTTACGGATACCTTGAAGCATTGCCGCGATGAAGAAGGCAGATTCCTGCCAGAAGAAGCGAAAATGCACCTCGGCTGGCTGCTCGGAGAAACAAGCATCGATGATAATATGGATATGCACGATTTGGAAACGGCTCTTCTGGAACGTGTTTGCTCGCATTATCACAGTCAGGAATTGCTGTTCGGCGAAAATATGAGAGAATTGGAACGCGTTGCGCTCCTGCGCGCCGTGGATACCAACTGGATCTCTCACTTGGATGAAATGGACGACTTGCGCGACGGTGTCGGCTTGAATGCTTATGCGCAGAGAAATCCTTTGACGGAATACCGCATTCAGTCGGGCAATATGTTTGACGATATGATTGAAAAGATCCGCATGGATACCGTGCGTATGGTTTTGTTTGCAAAGCCTGCGGCTGAGATCCGCCGTACACAGGTTGCCAAGCAAAAGGTTGCGGGACTTGCAGGTGTGGGAGGCGATACTTCCGAAGCGAAAAAGCCCGTTGTCAGACGCGCATCCGAACGCATTGGCAGAAATGAACCTTGCCCCTGCGGAAGCGGAAAGAAATATAAGCAGTGCTGCGGTAAGCCCGGCAGTACGAGCGGCGAAAATTGAGATAATTTCGAACCGTTATCCTCCGCAAAGGGGGATAACGGCAGACTTTGAATGATTTTTGAAAGGTTTTTTCATTATGGGTTTTGCATGGATGTTTCTGGGCTACGTGCTGTTGCTCGGAACGAATTTTGAGATTTTCGGCGTAACCTTGGATATTACGCCGGACGTGGTCGGATTTCTTTTGCTTTCGCACGGATTTTCCGTTGCTTCGCGCTATTGCGATTGCTTTAAGATTTCCAAGATTCTGGGAAACGTCGGTATTCCGCTTTCCCTTGTGTATCTGATCTCGGAAGTTTCCTTTTCCATGGAGCTTCTGCCCCTTGCGCCGGGCGTGGTTTCCGCGGTCAAATACGGTTACGCATTTTTTAAGCTGATTTTTTCTCTTTGTCTTTTATATTCCCTTTACCTGATCTCCGCGCAGACGGGTGTCGAAAAATTGCGCAAAAAATCGATTCGCCTTGCCCTTTATACCGTGTTGTTTTTCTTTGCGGAGCATTGTTTTCCGAGCCTGCTTTCCCTTGCGAAGGTTTCCATGGAAGCTTCCAAAATTGCGGGAATCCAGATGTTTTTGAATATTCTTTGCATACTGATCAACGCCACGCTGATCTTCGGCTGTTATATGTGGATCTGTTTGGAGGGCGACGAAGATATGCCCGACAACCGCAAGCACAAATATAAAACGCCGTTTGACTATTTCGATAAACGCCGTTCGGAAGCATCCTCCGCGCAAACGGCGCAAAGAAAAGAAAACCGCGCGAAACAACATAAAAGAAAATAAATTTTTATTCGGCTGCTGAAAGCAGACTATAAAGAAAGGACCGGTCATATTTATGAAAATCGGATATATGATCGTCGGTTGCATTTTTCTTTGCAATCCCTTTATCCATATCATTGATATTTTGCCCGATTTTATAGGCTATCTTTTTATTTTGAAGGCATTGTCAGAACTTTCCGATCTGGAACGCAATATCTGTAACGCGCGCAAGCGTTTTCAGTCCGCGCTCTGGGTTTCTCTGGTCAAATGCGCCTTGGTCTTCGGATTTATGATTTATGATTCCACATGGTATCTGATCCTGACGTTTTCCTTTGCCGTTCTGGAATGCATGTATCTCATTCCCGCGTTTGCAGACCTTTTTTACGGTATTTCCTATCTGGAAGAACGCCATACCAATCACAAAAGCCGTTTTGAAGCCATGACGAAATTCGGCGGCATTTTCGATAAAACGGAATTTGCGGGCGGAACGGCATATTTCGAGGTTTTTGAAGATAAACAAAACGAGACTTCCTCTCTGTTTGCCCGTGAAAAAGTATTTTTTGCCGATGGAAGCGCCACGGTTTCCCTGAGCGAAGCGGGCTTTGCGTCCCGTTTCCGTGAAAAGATCGTTTATCTTTACGAATCTGCGGAAGCGCGTACGCTGAGTGTGATTTTCGTTATCGTCCGTGCGGTTTGCTCCATTTTGCCCGAATTGACCGCAATCGCGGAAACGGGAGACGGTTACGTGGAGTCCAATCCCATTGAAGATTTTTCCGCGCTGCGCTGGATCTTGATTCTTTTCCTTGCCGTTTTTTCTCTGGCAGTCGGCATTGTGTGGCTTGTGCGTATGATACGTTATTTCAACGTTTTCCGCAAAGACCGTGAATTCATCGGCGCCTTGCAGAAAAAATATGAAGCCGAGGTTTTGCCGAATCGGGGACTTTGGATCAAAAGAAAATCGCTCGCTTTTTGCGCGGTTGCCACGGCGGCTTACGCGTTTTTGATGTATCTGCGCATCGATTGGTTTTTGCTTGTGCCGAAATGGGAGAGCGGAGAGTTCCGTTTTGCCGTATACGATCTTTTCGGATTTTTTCCCGTTCCCGAATTCCTTTTCGGCGCGGTTATGATCTTTGCGGGAATTGCGGCAAAGGATTTTGCGCAAAGAAAAAAAGAATTGACGAAAAGCTCGGTGGTTTTCATCGTAAGCTCTTTGCTTTCATACGTCGTGATGACCTTCATCTCCTTGCATTTCGGAAGAATTTTGTATCCGTATAATGAGATCCCTTACGTGATTTTGTTCGTACTCTATCTTCTTTTGTTTTCCGTTTCCATGGTCATGTTTGTCAAGATCAGCCGCGAAAAGAAATATATCTATCAGCGGATCGCTTCGGAGATTGCCGAAATCTCCTGTCCTTGCATTCATGAATTTTCAGACCGCAGACGTGCGGAGCTGGTGGAAACGTTTGAATTAAAAATCAAAAGACTTCATATTTTGGAAAAGATATACGCCGTATTTTCCGTTGCGGCGGTCGTGTGTCTGCCGTTTGCGGGAGATTACGATATTTTCGGACTCGCTTGGTTTTTCCGCATGATCTTCGGGATTGCTCTGATTGTATACAGTCTGTTTTTAACAGATGCATTGCAAAAGGAAATCGAAAAGATCGTGGAATAAAACGGGCTTCAAATCTATTTTCAGAAAGGAATCAGCATGATGGATAAATTGAATACTGCTGGCGTAACCGAAAAAGAAGAAAAGAAAAAAGTGCCGCTGATCGTAACCGTTTACGATTGGCTGGAGATCGTTTGCATTGCCGCGGTTCTGGTGGTTCTGATCTTCACCTTTATCGGCAGAGTTGCAACCGTTTTCGGATCTTCCATGACCTACACGCTCTATCCGGGAGATCGCCTGATCGTTACCAACCTTAACTATACGCCCGAAAGAGGCGATATCGTCGTCGTACAGAAGGAGAGCGGATATTACGAAGACCAGCTTCTCATCAAGCGCGTGATTGCCAAGGGAGGCGAAACGATCACGTTTGATTTCGAGAATTGGACGGTTGCCGTGAACGGCGAGGTTCTGGACGAACCGTATATCCGAAGAGAGAATGAGCCTATGCGCTCGGGGAATCTTCCGGGCAATACGGTTACCGTTCCCGAAGGCTGTTATTTTGTGATGGGAGATAACAGAAACGATTCCTCTGACAGCCGTTATCATACGGTTGGCTTTGTGAAGGCGGAAGAAATCGTCGGAAAAGCGGTTTTCCGTTTTCAACCGTTTTCTTCCATCGGCGTTTTGAATTAAACTTCATTTTCAATATCAGGAAAGGGGGGCATGGATATGCCGTCTGACAGAATACAATGGTTTCCGGGACATATGGCGAAAACACGCCGTATGATTTCCGAAAATTTGAAGGACGTGGACCTCACGATCGAGCTTTTGGATGCAAGAATTCCGAAAAGCTCCGAAAATCCCGAGATTGCCCGTTTGGTTGCTTCCAAGCCGAGATTGACCTTGCTCAGCAAGGCTTCTTTGGCAGACCCCGCCGCAACGGATGCATGGAAAAAATATTATGCGGCACAGGGCAGAGAATGCATTTTTTACGATTGCCGCACGGGCGAAGGTATTTCCGCCATTGCGCCCGCCGCGCGCCGTCTTTGCGAAGAACGCTTGGAGCGTTATAAAGAAAAGGGTATGGAGGGCAGGAAGCTTCGCGCGATGATCGTCGGTATTCCGAACGTCGGAAAAAGCTCGCTCATCAACCGTCTTTCTTCCACGAATAAAGCAAAGGTGGAGGACCGACCGGGCGTTACGCTGAACAAGCAGTGGATCACGACCTCGCTCGGCATTGATCTTCTGGATATGCCGGGTATCCTCTGGCCGAAATTCGACGATCAGCGCGTCGGCGAAAATCTTGCGCTTACGGGCGCCATCCGCGATGAAATCATGGACGTGGAAATGCTTGCCTGCGTGCTTGCGGGCAGACTGCGCGAACGGTATCCGGAGCGATTGATTGCCAGATATAAACTGAAACCCGAAGATCTGGAAGATACGCAGGATTTTGAGCTTGCGGAATGCATCGGCAGAAAACGCGGTTTTCTGATTTCGGGCGGAGAAGTGGATTTCCTGCGCACCTCCAATATGCTTCTGGATGAATTCAGAGGCGGAAAGCTTGGCAGAATCACAATCGAAGTGCCCGCGCTTGAGGTGTGATATGCCGGATTATACGTTTGAAAAAGAAGCTTGTGCCGCAGGGTATCAAAGTATTTGCGGCGTGGACGAAGCGGGCAGAGGTCCTCTTGCGGGAAATGTGGTTGCGGCGGCGGTCATTATGCCCGAAGGACTGGAAATCGAAGGACTGAACGATTCCAAAAAACTTTCCGAAAAGAAAAGGGAAGCACTTTTTGAAATCATCAAGGAAAAGACGGTTTATTCCATTGCGTGGGCAACGCCTGCCGAAATTGACGAATTGAATATTCTCAACGCAACCATGCTTGCCATGCGCCGCGCGGTGGAAGGACTGCCCGTGAAGGCGGATTTCGCTTTGATCGACGGCAATTGCTCCAGAGGCTTTTCGATTCCGACGAAAACGGTCGTCGGAGGCGATGCGAAATCCATGTCGATTGCGGCGGCTTCCATTCTGGCAAAGGTAACCAGAGACCGTCAATGCGCGGAATTGGATAAAAAATATCCGGAATACGGCTTTGCGGGACATAAAGGATATCCGACCAAGGCGCACAGAGCAAAGGTCATTGAGATCGGTCCGTGCCCCGAACACAGAAAGAGCTTTCTCTCTTTCGCAGATAAGGCGAAAAATGAAAAATCTTGAGTTGGGGAAGGCGGGAGAGGATTTTGCCTGCCGATATCTCGTTTCCAAAGGATATACCGTTTTACATCGGAATTACAGAATCGGACATCTGGAAACCGATATCATCTGCGAAGATGAAACGAGAATTCTTTTCGTGGAAGTGAAAGCCCGTACCGATACGGGGAAGCCTTCCCGATACGGAAGACCGGGAGCAGCGTGCGATATGAAAAAAAGACAGAATCTGACTCTTTTTGCGGAAGAATATCTCAGACACAACAAAACGAACAAAAAACCCCGCATAGACGTGATAGAAGTCTATCTCCGTCAAATGAGCGGGGTGTGTGTCCTCTCAGATAAAGGACTGCATCATATCGAGAATGCTTTTTTCTGAGTTATATCAAGTGGTTTTTTGCTTGAAGGTTGCGCAAACGGTATCCGTACAGGAGGTAGCATAGCTGGGACCGACGTTGATCTTTTCGGCTGTGCAGGTGCTTGCGCCGTCGTGATAGACACAGTTGGTTACATCGCAGGAAACACCGTGGTTTTCTTTACAGGTTTTACAGGTTCTTTCAGAGGAATTGTTGTTCATCGTTCGTTATCCTTTCAATCAAAAAAATCTGAAAAGACGGTTTGTCTTTCCTGTCATATTGTTTGCCCGATTTCGCTTTTTTATGCAATCGGATTCGGGATTTTTTATATTCACTCGCGCAAGGCGCGAACAGATCAATGCAATTTTATGAAAGCTGAATTGAAAAAATTGCAAAAAAGGGGGAGGTCGCAAAATGGCGCTTTACGTCATCGGAGATTCTCATTTATCTCTTTCCACAGAAAAACCGATGGATATTTTCGGTTCCCGTTGGAACGGTTACGTGGAAAAATTGAAAAAGGGCTGGGAAAGCCGTGTTACGGCAGAAGATACGGTGGTTTTGGCAGGCGATATTTCGTGGGCGATGACTCCCGATGAAGCAAAAGAGGATTTTGATTTTATCGAAGCCTTACCCGGTCAAAAAATCATTCTCAAAGGTAATCACGATTATTGGTGGCAGACGATGGCGAAGCTGAACGCTTTCGTTGAAAGAAATCAATATAAAACGATCCGTTTTTTGCATAACAACGCTTATGAAACGGATAAATTCATTATTTGCGGTTCGCGCGGCTGGTATACGGACGACCGTACGGCGCCCATTCGCGGTGCGGATGCGGCAAAGATCGTGGCAAGAGAAGTGCAAAGACTTTCCATCAGTCTTTCGGCGGGATTGAAACTGCAAGAGGCGGCAAAGGCGCGCGGAGAGGAAAAGGAACTTCTGGCATTTTTGCATTTTCCGCCGATCTTCAAGGGGTATATCTGTGATGAAATCATTCTGGAGCTTTACCGCAACGGTGTGGAACGCTGTTATTTCGGACACATTCACGGAAATTACGATTGCGCAAAGGTGATTTCCTATTCCGATATTACCTTTTACCTGATTTCTGCGGACTATTTGCTCTTTGAACCGCTGAAAATTGAACCGAAAATGTGAAAAAACATGAATAAAACAAGAAATGTTTCTTAAAAACGCACAAAAAATATTGACTTTTCTTGTTTGAGATGATACAATTATGGTTGTATGAAAAACTAAAAAGGTATTTTATATACCGTGGAGGACAAAATGAAAGTATTGAATGTTGCCGAAGTCGGCGCAAATCAGAAAGAGCTCGAAATTTTCATCGATCATGAAACTTTTGAAGCAGAATGCGAAAAAGCATACAAAAAAAGCGTTTCTAAATTTGCAATCCCCGGATTCAGAAAGGGCAAAGCTCCCCGTAAAATGATTGAAAGAATTTACGGCGCAGGCGTTTTCTATGAAGATGCCATCAACGCAATTCTTCCCGAAGCATATCCCGCAGCAATCAAGGAATCCGGCCTTGATGTTGTAAGCAATCCCGAAATCGATATCAAAGCCATCGACGAAACAGGCATTGTTGTTACCGCAAAGGTTTTCGTAAAACCCGAAATCACCGTTACCGAATACAAAGGTCTCACAGCTACCAAAGATGCTGTTGAAATTACCGAAGAAGCTGTTGCAAACGAAATCGAATCCGTTCGCAAACGCAATGCGCGCACCATCGACATCACCGACCGCGCAGTTGAAGACGGCGATAACGTAATCTTCGACTTCGACGGTTATGTAGACGGCGTTGCTTTCGAAGGCGGTAAGGCTGAAAAGCACGACCTTCTCATCGGTTCCGGTAACTTCATTCCCGGCTTCGAAGATCAGATCATTGGCAAAAACATCGGCGAAAACTTCGACGTTGTCGTAACCTTCCCTGAAGATTACCACGCAGCAGAACTCGCAGGCAAAGAAGCTGTTTTCAAATGCCTCATTCACGAAATCAAGAAGAGCGAAATGCCCGACTTTGACGATGAATTCGTAAAAGACGTTTCCGAATTTGATACCGTTGATGAATACAAAGCTTCCGTTAAGGCAACCCTTACCGAAAAAGCTGAAAAAGCTGAAGATTCCAAAGTAGACGATCAGCTCATCAAAGCTGTTTGCGAAAAGATCGAAGGCGAAATCCCCGAAGTTATGTTTGAAAACGAAGCTGAAAACTGCATCCGTGACTACGAAAACAGACTTCGTTACCAGGGTATGGACCTTGAAACCTTCATGAAGTACACAGGTCAGACCATGGAAACTCTTAAAACACAGTTCCGTCCCCAGGCTGAACAGAACGTAAAGACCCGCCTTGCTCTCGAATACATTGCAAAGGCTGAAAATCTGACGGCAACCGCAGAAGATATCGAAACCGAATATCAGAAGATTGCCGAAGCTTATAACATTGAAATCGAAAAGGTAAAGGAAAGCATTGAAGCTTCCGCCATCGAAGCAGACGTTTGCGTAGGCAAAGCCGTTCTCTTCCTCCGTGATAACGCCGTTATTACCGTCAACGAAGGTACTCCCGACGTTGTTGAAGTTGAACCCGAAGTTGTTTCCGCAGAATAATTGATAATGACAATACAATTCGCAGGCGGTTCCGTCTGCGAATTGCGTTTTTCTTCCCCTTTTGACAAAAAAACAAAAAATTTTATTTTGAAAGGAATTTTATAATATGGCACTTGTACCAATGGTTGTGGAACAAACGAGCCGAGGCGAGCGTTCCTTTGATATTTATTCCCGCTTGCTTCAGGATCGAGTAATCTTTCTTTCGGATGAAGTCAACGACGTAACGGCATCTCTTGTCGTTGCGCAGCTTCTTTTCCTGGAATCTCAGGACCCCGATAAGGATATCGTTCTTTATATCAACAGCCCCGGCGGTTCGATTACTGCGGGCATGGCAATTTTTGATACCATGAATTATATCAAATGCGACGTTTCCACCGTTTGCATCGGTATGGCGGCAAGCATGGGCGCGTTCCTGCTCGCGGCAGGCGCAAAGGGCAAACGTCTTGCGCTTCCCAACAGTGAAATCATGATCCACCAGCCTCTCGGCGGTATGCAGGGTCAGGCAACGGATATCAAGATTCATGCAGACAGAATTATCCGTATGCGCCGTACCCTCAACGAAATCCTCGCAAAGCAGACGGGCAGACCCGTGGAAGAAATTGAACGCGATACGGAAAGAGATAATTTCCTTTCCGCAGAAGAAGCGAAAGCATACGGTCTGATCGACGAGGTTATTGACAAGAGAAAATGAGGTGATTCCCATGGCGGATAACAATAGAACCCATAAACACCGCTGTTCCTTCTGCGGCAGAGAAGAGGATCAGGTTGCACTTCTCATTCCCTCGCAGACAGGCACGTTTATCTGCGATAATTGTGTCTTTGCAATTTCGCAATTGATTGATGAATATGAAAATAAAAGCACCGAGCCGACGGAAGCAGATCTGACGGAGCTTCCGCGCCCCAAGGAGATCAAAGCGGTTCTGGATGAATACGTAATCGGTCAGGATGCGGCAAAGATCGCGCTTTCCGTTGCCGTTTACAATCACTATAAACGCATTTCCTCCAAGCAGGCGGAAAAAGGAAAGAAGAAAAAGCAGGAAGATGACGGTGTAGAGATTCAGAAAAGCAACGTGCTTCTGCTCGGTCCCACCGGTGTGGGTAAAACTTTCCTTGCGCAGACTTTGGCAAAAACTCTGAAGGTTCCCTTTGCCATTGCCGACGCAACGACGCTGACGGAAGCGGGTTACGTAGGCGAAGACGTGGAAAATATTCTTCTTCGCTTGATTCAGGCGGCAGATTACGATATTTCCCTTGCGGAAAAAGGTATTATCTATATTGACGAGATTGATAAGATCTCCCGCAGAAGCGAAAACCGTTCCATTACCCGTGACGTTTCGGGCGAAGGCGTTCAGCAGGCGCTTTTGAAAATCCTCGAGGGTACGGTTGCAAATGTACCTCCGCAGGGCGGAAGAAAGCACCCCGGTCAGGATTTTATTCAGGTCAATACCGAAAACATCCTTTTCATTTGCGGCGGTGCGTTTGACGGCTTGGAGCAGATCATCGAGCAGAGAAACGGTAAATCCACGATTGGTTTCGGCGGCGAAATCAAATCCAAAGCCGAAAAGGAAAAAAACAATATCTATAAAAATACAACGGCGCACGATATCGTCAAATACGGCTTGATTCCCGAGCTTGTCGGACGTTTGCCCGTCATCGTCGGACTTGAAAATCTGGATAAAGATGCGCTTGCGCGTATTTTGAAAGAGCCGAAAAACGCCATTGTAAAACAGTATCAGAAGCTTTTTGGTCTGGACGGCAGAGAACTCGTCTTTACGGACGATGCCATTGAAACCATTGCCGCTCTTGCCATTGAACGCGGTACGGGCGCAAGAGGCTTGCGTTCGATCATGGAAGAGGTTATGCTCCCGATCTCCTATGAAGTCCCCTCCATGGATGACGTGGAAGCGGTCATTATCAACGCAAAAGTGGTTTCCGAGCATTGCGAACCCGAATACAGAATCAAAGCGAATGCATAATTTCCCATCGCTTAAAAGGAATGGACGAATTTCAGATTCTCCATTCCTTATTTTTATATTAACGCGGGTTCGATAGAAAGATAAATGAATGTTTACATTTCTAAAACCGAATGATATTTAAAGCCTCTCACCCCGGGAGAGGTGGCAACCAGAGGTTGACGGAGAGGGCTTTTGCACAGATTTTGCCCTCTCAGTCAGCTTACGCTG
>SVRL01000152.1 GCA_015064845.1 Oscillospiraceae bacterium | reverse complement strand
AAGCACATAGCTACAAGTTTGCACAGGCGGTCAAGCTGCCCAAGCTTGTTTGCTTCTTTTTTGAAACTTTTTTCTTGCAAATCAAGAAAAAAGTGAATCTAAACTATCATTTACAATACATAAACAAAAAAGGAATTATTTTATGAAATATACGACACTGGGAAAAACAAACTTAAAAATTTCCGTCGTTGGTCTCGGCGGAATCCCAATTCAGAAAACAGACGTTTCAGGCGTGAAAAGCGTTCTCGCTGCCTGTGTGGAAATGGGAATCAATTATATTGATACGGCAAGAGCTTACACCGTTTCCGAAGAATATCTCGGCGCGGCTTTGGAGGGCAGAAGAGAAAAATTTATCATTGCTACCAAATCCATGGCGCGTGATTACGAAAGCATGAAAGCCGATATTGAAAAAAGCCTTAAGAATCTCCGCACGGATCATATTGATCTGTATCAGATCCATAACATCCGAAATGAAGATGAATTCGCGCTTTGTTTTGGTGAAAACGGCGCTTATAAGGCTTTGGCAGAAGCAAAGGAAGCAGGGAAGATCGGGCATATCGGCGCAACGGCGCACGCGCCCGAAGCATTTGAACGCTTGATTACGGAATTTGAAGATAAAATCGAAACTCTTATGTTTCCCTACAACATTGTGGAAAACCAAGGCGTTTCTTTGATGGCGAAATGTACGGAAAAGAACATCGGCTTTATTGCCATGAAGCCTCTTGCGGGCGGAAATCTTGACGATGCCACCCTTGCGCTCCGTTATATTTTGCAAAATCCCGATTGTACGGTCGTCATTCCCGGTATGGGCGATGCGCGCGAGGTTTATCAGAATGCCGAAGCTTCCGAGCTTGGCGCTCTGAACGAAGAAGAAATGCTTCTTTGCGAAAAAATCCGCCGTGAACTCGGTCAGAATTTCTGCCGCCGCTGCGGTTACTGCGCCCCTTGCACAAAGGGAATTGATATTCCTTCCAATTTCCTCATTGCCAATTATTTGCGCCGTTACGGTCTTTCCGATTGGGCAAAAGCGCGTTACGCAACCTTGAAAGTCAATGCTTCCGCTTGTGTGGAATGCGGTATTTGCGAAACGAGATGTCCTTATCATCTTCCCATCCGCTCCATGCTCAAACAGGTAACAAAGGATATGGGAGAAGCGTGATTTCATGATACAACAATATATAAGAGGCTTGAAGGCAGGGGTGCCGATCGGTCTCGGTTATCTTTCCGTTTCCTTTGGCTTGGGTATTCTTGCCGTTTCGCTCGGTTTTCACGTCTGGCAGGCGGTCGTCATCTCCATGCTCACACTCACTTCGGCAGGACAGCTTTCGGGGCTTTATACGATGTGCATCCCCGGACAGTATGCCGAAATGCTGATCTCTCAATTGACCATCAACGTCCGCTATTCTTTTATGTCCGTTTGTCTTTCACAAAAAACGGATTCCAAATTCAAAGGTATTTACCGTTGGCTTCTCGGTTTTTTCATGACTGATGAAATTTTTGCCGTTGCCAGCATGGAAAAGCGCGTTTCCCGCAGTTTCTTTTTCGGATTGACTGCCGCTCCTTTTTTCGGTTGGACGATTGGAACATTTTTAGGCGCGCTGCTTGGCGATATTCTCCCCGAACGCGTGATGGGCGCGCTTTGTATTGCCGTTTACGCGATGTTCGTTGCCATCGTCATTCCGCAGATCCGAACGGAAAAAAAGCTTGCATTTCCCGTTTTGCTCGGCGTTTTGCTCAGTACGGCGTTTTATTATCTGCCCGTTCTGAACAAGGTTTCTTCCGGCATTGCCATGACTGTTTGCGCAGTTGCCGCCGCCGTTTTCGGCGCGCTCGTTTTCCCCGTGAAATCGGAAGAACAGGAGGACGCCCATGAATAATACTGAATTTTTTATTTATTTGCTCATCATGTCCGGTTCGACGTATCTGATTCGCGCCGTTCCCTTTGCGCTTATGCGTAAAAAAATTAAAAATCCCTTTATCAATTCCTTTTTGCATTATATCCCTTATACCGTTCTTGCCGCGATGACCTTTCCTTCCGCGCTTTACGCTACGGGAAATATTACTGCCGCCGCTTTCGGTCTTCTGGCTTCCGTTCTCGTTTCGCTCAAGACGAAAAATCTGACCGTCGTTGCCGTTACGGGGTGTATTGCCGTTTTTCTCGCGGATTGGATTCTTGCTTTGATTTAGAGCGGGTAAGATAAATGGAAATTTACGCGAATAAGCCTCATCCGTCTTGCCTAACGGCAATCCACCTTCCCCATCATTGAAGTCTTATCAAATTTTTTATTGTGGAGCAGGGGAAGGGCTCGCGGCGCGTAAGTTTCAAAGTTTTTGTCTCTTCTAATTTGGAGCCTTCAGCCCTTCCCCTCCGCTTTCATAAGAAGTCTGTATATCATTGGTGTATGGGGAAGGTGGCAGGCGTAAGCCTGACGGATGAGGCAAGTAATATAAACAATCATTTACCGCGCGAATGAAAACGCGGAATTGGTAAGATAAACGGGAATTTATAAGCCTTCCCCAGCGCACTGATTCAAGAAACAGTTAGGAAGGGGGAACATTTTGCAGAGCAAAATGGTGGATGAGGTGTTAATAAAAAAGTTTTGCTAACATCTGTCTGTTTGCGAAAACCGAAAGTAACGCCTCATCCGTCATTATACCGCTACGCGGTAAATGACACCTTCCCCCACCGGGGAAGGCTAA
>SVRL01000151.1 GCA_015064845.1 Oscillospiraceae bacterium | reverse complement strand
TGAAAAAGAATTGATGTAAAAAAGTGGGCAACGCCCACTCGAAGCTGCTCGCCTATCCAAGGTTTTGCTTGTATCGAAACAATACCAACGGCGAGGTTTAAATTGCGCAATTTCCTATCGTATAAAAAAATCCCCTCCGAGCGAAACAGCAAACCGTTTCATTTGGAGGGGATATGTTTTTAGTCGGTAATACGATTTTGAATTTCTTGTAAATCAAGTGATTTATATTCATTCAGTTTTAATTTGATGTATTGTTCGGTAAAATATTCCATCATTTCGTGCATCGTTTCATTGTAATTACGAAGCTCGATATGATCGTAAGCATCAAAATAAATATGTTTGGCTTTTTCGATCAGCTCATTCATCCCCTCTGTTCTATTCAAACGGAACATACATGCTACAATTCTCAAGATTGTTATGGCGTGGTTGGCATGTGTGCCACCAATTGGATAAGCATCATATCCTTGCTTATTCGGATACATAAATCTTTCAATAACATCTACGCTTTCCTGAAACGAAATCAGCGCATTTTCGTAATCTTCCGTTTCAAAATAACGAATGCCTACCGTGCTGCAAGCAATGAAAAATTCTTGCCATTCAATATCTTTGAGCGTTTTTGCTTCCTTCATGCCTTCTTCGCCTTTGATGTATGCGGCGGACAATCGCATTTTGTCTTGCAACATATAAGGATACATGTAGGGAAGCGTTTCAATGATTTTTTGGATATTCTCATAGTGATCTTGGGATTTTTCGCGTTCCAAGAATTTATAAATAAGGATCATATTTGCTTTTGTACGGCAAGTGCAGAAAATATCTTGCGATACGTTGATAATATAGCTTCCGAGTTCCAAAGCTTTGGTAATGATTTCATCTCCGCGTTCAACATTGTATGCGTATAGCTCAAATAATTCTGTTTTGAGTTGAATAGAAGCCGGATACAATTTTAATCCGTCAAGCAAAATTTGTTCTGCTTTCTTAAAATTGTCCCAAAAATATTTATTGGATTCCAAGCGTATATCTTCAATTTCATTATCAATGTTTTTTACATCGAAATCAAAAAGTTCATCGAGAGATACTTTGAAAAAGGCTGCAAGCGTGGGGATCATGGTCATATCGGGGTAAGAGACACCCATTTCCCATTTTGATATTGCTTGGGCAGAGATGTTCAAGTAAGCACCCAACTGCACTTGCGTGAGATTTTTTGCCATGCGAAGTTCGCGAATTCTGTTGCCGAGATTCATAATCATTCTCCTTTGATATTTTTCAGAGGCGCCTTCTGTAATTTTATTCTATCATAAGCAGGAGACGAAGTCAAACATCCCTTTTTTGAGCTTTTTCAACTGTTGGTTGGAGGAATTGAAAAAGAGAGAATTTCGGCATATGACTGATTTTTCTCCCTTTGCTTTATCTACGCTATATTAAATTTTAAAAATTGCAATCATAAGTGACATTCCATGAGATTATTTAACTCTAATGCCTTCAATATTTCAGTATTCCATATGATTTCCGAAAACGAAAGCAATAACGCGGTTTCACACCAGCAAGAGCCGTAAAACACTTCTCCCACTCGACTTTCTCCCTCCCAATCGCTCGTGTTTATTCGTTCATTGATCCAACCGGAAGGTAGCTTCCGCGGTTCTTTATCCCATGAAAATATGGGGCGTGCATCGGTTGATACACATTGCGGAAGGCAGAAAACGATGTCTCGCAAAAGTTCGATGTATTTCGCGTTTTCCGTATATTTGTAAAGCTTATATATGGCATCTCCGGATGCGGTGCAAAGTCCGGGAGCGGAATGCTTGTTTTGTATGTTGGCAAACACGCTGCCTACCGTATTGATGTGTAATCTTCCAAATTCGCTATCCTTGGGGAATGTATATGAATACGGCATGATCCAACTTGACAACAGATGCAAGCTGTCTTTTGCATATGCAAGCCATTTTTCTTCTTTTGTTGCTTCATACAAACGCACCATGCTTTCTACCATTGCATAGGCGCTCTCGCTGTCGGGTGCGCAAAGCGCTTCGCCCGGGCCGCCGTATGTTATGCCGCGCGCAACATAGTTCATATAATATTTTTCACCTGACAGTTTTGCAATGTCAAGATATTTTCGATTGCGAAAATATTGATAGGCGCACACCAATGCGCTGATGACCGAAGCCCCCGATGTCGTACCTCCAAACATCATCTCTCCCGTTTCAATGTGGACGAACTGCCCGAAATCCTGATACCGTTCATAAAGTCTTACAAAAGCATCTGCGCATGCTTTCGCTGCCGATACCCAGCTTTTTTTGGGAGGTATCACATCAAAGTGCTTGAAAAGGAAATATAACGCATCTCCGTTTTTCCTCACGAGCATCGAATGTTGCATGTGTTCGTTACCAAAGCCATCGTCCGAGACAGAACCGTCAACGATCATACCGTAAAAGAACCCCGAAGGAGATCTATTTGAAGTCATAAAGTCGATTGTTTGTATTGCGCGTGATTTTGAGTATGCATTTCCGTGCTTTAGGAGCGGCAGTGAGGACATTCCTCCGCCAACCCATCCGCATTGCCATTTTTTTGATGCTTCCGCGTAATATTCACCGTTGAAATTATCCCGGTTCATATGCTCTTCCAAAACATTCCAAAGTTTTTTCGTATAGCCGTTTTGCGCCGGACTATCAGAGAGCAAACAACGACGGTTTTTGAAAAACAGTTCAT
>SVRL01000043.1 GCA_015064845.1 Oscillospiraceae bacterium | reverse complement strand
GTTCCCATCATTCTTCCTCGGTTACGATCAACACATCTTTCATACCGAGAGAATAAAGCGTATCTGCCGCGTTATAGCCTGCGGCACCGCTTCCAACCACTGCCGCCGAGGTCGTAAAGTGCGGTATCTTCCAACCGCCCAGAGAAATATAATTCATAAAATATCCTTTCCGAAGCATAGGCTTGTTTGAATATCGCTCAATGCCTGCGTTTTTTTGAAGGTCTGCTTCTTCTTACCATAATAAGACTTGAAAAAGCAAAGAGTGAAATTACGATGAATCCACCGCCGACACAATACCCCATTACAGTATTATTCTGCTGTTTTTCCAAGGAATCTGCCTTGTTCATATATGATTTTTCATTGGTACGTATCGAAACGATTTCGCCCTCTTGCAGAGTCAATTCGATTGGATCACCGACCGCAACTTCTTGAAAAAAATACTTCTTATCGAATGCTTGAAAAGCGATTGGCTGTATTTGGTATTCCGTTTGTCCCGTATCGGAATTTTCAACCGTCAAATACCGAAGGGTTGTATGCATACCAACCCGATCTTCACGGTATGAATGATACGTCCCGTTTACGGTTTGATATTCCAAAGGGCTTAATTCCGCAAAAAGAAGCGCTATGATAAGGTACAAGCCAAAAGCAAAACTCAAAATACACACTGCTATTTTCAGCTTTAAATCGCTGACATTTCTGAAAGTAATTTTCAAACGATCTCACTCCAATTATTTTTATATCAAAATGCTCAAAAAGGCGATACTGGAGTATCGCCTTTTTGAAACTGCAAAATAAACCGGCTTTCAAAAGTCCAGTCGGACTGAATTTTTATCAAATTCGCCTTAACCCCCGTCAATCCGCGTTCTAAACAAAAATATCAACCCAATTATACAATTCAAAATATAAATACTCTCGCCGACACCACATATGTTAAGAATTGTACTCATAACAACATTCGTGTCATACCCAATCCAATGAAGCACGCAAGGCACAAAGAAAGCTAACATCATCAAAAGCCTTGCAAAATATACCTGTTTCATATAAGCATTCTGCCATTCCCGTATCGGCTTCAAATCTTCTTGCATATCCACAATTCTGTAAAATTTTCCCAACGTATATTTTCCGCAGGATACAGAATTGGCAAAATATGTACGCTCGAAATGATTACTAAGCGGACGCATTCCAACATCGGTGGTGAATTGGGTGTAAGTATATAAATATTTTACAGAACGCGGAGGTGATTTTTTTCTTTCAAAATGAAAAAAATAAGAATACGATATTTTTCTCAAAATCCACCCTTGTTTTTCCATCGAATCCAAATACTCCTCCGCCTTTTCAAAATTCCATTTCGGATATAGAAACAATTTACGCATAATTCGCTCCTTCTTTCCATTTCAGTTATACACAAAAAGGCGATACGGGAGTATCGCCTTTTATATTGCCCATACTTATAACGTACGGATATGGAAACCGCCGTCGATATTGATGACCTCACCCGTAGAATACGGAAGCACGCCAGAAGCAAGCGCGGAAACCGCTTTTGCAATATCCTCGGGAACACCCATACGGGCAATCGGAAGCAATCCTTCCGCAATCAGTTTTTCATATTTCGCGGTAACAGCCGCCGTCATATCCGTGCGGATAATACCCGGACGGATTTCATAAACGTTGATACCGTATTCTGCAAGACGAACCGCAAAAAGCTCGGTTGCCATCGCAAGTCCCGCTTTGGAAATACAATATTCTCCGCGGTTTATGCTTGCCGTATAAGCCGACATGGAAGTTACGTTCACAATGGCTTCTCCGCATTTCGCTTCAATCATGCGATTTGCCGTATACTGTGTCAAAAAGAACGTGCCTTTCAGATTGATGTCCAAGAGTCTATCCATGCTTTCTTCCGTCATTTCCAGAATATCCTGACGGACGAGCGGCGCAACACCCGCATTATTGACAAGAATATCCACCTTGCCAAACTTTTCAAAAGCTGTATCCACAAGATTCTTTCTTGCCGATTCCGAAGAAATATCCGTCGGAACGTAAATGGATTCGGGAGAAATTGTTTTCAGCTCGGCAATATAATCCGCCGCTTTTTCTTCATCTGCGCGCGCCGCCGCAATCACGGTAAAACCGTCCGCCGCAAGCTTTAAGGAGATTGCTTTACCGATTCCTCGGGAAGCGCCCGTTACAATCGCTGTTTTTTTCATACCGTTACCTCAAAAATATAAAAGCTTAAGTTTCTTTTTCTCCGAGATGTTTCAGAACGTAAACGTATCCGTCGTTACCGTCGCGCAGACATCCGTTCACACGGGTAATGGTTGCCGTACTGAGCCCCGTCTTTTCAACGATATCCGCATATTTTTCGCCCTTGGCAATCAACGTTGCCGCATAAAGCCGTTTTGACATTTCACGAAGCTCCGTTTTCGTGCAAAGATCACCGAAAAAGTTTTCGCAATCCTCAATCGTCCGAAGCGTTAAAATTCCTTCAAAAAGAAGATTCAAATGTTCATCCGCCGATTTTCTTCCCATAACACTCACCTTCGTTTCTATATGTTATCATCATAACATAAAATACCTGAAAATGCAAGGATTTTCAGGTATTTTTACAAAGCAATCACATTTAGTTTTTCAGACCATTATCGGAAAGGCGTTACGCCGTCTTCCTTATAAACTGCGGTACGGCAAACGGAATAATCATCCAGTTCTCCGGGAATACCCGTTTTTCTTGCAAGGAAGTCAATGACATATTTCGGATTGACGAAATTCATATCGTCGCAACAAAGCTTCACGCGCAAAACGAGAAGTCCAGCTTCTTCCGAAACGGAAAGAATCTTCACAAATTCCGAAACGTCCAGCGTTCTCGTGCCGATCTTCGTGGTTTTTTCAATCACGATGGGTTCGTTCAAAGCGTTTTTCACTTTTTCAACGTTCGCCGCCGCATCGGCAATTTCCATGCGGACCTCATAATCCGCCCAGCCGATATCATGGAATTTAGACGTGGGTTCATACGCTTCCAAAGCGCGAAGACCGTCGGGGAAAACGGAATTGAGGGTCGCGCAAATGACTTCGCCCGAAACTTCTTCCGTAATCTTAAAATCCATAAATTCACAAAGACTTGCCGTACCGACGGAAAGCGGAACGGAAAAAACGGTTTTCGGATGGGGATTGAAGCCCTTGGTATACCAGATGGGCAGTTTGGAACGCAAAAACGCAGATTTGACCGTACGGTTCAGATCCAAATGCGAAATAAATTTCAAGCTTCCCGTTTTAGAAAATTTTACTCTTATTTTTTGAGGCCCGGACAACATGAGCGTTCACCTCCCAATCGATTTGCGCCGCAGCCGTTACAGGTTTCGCGGCAATTTTTCGTTGTTGTTTCCGCATAAGCGCGGTGGCGTTCGCGCAGGAAAAATTCCTTCGTTACGCCGATATCAATATTATCCCACGGCAAAAGCTCGTCTTCACCGAATACGCGGTTTGCGTAGAATGCGGGGTCCACGCCTGCATCCGCAAAAGCTTTCAGCCATTCTTCATAATTAAAATGCTCGTCCCAACCGTCAAAGCGCAAACCTCTCTTGTGAGCGGCTTCCAGAGCGGCGTTCAGTTTTCTGTCGCCTCTTGCAAAAACGGCTTCAATGCGGCTGACTTTGGCATCGTGGTAATTGTATTTGATCTTTCTGTCCTTGATTTTGGAATCGAGATATTTCTGTCTTGCCAACAATTCTTCCATATCGCACTGCGCTTCCCATTGAAACGGTGTAAACGGTTTGGGAATGAAACAAGCGGTGGAAAGGGTAACGCCCGGCGCTTTTTTGGGGCGGTTCGGCGTATGATAAAATTCGTCAATCACGCTTTCCGCAAGTTCTTTGATTCCATCCAGATCCTCATAGGTTTCCGTGGGAAGTCCCTGCATGAAATAAAGTTTTACCTGTGTTTTTCCGCCTTCGAAAGCTACGCGGCAAGCGCGAAGCAAGTCCTCTTTTCTGACGTTTTTATTGATAACGTCACGGAGTCTTTGTGTTCCCGCTTCGGGCGCAAAGGTAAGGGAACCCGTACGCACGGTGGAGATTTTTTCCATCAATTCTTTCGTGAAGCTGTCCACACGCAAGGAGGGGAGAGAAAGAGAAATTTTTCTTTCGTCCGTCCATGCCAAAAGCTCGTCGGTCAATTTATCGATGCAAGAATAGTCGCTGATGCTGAGCGAAGAAAGCGTCATTTCATCGTAACCGCTGGCATCGGCAAGCACCTTTGCCTGTTCGCAAAGAACATCCGTCGTTTTTTCACGAACGGGGCGCCATACCATCCCCGCCTGACAGAAACGGCATCCGCGAATGCATCCTCTGTAAACTTCAAGCGTGATTTTGTCCTGCACGATCTGAATAAAGGGCAAAACCAATTTCGTGGGGAACGGAGATTTGTTCAGATCCTTGACGATTCTTTTTTTGATTTTCACGGGAATATCGTCGTAAACGGGCGTAAAGGAAGACAGCGTACCGTCTTCATTGTAAGCAGGTGTATAAAGAGAAGGAACGTAAACGCCTTCGAGCTTTGCGGCTTCGTGAAGATATTCTTTTTTGCAAAAACCTTTTTTCTTATGTTCTTTATAAAGGGCAACGAGTTCTTCGATGACTTCTTCGCCCTCCCCGATCATGCAGAGATCGAAATAATCCGCAATCGGTTCGATGTTATAGGTGCAGGGACCGCCCGCCATAATGACGGGATAAGATTCATCGCGATCTTTGGATTTTAGCGGAATTCCCGCAAGCTCCAACATATTGAGAACGTTAGTATAACAAAGCTCATACTGAACGGAAAAACCGAGAATATCAAATTCTTTCAAGGGATCTCCGCTTTCGTGCGCCCAAAGAGGAATGTTTTCCGCTCTCATACAGGCTTCCATATCCACCCACGGCGCATAGGCGCGCTCCGCCCAGGTATCCTCACGGCTGTTCAGCACGTGATATAAAATGCGAATGCCGAGATTCGACATACCGATCTCATACGTATCGGGGAAACAAAACGCAAAACGTACGTCCACGGCGTTTTTGTCCTTGATGACCTGTCCCCATTCACCGCCCGTATAACGAGCGGGTTTTTCTACTTTTTTCAAAATTCTTTCCGGTATTTTCAAGAAATGACCTCCGTTTCTATCTAAAAAATGGTTATTTTGAGTAATTAATATAATTTAACATGAGTTCGATGGAGAGATAAATAAAAGTTAGTCTCGATTTGCGATGAGATTCTATCGTGTCGCCTCCGATTTTCGAATCGGAAGCTCCACTCCGGAATGACAGTGCGGAGCGTTCGTCTCTACGCTGACAAAACGGGTTCTTTCAATTCCGCACTCTACATTCTTCATTCTGCATTCTCATAAATTCCCGTTATTTATTTCGCCGCTCTGCAAACCGCTTTCATTTTGCAGTATTCGCAGGGAACGCCGTCTTTTTCCATCGGTTGCGCGCAGGCAACGCCTTTTTTCAGTTCGGCGGCGTATTTCAAAACGACGTCCGTAACTTCTTTTTTCAGATCGGCAAACGCGCCCGCTCCGATGATATTCGGCTTTTCCTTTGTAAGATCGGCCTCTTTGACCGGAATATAGTCCCCTTTGAGCATGGGTTCCATGGCACGCAAAACGTCCTCATTTTTGAGGAAAAGTCCGCTTGCGGTAACCGCATTTTCAAAAGCTTCCGTATCGTCTCCGATTTTCATATCCACCTGCGGCGGACGGATTCCCGTATACAAAACGGCGGCGGGAAGAGGCTCGTTTTGATAGCGTTTTTCTCCGTTTTCCCAGATGGAGAAAAGATAAAGAAGCATTTGCGTATCCAATCCGAGTTTCACGTTTTCAATGTGGAACGTTTTCGCGCCCGTTTTATAGTCAACGACTCGCACGTAAAGCTTACCGTCTCCGTCCTCAAAGGTATCCACGCGGTCAATCTTTCCGCGCAGTTCTACGCTGACATCATCGCTTTCCAGAAGCAAAGGCGCAACGGCATTTCCTTCTTTTCCGACGGTCAATTCAAAATCTCTTGGGCGGAAAGCGGAAATTTCAAATTCTTCTTTGATACGCTTTGCAAAAATCTCCGCGCTTCGGCAAAGATAATCAAAAAGATGGGCAAGACGTTTCGGTATCAGTTCAGGCGGGGTACGGAAGATTTCCGAAACGTAATCCCCCGCAATTTGTTTCACAGCCGCTCCGATATCGCCGTCTCCTCCGTCCGCAATCCATTTTACGGTCTTTTCCAGAACACCGTGCATAAAGCTTCCGATATCGGGCGCGCCGAACGAAGCAGGTGTTTCATCGCGCAATTTCAATTCATATTCACAGAAATAAGCAAATCTGCATTTGATGAACCGTTCCAAACGGGAATAGCTTGCGGAAAGCTTGCCGGGGAAAAGCAATTCCGCATTTTCGGGAGACAGTACGCAATCTTTTGAGCCCAAGGGCGTTTTCATATATTTTAATTTTTCTGCGTATTCTTCATCCGTTTCGTAATATTCGCGCAAAGCGCGTCCGAGATTTCCTCCCATGGACATGGCTTTTTCAAAAGACGCTTTTTTTCCCTCTATGCGCATTTGCGGTTCGCTGTCTTCAAATTCCGTAACGGAAAGTCCTTCAAAAAGCGCGCAGATTCTTTTCACACCGACGGACGGAAACTGTTCGTCGCCCGAAAAATTATAGTGAGAAAAGCTGACGTGCAGTTTTTCGGAAGCGAGCGTTGCTGCTCTGTAAAAATAATAGATCTCCTCGGCGGCGCTTCTTTCCATGCGGTCGCTGATTTCCACGCCGTGCTGTTTCAGCAAATGCTTTTCATGCTCGGAGAAAAGCCCTTTTTCACTGACACGCTGAGGGAATTTTCCTTCCTCTGCGCCGACGATATAAACGTAACGGGGTTCGCCCGGAATTTTCTGTGCCGCACCCGAGATCGTAACCTCGTCCATGGCGGTCGGGATTTTACCGATATCCGTTTCCGTCAGCACCATGGAAAGCATTTGTGAAAATTCGGAAGCGGCAGCCTCCGTTTCTCCGCAGGAAACCGTCAGCTGATCCAAAGCACCGCAAAAAACGTTCCAGAGCTGAACGGCTTCGCTCGCCAAAGCCGCTTCTCCGCGCAACGAGGCTTCCTCCGCTTTTTCCGCAAGCATGGCGGGAACGCCGAGCCCCGAAAGAAAATCAAAAAGCAAGGTGGCTTTTTCTTTTACCGTGGTAGCAAGCTTTCCTGCCGCCGCAAAGGCTTTGAGCGGTTCGATGACCTTTCGGCGGATCTCCTCCAAGCGAATCAATTTTTCCGTATCTTCTTCGGTAAAATCGGCGCGGTAGCCTCTCGGGTGCATATTCCACGGTTCACCGCCCGTAAACATCTTTCCGCGCAGATTCCATTTAATGATATAATTTTCAAAAAGTCCGACGTCTTCTGCGGAAATGCCTGAATAGCCCGTTTTGATATAAGCAATCACATCCGCACCGCGGAATCCGCGTTCCGCGACGGCAAACGCCGAAAAAATCAGCTTAATGAGCGGTTTTTCCCGAATCTCCTTACGGGAAGAAAGAAAAAACGGAATTTCATATTTGCGGAAGACCGCGTCCAGAATCCCCTCGTAGACGGCGGTATCTCTCACAATCACAACAATATCGCGGTAACGGACACCGCTTCTGACGGCTCTGCAAATATCCAGCGCAACCGCTTCCGCTTCCGAAAAACCGTTGGCGGCGCGCACCACCCGAATATCTTTCGGCACAAACGCTTTTTCTTTGGCGGGCACACGGTTTTTCACAATGTTTTCCGCAAGAAAAGCAAGCTCTTCGCTTTGGTAACGGCAAAAACCTTGCAAAACGGTTTCTTCCGTCTCACTGCGTTTTCCCGCTTTTTCGACGGCGCTTCTCACGCGCCTTTCCGTATCCGCCAAAATATAAACGGAGGATTCGTTTCGTTCTTCCTTAATGAAAGGAAACGTGATCCAGACGTTTTCCGCCGTGCGGAAGATCCTTTCGAGAATATCGTACTGTTGCGCGGAAAAGGATGAAAAAGAATCGATGAAAACATCCGCGCCGCGAAAGAAATCATGTTCCTGCAAAAGCGTATACGCGCTTGCAAGCATACCGTCGGGATCCTCAAAACGAGAAGCCACTTCCGCATCAAAAGCGGAAAAAATAAGACCTAAATCGGCGGCTTTGGCGCCGAGCGGAATACCTTCTCCAATTGTGCTTGCCGCTTTTTCCAGATCGGAGGGTGTGATCTTATCGTGATAACAGTTCGTTCTCAGCTCCGTCATTTTTTCAAAAATACCGAAATGATTGACGTCGCCGTATTCCTTCAGCGCGGGAGAAAGCGTTTTCATCACGTTGCGCATCATCAGTTTTTTTGCCCCCGCGCCGATATAATCCACACAAAGACCGCCATATCGGCGGAAAATATAGTTGCAAAGTCTTCCGAATGTTAAAACGTCCGCGTTTTGAGCGTTGTTCAGTTCCGCTGTACGGCTTTCCGCCGCAACGGCTTCTCTATCGGGAACAAGCAAGAAAACCTTGCCCTGCGCCCGTTCCATTTCGGAAAAAATCTTTTCCGTTTTTCCCGAACCGGATTTTCCGTAAATGAAATGTATCATGAAAAATCCTCCTATGCTCTTACAAATAAACCTTCACGACTCTTTCGGGCGGCAGACGGCGCACGAAAGAAAAATAATGGCTGATATGGATTTTATAAATATTGTCTTCCGTTTTGATAACACCCGCGGAACCGCACTCCTTAAACGAACGGCAAATGATGAAAACCTGTCCTTTTTCCGCAAATGCGGGAAGCGTTTGGGCAAAATATGCCATCGTTCCGTTTTTCGGCGTGCAGATCAGATAAAATTTCTCTTTTTCCGTGGTTTGTTCAATTAAACTTGTAAAAAGCTTTTTCCGTTTCCTGTGTGTAAAATAGGTATACAGACCGAAAACTGTCGCAAGAACGATTCCGGCAGGCAGGAAAACGGCAAGCGCACCGATGATGACCAGCACTTGCGCACTGACACCGAGCACCGTAACGAAGGATACCATAAAAAACCACAGTTTTTTTGCAAATTTAAATTTTTTCATAGCGAAACGAGTCTTATCGAACAGACGGAACAAACGGCTGCGGCGAAGTCTTGCAAAAAGATATGCAAAATAGCTCTTTGCATGTAATACATCTGCGTTCTGCGCACTCTCCATCAGCACTTTCTGCTCTTCCGAAATATATTCTTCTTCGGGAGGCTCGTACTGCTCGCAAATATGTTGCAGATATTCCATTTCTTTGCGCAAACGGCGATTTTCCGTTTTCAGCTGCCGAATCAGTTTTTTATTTTGCTCGGCTTTCTCTCTTTGAGAGAGCTTTCTTCTTTTTTTTGATGATTTTTGGCTTTTTTTCACGGGTTACTCCTGTTCTTTTTGATTTTGAAATAGAGAAAGATTGCGCAAAAGCGGCGCTTTTCCTCTCCACGAGAACGCCCTTGAGCGGAATTCAGTTTCTTCCATGGCATTCAGAACGTCCTCCGTCAGGACGGATATTCTGTTTTCCTTAAAAAATGCGATCGGCGTTTGCGTGCCGCCGCCAACGGCTTTCCGCGTCAAAGGGCATGAAAGCTGACAAAGATCACATCCCCAAACAGAACCGTATTTACGGATGTAATTTTCCTGCACCGCCGTCAGCGCGCCTTTTTTCTGCGTGAGCGCGGAAAGACATTCCATATTTTCCATCTGCGCGGGACAAGCGCGTTTGCAAGCGCCGCAGTGCAGACAAGTCTTTGCTTCTCCAACCGTTCCCGAAAATCCGAGCTTTTCGGGGGAAACCACGGAAAGAATTTCCGCAAGAAAAACAAAAGAGCCGTATTTTTCATTGATGAGCATATAATTATCGCCGAGCACACCGAGGCCAGCTTTTGCTGCGGCAATATTCTCCTCGATCGGAGATTTATCGGCAAAGCCGAGGAAGGGTGCGTCAAACGCCTTTTCCATTTCGGGCAGAATCCTTTCAAAGAGGGCAGCGCAGTAAAAATGATAATCGCGTGAACGCGCATAAAGAGAAATATTCCCCTCTCCGTCATTCACATAATACGGAACGAGAAACAAAACCGCGCTTTGAATCTCCCGCGCAGGAATCCCCTTTCTTTCAATCAGATCGGGTCTTCGACAATTACAGGCGGAAAACGGCAAAACACCGAAAAATTCTATTTGTTCGTTTTCAAAAATCCTTTTCAACATAATATTTTCTCCGCACATCGCATATGAAAAAAGATGAAAAATCGGGAATATATTTGATTTTCACAAAAATTTCCTTGATTCTGACCTTAATATATGCTATAATGATGGTACTGCCGCGCTGAAAGCAAGACAGAAAACCATCTCTATATTGATTATATCAAAAATTTTTAATAAATCAACCTCACAAAGAAAAATTCCGAAAAAAGAAAAAAAGAAACATCTGTTTTAGGGGTTGTTTGAAAAATAGCGATATGACCAAAAGCGAGGAATTTTTTTGCGGGAATACCGAACGTATTTCAAGAAAAATTTGCGAAATTATGCGAAAAAATAACCGCTTTTTGGGTGTGTTGACATTTTTCAAACAAGCCCTGATACGATATATACCCACAAGCGAAAGGAATGAAAAATTTATGCCAAAAAAGACTACCCACTACGATGACAGCAGCATTACCATGCTGAAAGGTCCCGACCGCGTGCGCAAACGCCCCGCGGTTATTTTCGGCTCCGACGGCCTCGAGGGCTGTGAACATTCCGTCTTTGAAATTCTTTCCAACTCCGTTGACGAAGCCAGAGAAGGCTACGGCGATAAAATCAATCTGACCGTATTCCGCGACGGCACGATTTGCGTGGAAGACTTCGGCAGAGGCGTTCCCCTCGGATATAATGAAAAAGAAGGAAAATATAACTGGGAACTTGTCTACTGCGAGCTTTACGCCGGAAGCAAATATTCCAATAACGCAAGTGACGGCGCGCACTATAAATATTCGCTCGGTCTCAACGGCTTGGGCGCGGCGGCAACCCAATGCAGTTCGGAATTCATGAAGGTACAGTCCTACCGCAAAACCGAAATGTCCGAAATGAATTTCCGCAAAGGTTATCCCGTCGGCGAACTGATCACAACACCCATCACGTCCAAAAAATTACAACGTACCGGAACGGTCGTTACATGGAAGCCCGACCTTGAAGTTTTCACGTCAACGGCAATTCCGCGCGAATATTTTGAGCAGATTCTGGAACGTCAGGCAATCGTCAACGCAGGCTTGCGCTTCACACTCCGCACGGAAAACGAAGACGGTACCTTTAACGAACAGGAATATTACTGCGAAAACGGTATTCGGGATCACATTGAAAAAACAGTCGGAGACACCGCCATCGCTCCTCCCGTCCTCATCAAAACGGAAGCGCGCGGCAAAGACAGAGCCGACAAGCCCGAATACGATTTCAAAGCGGAAGTCGCATTCTGTTTTTCCAATACCGTCAACCTCATTGAATATTACCACAACTCCAGTTTTCTGGAGCACGGCGGTTCCCCCGACAAGGCGGCAAGAAGCGCTTTCGTTTATACCATCGACAAATATCTGAAAAACAACGGCAAATATAATAAAACGGAAAGCAAGATCACGTTTGGAGACGTAGAAGACAGTCTTGTGTTAATCATCAACAGTTTTTCTTCCCAGACATCCTATGAAAACCAGACAAAAAAAGCCATTTCCAACGAATTTATTGCGGAACATCTGACCGATTTTCTGAAAAAACAGATCGAATATTATTTCATTGAAAATCCCGGCGATGCAGAAAAAATCACGTCGCAGATCCTCATCAATAAAAGAAGCCGCGAAAATGCGGAAACCACCCGCTTGAATCTCAAGAAAAAACTGACCTCGCAGACAGACGTTGCTTCCCGCGTGGAAAAATTCGTTTCCTGCCGTTCCAAAGACCCTTCTCGCCGTGAACTTTACATTGTAGAGGGCGATTCCGCGATGACGTCCGTTAAATTGGGCAGAAATTCCGATTTTCAGGCAATCATTCCCGTGCGCGGAAAAACGCTCAACTGTCTGAAAGCCGATTACGACCGCATTTTCAAAAGTGAGATCATTTTAGATCTGCTCAAAGTCATCGGCTGCGGCGTGGAAGTCAGCGGAAAACACAAGGATCAGAGCATTTTTGACCTCGCCCAGCTCAAGTGGAACAAGATCATCATCTGTACCGATGCCGATGAAGACGGTTTCCAGATCCGAACGCTGATCCTGACGCTCTTTTACCGTTTGCTCCCCACGCTCATCAAAGAAGGAAAGGTTTTCATTGCGGAATCTCCGCTTTATGAAATTACCTGCAAGGATAAAATTTATTTCGCTTACGACGAAAACGAAAAACAGAAAATCGTCGCCGGCTTCAAGGGCGCCAAATATACGCTTCAACGCTCCAAAGGTCTTGGCGAAAACGAACCCGACATGATGTGGCAAACCACCATGAATCCCGAAACGCGCCGATTGATTCAGATCGTGGAAGCGGACAAAGAAAAAACCGAATATATTTTTGAAACCCTCCTCGGCGACGATCTGCCCGAGCGTAAACGCTTCATCGCGGATTACGGTACGCAGTATCTCATAAACGCCGATATTTAAGAATCACGAAAGGAAAGATTGCTATGGCAAGAAAGAAAACCCAAAAGCCCTCCGCTGACGCGCTCGTTCCCGCCGAGGTTACCTTGCAGCCGATCACGGAAACCATTGAGAAAAACTATATGCCCTACGTCATGAGCGTCATCGTTTCCCGCGCGATTCCCGAAATCGACGGTTTCAAGCCTTCGCACAGAAAACTGCTCTATACGATGTATAAAATGGGATTGCTGACGGGACACCGCACGAAAAGTGCGAACGTCGTCGGTCAGACCATGAAGCTCAACCCCCACGGCGATATGGCAATTTACGAAACCATGGTTCGTCTGACAAAAGGAAACGAAGCGCTTCTCCACCCCCTGATCGATTCCAAAGGAAGCTTCGGCAAGGTTTACAGCCGAGATATGGCGTTTGCCGCTTCCCGTTATACGGAAGTCAAACTCGATGCCATCAGCGCGGAAATTTTCCGAGGCATTGATAAAAACGCCGTAGATTTCGTGGATAACTACGATAACACCATGAAAGAACCCGTCCTGCTCCCCACGGCATTCCCGAATATTCTGGTTTCTCCGAATATGGGTATTGCCGTCGGTATGGCAAGCCAGATCTGCTCCTTCAATCTTGCGGAAGTTTGCGACGGCACGATTGCCGTTTTAAAGAATGAAGAACTTACCACGGACGAGCTTCTGGACATCATCAAAGCACCCGATTTTTCGGGCGGCGCAAATTTGCTTTACGACCGCGAAGCCATGCGCAAAATTTATGAAACGGGAAAAGGGAACGTGGTTCTGCGCTCCCGCTATTCCTATGATAAGGAAGAGGGCTGCATTGATATCACGGAAATTCCCTATTCCACCTCCATCGAAATCATCATCAAAAAGATCACGGATATGATCAAAGCGGGTTCACTGAAAGAAATCACGGACGTACGCGACGAAATCGACCTGAACGGTTTCAAGCTGACGTTGGATCTGCGCCGCGGCACCGACCCCGAAAAGCTGATGGCAAAGCTTTTCAAAAAAACGCCCCTACAGGATGCCTTCTCCTGCAATTTCAATATTCTGATTGACGGAAGCCCCCGTCAGCTCGGTCTGCGCGGAATTTTGGACGAATGGATCCGTTTTCGACTGGATTGTCTGCGCAGGGAATATTCCTTTGATCTGGAACGAAAAAAAGAAAAACACCACCTTCTGGAAGGCTTGGAAAAAATCCTTGTGGATATTGACAAAGCCATTCGCATTATCCGTGAAACCGTCAAGGAAAAAGACGTCGTTCCCAACCTCATGACGGGCTTTGATTTAGATGAAGTGCAAGCGGAATTCATCGCGGAAATCAAACTGCGCCACCTCAACCGCGAATATATTGCGCAGCGAGTGCGCGAAATCACAAGCCTGAAAAAGGAGATCGGCGATCTGGAATCGCTGATCGCTTCCGAACGCAAGATGAAAAACCGCATCGTCAAGCAGTTGGAAGAAATCAAAAAGACTTACGCCAAGCCGAGAAAAACAAAGCTCATTTATGAAGATTTCGCGGAAAAATACGACGAAGAAGCCTTCATTGAAAATTATGCCGTCAAGCTTGTGCTGACCAAAGAGGGATACTTCAAAAAAATCACGCTTCCCTCTTTCCGCATGAGTGATGAACAGGCGCTCAAAACAGGCGATGAAGTCATTCAGATCGAAGATGCGGAAAACGTTTCCGAGCTTCTCTTCGTCAGCAACAAACAAAAGATTTACAAAGCAAAAGCCTCCGATTTTGAAACGAAAAAATCCTCCGTACTCGGCGATTATATTCCGAGCAAGCTTGGTTTTGAGGATGGTGAGCGCGTGATGGCAATGAAGCCCATCGAAGCTTACGAACAAAATCATTATTTCATTTATATTTTCGAAAACGGCAGAGGCATTCGCATACCGATTTCCTCTTACGAAACGAAATCCGCGCGCAAAAAGCTCGTTCACGCGTATTCGGACGTATCTCCCGTCGTCTCCGTCTTTTATGAAACAGAGCCTTTCGATCTGCTGCTCGTCAATAATGCGGGTAAGGGGATTTACATCCATTCTTCCTTAATTCCCGAAAAGGCAACGAGAACTGCCGCAGGTTCCTCGCTTTTCGCGCTGAAAGAAGACCAAAAGATCGTTTACGCTTCCCGAACACCCGAAAATCATTATACGGGCTTTGAAAAATGCCGTAAAAACAAATTGCCCGCCATCGGTATTGCCGTTACGAAAAAAAACTAAAGTTGTTCGACAACCTGAATTTGACGAAGATAATAGGAAGATAAACGGGAATTTAGCGTATTTCCTCGAAAGGAAATACGCAGTGATATTTGCCTACGGCAAGTGATATTGTGCTTTCGCACAGTGATATTCTGAAAGAGTGATATTCGCCTGACGGCGAGT
>SVRL01000150.1 GCA_015064845.1 Oscillospiraceae bacterium | reverse complement strand
AAGATTTCCTGCTATTTTTACAAGTTCATCCCCAAATATGTTCGCCCTTCAAATATTCCACTCGCCGTCAGGCGAATATCACTCTTTCAGAATATCACTGTGCGAAAGCACAATATCACTTGCCGTATGGCAAATACGCTAAATTTCTGTTTATTTTTCAAAAAATAATCGCGGTTCCCTTTCGGAAACCGCGATAGGTTCAAAATCAATCTTCCGCAAGCGTTGTCAGCCGAAGCGCACAGAGTTTGCGATACATCAAAAAGCTCAGAAGACCGAGAGCAAGAACCGCCAGCGCTATCAGAATATGCGCGGCAATTCCGCCGAAAATAAAGATGGGAACGGCGGGCGCAATCGCAGTAATAAAACCGACAAGCATAACGACAAGAACCGCTTTTCCCTGCTTGATTGGCTGAGATTCATGATCCCAATGCAGCATAGGCATTTTCATATTGGCAAAAAGTCCGAAAACACTGCCAAACACGGCATAAACCAAAGGAATGAGGAAGAGCCAGAGAATATCCAATCCCGTGGGACGAATGGTAAACGTCAAAATCGCAGAAGAGATCAGCATACTCGGAACCGCCAACATGAGATTGACGGCAAGTTTGGCATGGATCAAGTCTTTCATCCTGATGGGCAATGTTTGTGTCAACCAGAAATGCTTTCCTTCCATAGAAAACGCGCTCGTTGTAGTCGGAGACATATTACACATGAACACAAGAATGAACGGTGCAATTTTCGCCGTGAGAGAAGAAGGGATTTGCTCGAAAAGAATTTTTGCTTCTCCGAAAGAAATCATTGCCACGAAAAAGATTCCCAAAATATAGCCGATTGCAGTATTCATCACGTAAAGAGAAGAAGCAAAATATCTCTTGCGTTCGCGAAAGAAGCACGCTTTGAACGCGGAAACCGTTTTTTGTTCGCGCATGACGTAATTTCTTTTTCTTCCGCTTGCGGTAAGTCCCATACAGATTGCTTTATAAAACTTTCCGACGGTGAAAGCAAACGCCGCAAACAAAACAAACGAAACGCCGACAAACAAAAGATACATCAAAAGATTTCCAAAAACACCCTCGGAAAACCATGCGGCAGGAGGATAAAAGCGTTTCAAAGATTCCACCGCGCCTGCAAGATTGCCAACGATTTCTTCCGTTTCTCCGTCGAGCGATTGGATAAAATAGAAATACGCAAAGAAAAACGTCAGCGAAAAAAGAATCTGCATGATATTTTTCCGCTTCATACGCGATGTAATCGCATAAATCCCCGTTCCGACAAGCATGGAAAGTGTCATAGGCAAAAGCGGTAAAATCCATGCGCCGAGGAACATCAAAACGTAAAACAACGGAGAAAGTTTCAGTGTAAACGCGCAAACGATCATAACAGTAAACGTTGAAGCAAGGCTTACCATCAAATCCGTAAGATAAACCGTGAGAAAACGGCTGATGACGATTGCAGAAGGCGGCACGGGAAGCGCGGCAAGCATTTCATAGCGTTTCGGACTGAAAAGATCCGAACCTGCGCGAAAGACCGTAAACATAAAGGTCATAAGACTGATGATCACACACAAATAGAGCGGAATCATCTGTTCAAAGCCGAGCATAATAAATCCATACGTCAAAATTCCGACGTAAAAAACGAGCATGGCGCCGAGAATCACATAAGCTACGGCAACCGTGAGCAATCTGCTCCTTTTCTTTTTATCTTTTCCGTAACGCGCTTCATTGAAGCCGAATAAATTACAAAGTGAAAGCCAAGTTAAAAGTCTGACGGATTTCCACATATCATCACCTGTTATTCTTCCCATTTCAACATTTCCATGAAGACATTCTCCAAGGAATCGCCGTGTGTGAGCGTAGCAATATCGCCCGCCGCAATCAATTCGCCGCCTTTAATGATGGCAACGCGGTTGCAAAGCTTTTCCGCAACGTCCAGAACGTGTGTGGAAAAGAATACCGCTCCGCCTTCTCTGCAAAGTTCGCGCATAAGTTCTTTCAGAATGTGCGCGGCTTTCGGATCCAGACCGACAAAAGGTTCATCCAGGAGCATGAGTTTGGGATTGCGGATCCATGCCGAAACGAGCGCAAGCTTTTGCTTCATGCCGTGGGAATAGGACGAAATCAGATCGCCGAGTGCATCCGTAATTTCAAACATTCCCGTATATTTTTTGATTTTTTCCATGCGCGTTTCCTTGGAAAGTCCGTAAATATCCGAAATGAAATTCAGATATTGAATGCCCGTAAGATATTCGGGCAAGTCGGGATTATCGGGAATATACGCAATCATGGATTTACAAAGCAAATCTTCTTCTTTCACGGAATGTCCGTCCACAAGAATTTTGCCTTCCTTAAAATCCAGAATGCCGGCAATACATTTCAGTGTGGTGGTTTTTCCTGCGCCGTTATGACCGATAAATCCGTAAATATCGCCCGCAGAAAGAGAAAGTGTAAGATTTTTAACACCTTTCCCACTTCCTTTATAAGTTTTCGTTAAATTCTCGATTTGAAGCATAACAATTTTCCTTTCTTCATCGAAATCCATTATATTATTATGGTATCATTCAAAAAATAAAATGTCAATGGTTTTTTCAAAATACAGTGTAAAAAGATAAATGATTGTTTAGATTCACTTTTTTCTTGATTTGCAAGAAAAAAGTTTCAAAAAAGAAGCAAACAAGCTTGGGCAGCTTGACCGCCTGAGCAAACTTGTAGCTATGTGCTTACGATG
>SVRL01000042.1 GCA_015064845.1 Oscillospiraceae bacterium | reverse complement strand
ACGGAACTGGTCCATATCCCAGCACAGCTGAGTCATAATGTAGTCAGCACCGTTGTCCTGCTTCTGCTTCAGGAAAGCGATATCAGCCTCCAGGCTGCGGCACTGAATGTGGCCCTCGGGAGAGCCGGCAACAGCGATGCAGAACTTGTCGCCAAATTCCTGACGGACAAACTTCACAAGCTCCGTAGCATAGTGCAGGTCACCGCCGGTGCCTGTCCAACCAAAGGGCAGGTCGCCACGAAGGGCCAGCATATGGTTAATGCCGTGGTTTAAGTAATTCTGCAGCTGCTCTTTAATACCTTCCTTGGTATTGCCGATGCAGGTAAAATGGGTGACACCGGTAGTTTTGCCGTCAGCCACAATCTTATCCAGTACTTCTAGGTTCTTACCCACATTGGTGCCACCTGCGCCATAGGTGCAGGAGATGTAATCAGGATTCAAGGTGTACAGCTGCTCCAGCACACCGCCCTTACCGCAGAGCTTTTCCATGCCCACATCGGTCTTGGGCGGGAAAACCTCAAAGGAAAACGCACTGCGCTGTTCCATAATTTCCGCAACATTCATATTCTTTTTACCTCCAGAATTTCTCTAATTTCTTTCATACGGACGCGCTGCGCCCATATCGATACGAACATACTGTATCATATCAAGCAAGTTTTTTCAACCATAATTTCCGTTTTCAGGATGTTTTTTCTTCCAAAATATCAAATTGGTGTAAAAACAAATTTGTGCATTAATCCATCACAGGTTGCATATACGGTAACTGCGCCGTCCTTCCCCGGTTCGCAGGTCACTTCCACCGCATTCCCCTTCAAAAAACTGCGTACATAGGCTTCCGGGTCGTCGGTTTCCACCTCATCAAAGAAAATATCGCGCATTTGATTGTTTGGACACAGATTTTGAATCTCCCGCACCATCTCGTATTCTCTCAAAGCTATCGCCTCCTTTTTATTATTATAGCACAGAGGGTGGCAAATTACGAGAGTCTCGACAAAATAAGGCTTGAATTTCCAATAGCCCTTTGGTATAATCATTTTATATGCAGGGTTAGTTTATCGGTAGAATTTCTGCTTCCCAAGCAGACTGGGCGGGTTCGACTCCCGTACCCTGCTCCAAATAAAAAAGGCCACCACCCGGTGGTCTCAGACTGTAGAAAAACCCCTGCTTTGTTTAATACAAAACAGGGGTTTTTCTACAGTCTGACGGCTCCCTTTGTGAATGGGAGTCGTTTTTTCATATATCCAGAAGCGGGGTAACCTCACCGGTTCGATCCAGAATCTCACGCAAACATTTTAAGAACAGCATACTGTGAGCCTCCGGTTTTCTTTCTGCGGAGTGCAGACAGTAAACTGTCCTTTCCGGCAGCGGAAATTCCGTTTGTAGTCTGCGAATCCCGGCAGTCTGTTCCAGTCCCCGGGCAACGCTGATGGGAACAAATGCCCAGTTGTTGTGCTTCTCCACAAATATTTTCAACTGTGCCATCATATCCAGACGAATCCGTGGAGCATCGTTTCCAAAAACAGCAGTATGGAATTCATCGAATCCGTTGTACCAGTCCACATAGACCTCGTTCTTGACCGCCAGCATATCTGCTGAAACTGTGTCCGGATAGTTGGATTCTTTGGAGCAAATCAGTGTAAATTTTTCTAAAAACACAGGCAGCGCTGTGATACGCTGGGGTACATTACTATCCGTATTGAACGCAAGATCCGTATTCCCTTGCAAAATGCTTTTGCAAGCCTCCTCTAATTCATAATCCTGAATCACCAGTTTTACATCCGGATAATTCTCCATAAACGACGCGTAACCCTCCGGCATAATGTATGCGCCCAGACTGTTCAACGAAGAAATGCTGAGCTTTTTCTGATACTCCCGCCGCAATTTCTCAATTCTGCCCATTACCTTTTCATAGGCAACAGCAATTTCATAGAAGTCTTTGCCGCTTTGGGTCAGGATAATTTCCCGTTGTCCTTTTTTTCGCAGAAACAGTTCCGTTCCCAGTTCGCTCTCCAGGTTTTTAAGCCGCACGCTCAGCGATGACTGACATACAAACAATTCTTCTGCTGCCCGTGTGATGGACTTGAGCCGGCTTATAGTCAAAAACGCTTCAATTCCACTGTGTGTGATCATGCTGTTCACTCCCAACCCTCGTAAATATATAGCCCGTTGCATATTATAGCGCAAAACAATGAATTTTACAAGCTCAAACCCCCTGTTTATAATAGAAAAAACAAATAAAACAGGAGGAAACCATATGATTATCGGCTTATTGAAGGAAATTAAACCCAACGAATACCGTGTTGCAGCAACTCCCACCACAGTCCGGGAGCTGACTGCCCGGGGGCATCAGGTACTGGTGCAGAAGGATGCCGGCTTGGGTAGTGGCTATACCAATGCCGAGTATGCAGCGGCGGGCGCAAAAATCCTGGGCACCGCCGCAGAAGTCTATACGCAGGCGGACCTGTTCTACAAGGTTAAGGAAATGTTCCCCGAAGAGTGGAAGTACATGAACAAAGACAAAATTGTTTACACCTACATTCATTCTAACGCTCATCCCGAGGAGACCGACGCCATTCTGGACAGCCGCGTCACCGCGATTGCCTATGAGGATATCACCGACGATAACGGTATGTTCCCCCTGTTGAAGCCTATGAGTATTCTGGCAGGTAAGGGTGGCTTTCTGGCTGCGCTGCACCATATGCAATCCGTTTTCGGCGGCAACGGTACTCTGCTTGCCAATGTATGCGGCATTGAAGCCCCCGTAGTCACCATCATTGGTGCTGGTAACTCCGGTGTAGGCGCAGCAGAGCTGGCTGCAGGTTTCGGTAATATCGTACGGATTCTGGATGTGAATCCAAAAGCAATGGAGACTGCCAAGGCAATTCTGCCTACCAATGTATCCTTCCTATACTCCAACCGGGAAAACCTGGTAAAGTGTCTGAAGGACAGCGATGTGGTGATCAACTGTATTATGTGGCCCAAGCATCGCAAGGACCATCTGATCAACCGGGAAGATCTGAAACTGATGAAACCCTCTGCTATGATCGTAGATGTGGCTTGCGACGGTGAGGGCGCTGTGGAGACCTGCCGCAGCACAACCCACGACAACCCCACCTACTACGAGGAGGGTATCCTCCATTACTGCGTGGACAATATCCCCTCCGCCTTCGCCCGTACCGCATCCATTATGCTCTCCAACGCCACCTTGCCCTTCCTGCTGGAAATCGCAAACAAAGGCGTAGAGAAAGCGCTGAAGGAGAACCCTCATCTGCGGAAGGGTCTGACCGCTTATAACGGCAATCTGACGCTGAAAGAAACCGCTCTGAAGCAAAACAGGCCTCTAACCGATGCTGATGAGCTGGTAAAGACATTCTGATAATATTTAAAAACAGAATATTCCTGCCTGAAATGACCTCAAAAAGTTATACAAATATTTCCAACTTAAATTGTATAAGCCGTCAAAAGGGCTTGCTTTCTGTGCAATGCAGATGGCAAGCCCTTTCACATTGCCTTTTCGGCTCATGCTCTGTTTGACAACATTCTCTTCCAACCGCTTTCTGTACCGCTTGTGCTGATAGTGCCATCTTTGATACGCGTGTAGGTGTAAACTAGTATTGTCAGGCATCTACCGAAAAGCTTATTCTCGTCTTATCTGAATCACGCTTGCTTTTTCCTTGTGTCCCTCTTCTTCCAAAACCAAGGCTTACAATTTTTAGATATGTGTTTTCTGCCTTCAGCGGCTGGGCTTCTTTCAATAGATCATCTTCAACATCTTTAAGACAGGGGACGGTTCTCTGTCTTACTACTCTATTGGCTTGAGTGCATATTGGCTCTTCCACACGCAAGTATCCCACCCCACAGTATTGGGATTATAGAAGATAGTCGGTTCGCCATAAAAATCATTTTCTCCAACAATTTCGGGGCAATCTCCTTCGAATACCACTTTTGCCGATCCGTGGATAAAGAATGTCTCCGGGGAAAATTGGGTTACAGATTTCGGTATTTTAATTTCCACATTGGATTCTGTGACAAAAAATCCATAACCTGTGATCTTTTCGCAACCCTCTTGGAAAATAATTGTTTCAAGCTTTGGTATATCACGGAATGCGGGGGCTTTTATCGAAATCATGTTCAGTTTGGTTTGGATTGTAATGGTTTTTAGAGAAGCGCAATTGACGAAAGCTGCATCATCTATTCGGACAAGTTCCTCAGGCAAATTGATTTCTAAAAGCGACGAACAGTTATAAAAAGCCTTTGCACAAATTCTTGTGAGGCCAGACGGCAAGGCAATTTCCTTAAGGTTAACACAGTCATAGAAAGTAAGCTCATTCAGTTGTGTAAGCTTTGTGGCGGACAGATCTATAGACTCCAGCTTTTTGCAATTTTGAAATGCGCCATCTATAAGTATCTCCAAATTATCCGGTATTGTAATTTGTACCAATTCCTTACAATCCTTAAAAGCATGCAATCCAATGGCGGTAACACTATGAGGAATTGTGACCGATTGAATATCACAACCTTCAAACGCACCTTCCTGCACAAGGCCACCTTCACCTGCAATTCCTTTGATAGTGGCTACAGGCAGGCCGTCGATTTGAGAAGGAATTACAACATTTCTCGATGCGCCAATGTATTTGTTTATATAAACAGCATCTCCGTTTGTGGATATCTCGTACTGAAAATCGGTTTTCGGATTCTCTGTAGGTGGAACAGAAGCCTCTGTGGTGCCGCCTGCAGTTTCCGTATTTATGGATGACGAATCAGGGTTATCCTGTTGGTTGCGGTGACAAGCTGTTAACGAAAAAACTAAGGCTCCGGCCAGCAGCATACATAACCATTTTTTCATAGTAGTTCCCTCCCTTATTCGTTTCTATTTTTATTTAACCATACCAATATGCAAATAGCAAGAACAATCTTGTAATTATTAAGTATGTTTTAAATTGATTGTTAAGCCCTGACACCGGTTGTCAGGGGGGACAAGGGGACGGTTCTCTTGTCCCCAACAATTTCCTGAATTTAAAAACTGTTATTTTTCAAAAGAGATAAATGTTAAACTAGCATCTCTTTCTGTGTTTTTCGCAGCTTCTGATAAAGATAGATAAGGCTTAGCTTGATGTAAATCTGTAATCTTATGTTCGTCAATATATATCTTGTTCGAATCAGAAATCATATAATAAATTTTTTTATTACTTATATTATCATACCCTTCACAACCATATTCAAATAACAAAATTAATTCTGTTCCATTTGATGAAAGTTTATATTCTGAATACGTCCAGTCGTCCGCTCCGTTACTACCGCTTATATGTATTGTTTTGTCCTTATCTAACCAACAGCTTCTCCTGTGATGAAAATCACTAATCAAAAAAGGCTTTTCGTCTACTATTGAAAAGATGGCTATGATCGTATAATCTTCTAACAACAGAACCATTTCTAATCGATTGTCTGCGTTTAAATCAGTAAGTGCATATCCGTAACGATTTTTTGATACATCACCAATTAACGTTGCGGAAAAAATTTCGTCATACCACTCTTGAGAAAAGTTGTCACTGAATTTTTCATAGCTGTCTGATGGATTATACATCTTGTGTATGTATACAATCTCTTCATACATATCTATAATTGATTTAAACTCGTCGACTAACCCAGTGTCGTTTGTAGGTGTTTCGGTTTCTTTTTTGGAGTCGCAAGCGACTAACGACAACACCAAAATACCTACCAATAACAAACACAACCATTTTTTCATAGTAGTTCCCTCCCTTATTCGTTTCTATTTTTATTTAACCATACCAATATGCAAATAGCAAGAACAATCTTGTAATTATTAAGTATGTTTTAAATTGATTGTTAAGCACTGACACCGGTTGTCAGTGCTTAAAAGTTTCAAACATTCTCAAACGATGACAAAACTGTTCCTTGATTTCCACATTATTCCATGATAAATTGAAAATACAAGCGGGCAGTAAGGCGCAAAAAGCATTGCGCCAAGCCAGTCTTTGTAGGTTTTTAAATAAATGTTAATGTATGAATTGGGATGTTATACGGAAAGGAGTAACCGCAATGAAAAAACGTTTGTTTATAGGCATTTTAGCTTTTTGTATGTTGTGTTCTACCGCGTGTAGATATATATCTCCCGAAGCACCTTCCGAAGATAGCACCGCCACAAACAGCGCTTCCGCTACAACTGTACCAGAACCCACAATTGACTACAGCGATGTGCCCTTTACACCGGTGTATTCCACAGAAGACTATTTCGAGACACTGCAATATGATTGCGATAACATAAAGGAAACCATCTATTATTTATTTCACGAGCCGCTGCGTGACATTGACGAGCCAATGCCCCTGGTGATTTTCTTCCACGGCAAGGGTGATTCGGTAACCGCCGCTAATCCCGGCACAGCAACCCCCATAGTAAAATCCTTGATGGCGCTGGAAAATCAAGACTATAGATACAGCACCTATACCTTGGTGCCGTCCACGCCGTTGTCCCACGAAGGTCAATGGACTACTTATCAGATACTCGCATTTCGGGTACTGCTGTGGGATGTGCTGAATCGGTACAATATTGACAAGGATCGCATTTATGTCTCCGGCATATCTATGGGTGGTTTTATGACGTGTCGGCTTGTCAGCGAAATGCCGGACACCTTTGCTGCCGCTGTACCCCTCAGCGGCGCGGGAACCCTAATGTCGCCGGAAAAGGCGAGAGGCACCGCCTTCCGTATCTATCATTATACCGACGATCCGGTAGTGAGCGTGACCCGTTCGCGGGATCTGTATCAACAATTGGTAAACGCAAATCATCCCAATGTTGAACTTATAGAATATCCTACCGGCAGCCATATTTCTCCTATTTACACTGTGTTTCAATCTAACCGGGACGCCTTTTTCAGCTGGCTCTTCAGCCAACGCCGGTCAAGTTCATAATATAAATTTAACCCTGACACCGGTTGTCATAGCGCAGAGGACGGTGTGTGTAATTTTAATAACTTCAGAAAAAGAATCTTGTTTTGTAATATATAAAAATCGTGCCGGAGTTCAAACTCCGACACGATCTGACAATTATTCTATTTTGGCTCTGCCCCAACTATTGACACAGAACCAGTATATAAAAAACAGATACCCAAAAGCGTGATGTTCTTAGCGGAGAAAATAAATAATGAACGGTAGGGGCGAACTTTGTTCGCCCGCGGGAGACCGCAGGTCTCCCCTACGGATAAAAAATGTTATGCAGTAAACAAATAATTAACGCCGGCAGATTTTAAAGTCTGTCGGCGTTAATTATTCGATGATTTGGTATTTGATTATGACTCCTATCGTCTATATCATTCGTAACAGGCTATATCAAGAATGTCCGTTATGAACAGTTCGATATTTGACCGGCTCGTGCTTGTATTAAGCTGGATCATTTTCCAGTTTGTTAGCTTGCTGTCGTATTCATCATATATAACCATATTTCCTTTTTTGAAAAGAGAAATAAATTGCTTAAAAGAAATATCCTTCCAACCGTTATAACGACGATTGATTCTCCTAATAAAGACAGAAGATTCTAACGGTTCATCAGGACAGGTTCGGTCGATTGTAAATACAAGCTTATGTCTTAAAGGCATTATTTCATTTCCATTATCATCCTCGGCATAAAAGCCATTTGGGAATGAAAGAATGATCGAATCTTTTTCAAGAATAAAAGAATCAATCTCAGAATCATGGAGCTGATATTTCATTGGTATTTCCTCCAAAATCAAGTTATAAGAATTAGTATTTACCGTTATGCTTTATCGCCAGTTTCGCCTTTGTATTACAACGTTGCAAGCAATGCGGGCTTCGGGCCAAGCCCATACCCCTATTCTTCTGTATATAATTCATCGTAATACCATCGCAGCGGATTTTCGAAAATATAATTTAATCGGGTTGCGTAATCCTTTTTATCTCGTATCACGTGTTCAATATAGGATTTTTGCCAAATAGATGCACCAATCTTTTTTGTTGCCGCACCTTTGAATTGTTTTACCATCCGTTCCACCGTAGGGGCGACCTGTGGTCGCCCGTATTCATCGGCAGAAATAACAACCATTATATGTAGGTGATTCGGCATAATCACATAGGAATATAGTGATACCGCAGGATATGTTTGATTCCATCGTTCTAATTCGTCTAAAACCATCTTACCTATATTTGATAATGGCAGATTTTGCGGGCGAACACAGTTCGCCCCTACGGAGTGCCAATCGAACACCTGTTGGTCAATCGATCCATTCCAAAAGTAATTCTTTCTGTTTTCCGTACAGATGGTTACAAAATATGCACCGGGAGAACTATAATCATAATTCTTGAGCCGTATATCTTTTCTTTTCGGCAATTCTTTTTCATTATCCATTTGCATCACCTACACCATTATAACACAAATCGGCAGAGAAAACAAGTTCTCTGCCGACATTTTGTGCACGCAAATTCTCCGTTAAGAGTATCACGCCAATATCGGTCATGTTTTTAAGTGATGATTTCACAATGGCTTCCGCCGCTGAGCTCTTTTGTAACCACGATTTGTTTTTCGATTTTTGTTTTCAGTTCGGCAACATGTGAAATGATACCGACCAGACGATTGCCTTCCGTCAATTCCCGAAGGGCATTGATGGCAAGTTTCAGCGATTCATCGTCCAGGGAGCCGAAACCTTCGTCCACGAACATGGTATCCAAACGGACGCCGCCCGCAGAAGATTGAATTTCATCGGAAAGTCCGAGCGCGAGCGAAAGCGAAGCTTTGAAGGATTCTCCGCCGGAAAGGGTATTGACGGGACGGACGGAACCGTTATAATAGTCCTTTACGTCAAGATCCAATCCCGTTTGCGAACGGTATTCATCTTTTGGCTTATGACGGATCAGTTCATACTGATTATTCGTCATGAAGCGCAGACGGATGTTGGCGCGATGCAAAATCCGATCGAAAAATTTCATTTGTACGTAAGTTTCCAGCATGATTTTTTCTCTGCCGCTCAATGTGCCGTTTGCTGTTTCGGAAAGATTATTGACCATGCGGTACTGTTCTTCCAAGGCAATGGCTTTTTGTGCGGAATCGCTGATACGCTCCAGACATTGTGTGTTGGTATGCAGGCGCGTATTGGCGCCATTCATTTCTTCTCTGGCGCTTGTGAGATATTGCGTAAGACGGGCGCGTTCTTCCGTTTCTTTTTTCAGATCGATATCACAAACGGAATCCAGAACTTTTTCCAAAGAGGAAAGTTCGCCTTTGACTGAGGAAAGCTCTTTTTCAGTTTCCGTAAGAACGGATGCTACCGAGTCCAATCGCTCTTTCAGTCTCGTTGTTTTTGTGAGCAACAAACTCAGATTTGAGATTGCCAAATCTTTGGTTTCATACTGCAGAGAGGCACCAAGTGTTTTCTTTTGGTCCTCTTTGGTGGCAATTTTTGCTTTAACGGAAATAATGGACTGTTCCAATGCAGAATTGTTTACGCGGATTTTCTCCAATTTTTCTTCTTCAAGAGGAATTTTTTTATCCAAAGTTTCTTTTGTACGTATCCGCATATTTTCCGCTTCGATCGTTTCTTTGAGAGAAGCCAGATTTTTCAAGTTCTCATTTTTTTGACTGATGACTGTATCTCTGAGATTTTCAGAATTGCATTTGCCAAGGAGGTCTTCCGCCGTTTGTTGAATTCTTGCGTTTTCCGCCTCTATTTTCCCTTTGAAATTCGCGCATTCGGCACTCTTTTTTTCTGCCTTTTTCTGCATGTCATCCGCTTGTTTCTTGAAAATTTTCAAATCTGCTTCCGAGGGAGCATTTGCGGATGTTTCAGCAAGCTTGGGATGGTTTACGGATCCGCAAACGGGGCAGGGCATACCTTCTTTCAGCGTTTTTGCCATGATTCCCGCTTGCTCATTCAGAAAAGCAAGATAAGAACGGGTATATTGATCCAGCGCATTTTCCGCATCAAAAGCCAGAACGGAATATTCCTTTTGCAGTTTTTGCAGCTCATAGCAAAGTTTATCGTAACTGTTCAGATCGGAGATCATTTTTTCCAAAGCGCTTTGACGGTTTTGCAAAAGTTTCAGCTCAGCGGAAAACTTTTCCTTTTGTGCGCCGGCATTTTCCAGCATTTTTTGTTTTTCTTTGAGCTGTTTGATTTTTTGTTCCTGTTCGCAGAAACAACTTTTCCCGCTTTCTTGATTTTTGTAGTCTTTTTCCAGTCTTTCGGTCAGCATTTGGATTTCTGCAGACAGCCGTTCCAATATGTCGTATTGCTTGAGTTCCAGTTCTATTGCCGTGACTTTCTTACTCAATTGCTCATATTCGGGTCGATTTTTTTGTTCTTCTTCAAATACAATCAACGCTTGCTCGTATTTCCTCTGAGCGTGCTGAACCTGAACGCGTTTGTTTTGATGTTCCAGCAAATTTTTCTGATATTCTTCGGCTTTACCGATTCTGTTGTTGGCAATTTCCAAGGATTTTTCAATGTCCGAGACGTTTTCCTGTAATTTTTGAAGAACGGTACGGTCTTCTTCGATAAAGACATTCAACAGTTCAATGACTTGCTCCGTCGGCATATTTCCGATTTTAGCCATATTCACTTCTTCTTTACGCTCGTGATAAGGATGGCAAGTCATATTTTTGGCATAAGCCACGACTTCCTTGTTCAGATCCATCCATTTTCCGTAGAGCTTTTTGGCATCGTCTTTGAGCTGATACTGAATTTTTTCAAAAGACTGTGTTTTGAAAATTTGACGGAAAATGGTTTTGCGTTCTTCCGTTTTTGCGAGAAGCAATTTCAGAAAATCGCCTTGCGCGATCATGGCAATCTGTAAAAATTGATTTCTGTCAATACCGATGATATCTACAATGGCTTGATTCACTTCTTTTTTGTTTTTGGCTATGGGAGTTCCGTCGGGAAGAAAAAGTTCGGCTTTGGGATGTCTGAGGATATTGCCGCTTTTTCGTGTGCCCATGCATTCATATTCGGGACTTCTGCGAATGGTATATTTTTTTCCGTTGCAGATAAATTCCAATTCCACGTAAGTTTCTGCGGTGGGTAAAGCATACTTGGAGCGGAACATGGAAGAATCTCTTGCATCGCCGCTGGGTTTATCGTAAAGCGCATAGGTAATGGCGTCGAAAATCGAGGTTTTTCCCGCGCCGGTCGTTCCCGTGATCAGATAAAGTCCGCTTTCGCCGAGTTGATTGAAATCAATGACGGTTTTATCTGCATAAGGACCAAATGCAGACATCGTTAGTTTTATCGGTCTCATACGTTTTCCTCCTCGATTTTTTCAATTAAATCTTGCATGTATGCGCGCTGTTTTTCCGACATGGGCGAGCCGTTTTGTTCTTCATAAAACAAAGAAAAAAGTTCAAACATACCGAGATGTTCCGTTTTTTCAAGATCGGCAATTTCACGGTTCATTCTCGTGCGGGTGTTATCATATTCCAAACACATCAGATTCGGATAGATTAGACGAAGTCTGGAAACTGCATCGGGGATGTCGTTTTCATCCGTCAGAATAATGCGCAGATAATGATTTTTTTGAGGATGCTTCGCATAATAATCGGGATCGGTCAATTCCGAAAAGATTCCGCGCAGCTCTGCCATGTCATGCAAGGGTGTCAGAGGAATGGAGCGCAAAGAAGGGATGGTTCCCGGTTTTCCCAATTCCAAAACGGTCAGCGATTTCACGTCGTTCATTTCGGAGAATGAGTATTTCAATGGTGTTCCGCAATACCAGATTTTTTCGCTTCCGCATTTCTGGCGTCTGTGAATATGACCGAGGGCAACGTAATCGAAAGGCTCAAAAACGTCTGCATCCACGTTATCCGTGCCGCCGACGGATTTTTCTTCGGAATCACATTGGGATGCGCCCGTGACGAATTGGTGGGTAATCAGAACGTTGCGCACAGAGGGATCTACGTTCATTTTATTGATGACGGTTCTCATGGCATCCGTATAGGTTACGATTTCTTCATCTTCAAAGTAACGGCGCACGTGCACAGGTTTGATGAAGGGAAGCATATAGACGTTGACGAGACCGTGTTCATCGTTCATAACGAAAGGTTCGATGGCACCGTTATAAACGGGAGAGAGATGGATACCGTTTGCATCCATAATGCGCGAACCGAAAGCAATGCGTTCGGGAGAATCGTGATTGCCGCTGATGATGAATACTTGCAGCGCTTTTTTGGAAAGTTTTGCAAGAAAGTCGTCAAAGAGCATAACGGCTTCGGTGGGAGGGATGGATTTATCATAAATATCTCCTGCAATCAAAATACCGTCGGGGGACTCTTCGTCAATGATTTCAAGAATCTGTTCCAGGATGGCGGCTTGTTCTTCCAGCATGGAAAATTCATTCACGCGCTTTCCGAGATGCAGATCGGATAAATGAATATATTTCATGGAGTTCTCCTTTTTTCAAAATAGATAGTACTTTTATCATTATACAGGAAAAACATTTGAATTTCAATCGTAATGAAAAAATTCCCACTTATAAATCCCGTATTTCGTGTCATAATAACACCAGAACGAAAAAAACGTTCTCGTGAAAACTTCTTCACGCAACAGATTGCAGACGCGATTCCGACAATCTGTAAAAGAAATATAGATTTTGATTGAAAAAAGTAAAACAAATTCAGAAAGGATTTTCATTATTATGTCTAACAATAACAAAACTCTCGTTCCCGAAGCAAAAGAAGCTCTTAACAAAGTGAAAATGGAAGCTGCCGCAGAAGTCGGCGTAAACCTCAAGCAGGGTTATAACGGCAACCTTACTTCCAAGGAAGCAGGTTCCGTCGGCGGTCAGATGGTTAAGAAGATGGTGGAATCTTACGAAAATTCCGTAAAGAACAACACCAACGGCTAAGAGAAAAATTCCGAACCGCAATCAAATAAAGTGAATTACGGACGGCAGTTTTTACCGAACAGGCGGAAACTGCCGTCTTTTTTCTATTGCAATGATAAGCAGGATATGGTATAATGGAGACAGAACAAGGAAAGTACGATAGCGCTTATGTGGGAAAGAAATTACCTAAGCACGTTCGAAATGAAATTTGAGTTTAGTATGCGATTCGCCTCTTAGATTTCATTTTTTTACATTTGAATCGCAAAATTTAATATCGGGAACTAATGTTTAGAGGTTCCCTTAAATATATAGGAGGATTAAAATAATGAACAAAAAGTCAGCCGCGTTATTATTTGTTGGTATTCCGTTAGTTGTTGGAATTAGTCTTGTAGTTGCGTTTTCTATTACTACTATGTTAGAACTTCCAACTAATAGAAGTATTATGTACTCAGTGTTTTCATCCATCTCTATAATTGGTTCCCTATTAGTTCCCATCCCTGCCAGTATATCTTCAATATTAGGAATCAAAGAGGCTGTCAAATTAAGAAAACGCGGCGAAAAAAATATGGGATTACTGATTTTGATTGGCACGGTAAATATCGTTGTTTCATTTGTTGTTGTTGCGTTTTGGTTATACGTGATTTTCATTGGTGGGGCCGGTGTTTGATTCTTGCACAGTGATTTCAAAGTAAAAAAGCAGGGCACAAATTCCGATATATCAAACTCGCCTTATGATATTATGAGGTTGCAAGACGTCAGCGTCAGAATCGTGCAACGAGGAGACGGAACGGATATGAATGATATTTACATGACAAACAGACGTATTTAACGATTGCGTAAATTCCTATAGAATTAAAAATTCCCTCCGATGCATTTCGGAGGGAATACTTATAAATGGGGATTATTTCAGCAGAATGAGCGCTTTCTGATATTTTGCGGCACGCATGATATCTTTTTCCGTAATCTTGGAACCGAAGCGGGTCAGGTCGGAATTGTGTTCGAGGTCGGCAATTTTTACCGCGCGTGCAATGGGATTTTCTTTTAATGCCGCGACGTATTGCAAATAAGCTTCTTCCGAGAAAATACCATCTTTGTGTGTCAGAAGACGGAGCGCTTCGATTACGTTTTCTCCGAAGCCTTCCTCTTGCAGACGTTCAAACGTCCAATCCGTATCTTCCACAACGTCATGAAGAAGTGCCGTTACCGTGGAAGCTTCGTCTTTCATACATTCGGCAACGTGAAACGGATGAAATACATAGGGCAAACCCGATTTATCCGTCTGGTCTTTGTGGGCTTGGAAACAAATCTGCATTGCTTTTTTTGTTTTTTCGGTGTAAATCATATCGGGACCTCGCTTTTCTTTGAATTTTTATAAGATTATGCTCAATGAATAGGGAGTGTTCTGTTTTTAGTTTATCATAAAAATGTAATAAAGTCAAGAAAAAGCTTTATTTGTTAATATTGTATAGAATTCAGAGGGTAACTTTTCACAAAAAATTCATTGAATTATTGAAAATTTCATATGAAAATGATATAATAAACTATATAGAATCAAAAAGCGGCAAGTTGCTGCTTCCGATTGCTCGCCTATCCAAGCTTAAATGATACCTCAATACAGCAAAACGGCGAGGTCGGTTTTTGCAATTTCCTATCAGTTAAAAATTCAGAGAAAGGATATGAACAACATGATTTTTACAAGAGAAAATGCCAGAAATGTGCTCGGTGCTGCCGAGAAACATCTGATTTCTGTTTTCGGAGATAAGGTTACGGGAGAATACGCCGCTTCCTTTACTTCCGTTTCCGGAAAAACCGTTGTCGGCGCTTGTAATCTTCCTTATTATGCCCCAATCGTTGTGGCAATGATGAATACTGCTGAGGTTGCTTGCTATCTCGAAAATTTTGAAGATAAAAACAGCCTTTTCACGTTTGGCGAAACCATCCGTCATGAAACGGAAGACGGGGAAGTGCAGATTCCCGAAAATATCAGTGCGGTGCTTGCGGCAATCTACAAAGAGGTTTGCGAAGGCGCGGGTACTTTGGCTGAAAACGGCGATCATATCATTGACCTCAAAGCAGGCAAGATCGGAACGCATTTTGATGTCAACCTTTTGATCGGTAACCGTATTGGATTCCCCTCTCCGCTTCTCACAACGCCCAAAGGTGCGTTGGACTCTCTCGGCAGAGGCTCTTTCCGCAGTACAGCCGCAAGACAGGTTACTTCCACACGTTATACGCTGACACCCGAGCAGAACGGCGAACCCTGCAACCGTCAGTTTTATCTCGTGGAAAACGGCAAGCAGATTTTTTATTCCGCAGATGTACATACCAATGTAAAAACCGCCGT
>SVRL01000149.1 GCA_015064845.1 Oscillospiraceae bacterium | reverse complement strand
CAGAGGGAGGCAATTCAAGGCTCCCTCTGTACATTATGCTACGCAAAATGTGGGGAGACTGTCAGCAAAGCTGACTGAGGGAGAGACACCGCTCACAACTATTACACCCGTAAATTCCCATTTATCTTATCAAACCATGCATCACACAGCCAAATCGAGAAAGGACGAATATGAGAGATTATTACGAGGTTCTGGGCGTTTCGAAAAGCGCTTCAGACGATGAAATTAAAAAAGCATACCGCTCCCTTGCCAAGAAATATCATCCCGATATGAATCCGGGCGATAAGGAAGCGGAAGAAAAATTCAAGGAAGTAAACCAAGCATACGCCGTTCTTTCCGATGCCGAAAAGAAAGCGCGCTACGATCAATACGGACCGGAAGCGGCAGAAGGAAATTATGGCGGCGCAGGCGGATTTGGCGGCGGATTCGGCGGCTTTGATTTCGGAGATATCTTCGGCGATATTTTCGGCGGCAGCGGCGGATTCGGCGGCTTTGGCGGCGGCGGCAGCGCGCGCAGAAACGGACCTCAAAGGGGCGATGATCTGGCGCAAAGAATTTCCATCAGCTTTGAAGAAGCGGCATTCGGCTGTAAAAAAGATATCCGATATACCAAAGTGGAACAGTGCGCGGATTGCAGCGGAAGCGGTTGCGCACCGGGTTCTTCCGCAAAAACCTGTTCCAAATGTAACGGTTCGGGACAGATTCGCGTTCAGCAAAGAACTCCGCTTGGCGTATTCCAAACGACAAAAACCTGTGATGCATGCGGCGGTGCAGGTAAAACCATCCCCAATCCTTGCAAGAAATGTAAGGGTACGGGTATGAATTCCGTTAATAAAACACTGGAAGTTTCCATTCCCGCAGGTATTGATAACGGACAAAGAATCAGCATTCGCGGTATGGGTAACGCAGGTAAAAACGGCGGTCCCGCAGGAGATCTTTATATTACCGTTCACGTTCGTAACCATCCCGTTTTCGTTCGTGAAGAATTTGATATTTTCTGTGAAATTCCGATCACGTTCCCCGAAGCGGCGCTCGGCGCGGAAATCAAAGTACCCACGCTGGAAGGCGATACCACGTATGAAATTCCCGAAGGTACGCAAACGGGAACGACCTTTACCCTGCGCGGCAAAGGTATTCCTTACGTCAACGGCAGAGGCAGAGGCGATCTGATTTTCAAAGTCGTTGTGGAAGTTCCGCAGAATATGTCCGAATCACAAAAAGACGCGCTCCGTAAATTTGCCGACGCTTGCGGTAAATCCAATTATTCGAAAAAAGAAAAATTCTTTAAGAAAATTTTCGGTAAAGATAAATAATCCCACCACGGCAGAGAGCTTTTCTCTGCCGTTTTTTTATGTGTAAATGACCGTTTAACGGTGTGATTTCCGGTTCCATCGTAGGGGCGCACCTGAGCGGTGTGATTTCCGGTTCCATCGTAGGGGCGCACCTGAGGTCGCCCGAGCAGAATAAAGAATTTGCACAAAATTCCGTCAACGCAAAGATGTTCTCAAATTGAATTTGTTATTTTGCTCGGGTCGCTCGGGAGATCGACCCCTACAATCACACCGGATGGTTTGCAGAAAATTCTGTTTCACGCTGTAAATTTCGGTTTCCTCGTAGGGGACAACGTCCTCGGTGTCCCGCGAATACATAACAAATTTTTATTATAATTTTGTATATGTTTCTTTCTATTATTCTGAAAATTCCTTATATCAAACAAATACAAAAACCAACGGAAATCTCCGCGAATCCGCATCTTTCATTTTTCAATAAAAAGCATTTTATAGGGGATATTTTGTATATAGCCGAAACAAAGACACTTCATTCACGTATGAAATTTCATGTTTTTTATGAAATAAGGGCTTGACAAACCAAGAACTATGGTGTATAATAAAGTGGAACACAAAATCTTGTTGTTCCTTAACCCACTTTCGCTTGGGAAAGTGCTAACAGTCAATTTATTGACTGTGCGTTCGGGGATTGATACAAGTCGCGAGTTCACTCTTTTTGAGTGAAAGGTCGGTTCCTTAACCCGTACGGGGATTGATACTTCTTTTCGAAGGCCTTGATATCAAATGCAGGAGAGTTCCTTAACCCGTACGGGGATTGCACAGAATCCTTGCGGATTCCGTTAGGCTTTCGTGCGACGAAAGCCGTCTGCTTTGACCTGAGCAATTCCTTACCCACGGGGATTGATACTTAGCACGATCCGCTTGATATTTTTCTTTGACATGTTCCTTAACCCACTTTCGCTTGTGAAAGTGCAACTGCCAACGCAAGTTGGCTGTGCGTTCGGGGATTGATACTTTTTGATACATGAGCATAGTATGCTTTTTGGAACGTTCCTTAACCCACTTTCGCTTGCGAAAGTGTAACTGCCAACGCAAGTTGGCTGTGCGTTCAGGGATTGCACAGAATCCTTGCGGATTCCGTTAGGCTTTAATCTGAGCAATTATCCAAATTACACCTATGAAAAAATCGTTTTCTTGCGAAAACGATTTTTTTGTTTTTATGCGTGTAAATGACCGTTTTGCGGTGCGCACCTCTTCCACCCTCTTCCGTCTTGCCTCGCGGCAATCCACCTTCCCCATCATCGATATATGAAGCAGATTTTTCATTTTTTGCAGGGGAAGGCTTTTGGTTAGTTTTGTTTAACGATGTAAATTTCGATTCCTCCGTAGGGGCGCACCTGTGGTCGCCCGAATTAAATAAAAAATCTTACAGAAACCGTGTCTATGGCTGAGTTTTCCTTTTTTGCCGTCATTCCGGAGC
>SVRL01000041.1 GCA_015064845.1 Oscillospiraceae bacterium | reverse complement strand
TGACGCCGATTATGAAAAATATTGGCCCGCAGACGTTCATTTCGTTGGTAAGGAAATCGTTCGTTTCCATTCCATCATCTGGCCCGCAATGCTGATGAGCATGAATATGCCTTTGCCGAAGCACGTATTCGGTCACGGTTGGCTCTTGCTTGACGGCGGTAAAATGTCCAAATCCAAGGGTAACGTGGTTGATCCTTATCTGCTTGCGGAACGTTACAGCGCAGATGCGCTCCGCTACTTCCTCCTCAGAGATTTCCCGTTCGGTTCCGACGGTAACTTCTCCAACGAGCTTCTGATAGGCAGAATCAACACAGACCTTGCAAACGACATCGGCAACCTTCTTTCCCGTACCACCGCAATGGCTGAAAAATATTTCGGCGGAACGCTTCCCACAGAACAGGCGGAAGGTCCCGAAGATGCGGAACTCATTGCTATGGTAAGCAAGCTTCGCGGTCAGTATGAAGAACAGATGGAAAAATATGCGTTCCAGTCCGCGCTTGCAGACGTTTTTGCAGTCATCGCGCGCGCCAATAAATATATTGATGAAACCGCTCCCTGGGTTCTTGCGAAAAAGCCCGAAACCATGCCCAGACTTGCAAGAGTTCTTTATAATCTTGCGGAAACCATCCGTGTTTGCAGCATTCTTCTTTCTCCCGTTATGCCCGAAACCTGCGTGAAGATTTTTGAAAAGATCGGCGCGGATGAAAATGCGCGTACATGGGAAAGCGCGGCAACGTTCGGTGTTCTTCCCGCACAGGCGGTTCTCGTAAAGGGAGAAAATCTTTTCCCGAGAATCGATGCGGCAAAGGAAATTGCGGAACTTGAAGCAATTGCCGCAGCGAAAAAGGCGGCTGCACAGCCCAAAGAAGAAGAAAAACCTGCGCTCCCCGTTCGTGAAATCACAGACCACGAACCCGAAATCACTTTTGACGAATTCTGCAAGGTGGAATTGCGTGTTGCAAAGATTACCGCTTGCGAAAACATCAAAGAAAGCAAGAAACTTTTGAAGCTGACCGTATTTGACGGCGAACGCGAACGTTGCATTATGTCGGGTATTGCAAAATGGTATAAACCCGATATGCTCGTCGGCAAGAACGTCGGCATTGTTTGCAATCTTGCTCCCCGTGCAATGATGGGCGGTAAATACGTCAGTGAAGGCATGATCTTTGCCGCAGATACCGAAAAGGGCGCGGCTTCCATCGCATTCTTCCCCGATGATACCGTAGGAAGCAGAATCCACTGATATGGGAAAGCTTTTTGACACACACGCGCATTATACGGACGAGCGTTTGCGCGGAAATACCGATCTTTTAGACAGCCTTTTTGCAACGGATATTTCTCATATTCTGACCGTGGCAACCGATCTTGCCGACACCGACGCCTGCATAGCACTTGCGGGCCGGTATGAAAATATCTACGCTTCCGCAGGCATTCATCCGCATGAAAGCGGAGAAGCGGGAGACTTGGATGCGGCAATGGCTTCTCTTGCGGAAAAGCTGAATTCGCCCAAGGTGGTTGCGCTCGGTGAGATTGGTCTGGATTACCATTATGATTTTTCCGACAGGGAAACGCAAATGCGCTTTTTCTGCGCACAGATGGAGCTTGCCGCCGAAAAAAATATTCCCGTCATCATCCATGACCGTGAAGCACACGGCGATATCATGAACGTGATACAGGAATATAAAAATAAAGTCATCGGTATTATCCACTGTTGCAGTGCTTCCGCAGAGCAAGTCAAGGAATATGTAAAAATGGGATGGTATATCTCTTTTGCAGGCGTGATTACCTATAAAAACGCTTCCAAAACGTTGGAATCCGTGCTTGCTACGCCGAAAGATCGTATTTTGGTGGAAACGGATTGCCCTTATCTTGCGCCCGTTCCCAAGCGCGGAAAAACAAACCATAGCGGTTATATGCACTATACCGCCGAGAAAGCCGCTTCGCTTTTGCAGATGGATTATGATGAATTCTGCGACCGGGAAGTGAAAAATGCAAAAACGTTGCTCGATATCCGATAATATTGTATAAAAATCATATTGAATATAAAAGCCTTCTCTTTGTTCGGTTTTATACCGACGCGGAGAAGGTTTTTTTGAAATCCCTTGATTTTTTTGAAAAAAATGATAAAATATAATTGAAAGAATTTTGAAGGGGGATGAAAAAGGATGAAAACTCAAAAATTCAAACCGTTATTTGATAAAACGTACAAGAGCATTTGGATTTCCTTATCCGTGCTGATGATTCTTTTTACAGCACTTGCCGCTTTTGAACCAACCGCGCTTTTCGTGATGATTCCCACGGATCTGTTCGTTTTATATTTTCTTCTTTCTCCGCTGTTCGGTTACGTTGAACTGCGCGAAGATGTCGTTTTTATCCGATTCGGATTGATTTTGAAAAGGGAAATTCCATATCGGAAAATCCGAGAAATCACAAAAGAACGAAAATTCTATTCCGATTCCATGCTTGCGCTGAAAAACGCAATGGATCACGTTAATATCAAATACAATTCTTTTGACGTGATGTCGGTCAGTGTCGTTGAAAGTGAGGCTTTCATGCAGGCGCTTGAACAAAGAATTGCAGATTAAATCAAACACCGCCAAAGATTTCTTTGGCGGTGCGCTTTGTTTTCAGATATTCAGATATAAAACTTGTTTTACGATTTTTCCTCCGCGTGTATAAATACGGGGGATTCTTCTTGCAATGCCGCAAACCAATTCATAATTGAAAGAATAAGCGGCTTCGCCGACCTCCTCTGCGGAGATACGTTCGTTTCCGTCTTTACCGATCAGAACGACGGGGTCTTCCGTTTTCGCTTCGGGAACGTCGGTAATATCCACCATCATCTGGTCCATGCAGACTCTGCCGAGAATGGGGCAGCGTTTTCCGTGAATCAAAACCTCTCCGCGATTGGAAAGTGCGCGCGGATAGCCGTCCGCATATCCGACGGGCACGGTTGCCACACGAATGGGCTTTTCCGTGACGTATGTATAGCCGTAGCCGATACCTTGATGCGCATCCAGCGTTTTGATATGGGAAATATGGGTAATCAGCTCCATAGCGGGACGGATATCGTAAAGATTGCCGTATTGCGCGCTGATATCCTCCGAAGGATAAAGTCCGTAAAGAATAATCCCTTCTCTGACCATATCGTAATCGTTACAAAACGATAAAATACCTGCGCTGTTATTGAAATGACGGATGGACGGGCGCACGCCTTTTTCTTCCAATCTTTTCAAAAAACATTCAAATAAAATTCTTTGAACCTCCGAGGGCGCTTTATTGAGAGAATCCGCCGTTGCGAAATGGCTGAAAATACCTTCCACGAAAATATTCGGAAGCTTTGCCGCTTCTGCCGCCGCGTCGGCTTCTTCCTCGGAAACGCAAAATCCGATACGGGACATTCCCGTATCCACGGCAAAATGGATTTTTGCCGTTTTATTCAGAGCTTTTGCCGTTTTTGATAATGTTTCGACGTTTTCATAGCGGAAAATCGTCAGCGTAATATCATTTTGCAATGCGGTTTTGTAACAATGCGGAGACGTGTAACCGAGAATCAAAATCGGTTTTTGGATTCCCGCGGCGCGCAGTTCCAATGCTTCGTTGATTTCTGCAACGCCGAAATAATCGGCAATCGCTTCAAATTCCTTTGCGATTACCACCGAACCGTGTCCGTAAGCGTCGGCTTTGACGACGAGCAAAAGTTTAGTTTCGGAGGAGATTTTTTGCTTGACGAGCATAATGTTATGCTCAATGGCATCCAAGTCGATTTTTGCGTAAACTCTTTGATATTCCATTTTGTTAATCCTTTTCTGTTGCGCGGAAATAATCGTCTGTCAGGGCGTCCTGCAAGCGTTTCAACAGTTCGGGTGCTTTTCCGCCGACGGCTTTTCCGTCTACGGTTCCTGCGGCAATACAGAGCGAACCTGCACTGGTTACGATGATTTCATCCGCTTCCATCATTTCGTCCAGGGTAAAGGGTTCTTCTTTTACCGGGATTCCGAATGCTTTGCATTTGCGGATCAAATGCGATCTTCCGATGCCTGCAAGGATATATTCATCGGCAGGTGCCGTTTGCAGAACGCCGTTTTTCAAAATGGAGAGATTGCTGTGCGCGCATTCCGTTACTCTGCCGTTTCGGTGCAGAACCGCTTCGTCGTAACCGCCGCTTTCCACCGCTGTGGAATACAGTACTGCGGGAATGAGATTCAGTGTTTTCATATTGCAATACAAAAAGCGTTTATCTTCCAACGTGATGAGATTCACTTTTTTATACGTATCGCGGATCGGCATCGGCTTGAGCATGATCCAAAGATTTCCGTTCATGGGTTCTTTGACTGCATGATCACGTAATCCCGTACCGCGGGATACCTGAAAATAAACGTTCTGTTCATCGGCATCTACCTTTTTGATCAGGTCGCAAATCAAGCTTTCCAGTTCGTCGGGTTTCATTTCAAGATGTATATTCAAAATTGCCATGCTGCCGTATAATCTATCAATATGTTCACGGAGCGCATAGGGTTTATGGTTGCGCGTATAAACTACGTCGTAAACGCCGTCGCCGAAATAGCAAGCGCGATCAAGCATGGGAACGCGAAGCTCTTCCAGCTCTCCGATTTCTCCGTTATAATAACCAAGTGTTTTCATTGGGTGGTTTCCTTTCATAAAGATCAAGTCATATATTATTATACGGACGATTTTGAAAAATGTCAAGCGGGATTGCTCTTGGAAACGGATATTTTTCCTTTGCAGGGAAGTTTTTTTGAATTTCCGATGAAAAGAAACTTGACAGGGGGATATTTTGGTGTTATAATACTATGAAACATTCGAAATTTACGAAGTCCTTCGGATGAAAGGAGTTTTTCGGTTCATGCAGAAAAAAGTTCTTGCCATTCATGATATATCTTGCCTCGGACGCTGTTCTTTGACGGCGGCAATTCCGATCATTTCCGTTTCGGGCGCAGAAGTCGTTCCGCTTCCGACAGCGGTTCTTTCCACACATACGGGCGGATTTTCAGCGTTTACGTTCCGTGATCTGACGGAGGATATGTGTCCGATCGTCAATCATTGGAAGAAACTTGGCATTCATTTCGACGTGATTTATACGGGTTATCTCGGTTCTGTGGAGCAGGTGGCGATCGTGAAAGAAATTATCCGCGATTTTTCATCTTCCGATACCTTGGTCGTGGTGGATCCCGTGATGGCGGATTCGGGTGAGTATTATTCTTTGATTACGCCCGATTTTGCCGTCGGTATGCGCGAGCTTTGTGAAATGGCGGATATCATCATGCCGAATATGACGGAAGCGGCATTTCTTCTCGGAGAAGAATATAAAGAACATTACAACGCGCAGGAAATTGAGGAAATGTTAAAAAAGCTTGCAACGTTAGGCCCGAAAAAAATCGTTTTGAGCGGTGTTTCTTCGGATGATTTTTTTCGAATCGGTGCGGCGGCGTACGATGTTTCTTCCGGTATTGTTTCCTATGCGCTTTCGGAGAAGATCGACGGTTTTTATCACGGTACGGGAGATACTTTTGCCAGCGCGCTGATTGCTGCTCTGACAAGAAACAAAGAGATTGAAGAAGCAACAAGAGTTGCCGTGGAATATACTTTAGCTTGCATTCGCCGCACCCATGCGGAGGGAACGGACACCCGTTACGGTGTGGATATAGAAAATGAAATTCCCACGCTCATGCGGTTGCTCGGAATGATATAATGTAAGAAAAGGATTGATTGGCATACTGTTTGCTCGTTCGAAACTGATTGCCTATCGCAGTTAGAACCGTATCCAAACGATACAAACGGCGAGGTCGGTTTTGAGTAATTTCCTATGGAATAAAAATGCCCACAGATTTTATCTGTGAGCATTTCTTTTATTGCGCGGGTTTTTTGTGCAGATATTTATCGATTTTTTCCACCATGATGGTGGGCATGACCTTTTCAATCGGGAAGAATTTCGCTTCAATCATGCGATTGGAGAATGCGACGATGAAACGAGCGGTGCGCTCCATTGCATCTGCGGAAAGAATTTCGATGACATCGTGTCGGGAATGGATTTGAGAAGCGTTTTTGGGACTTCTGCGGAGAAAATTGACGCAGGGAATACCTTTGTCTGCAAAAGGAATGGAATCGGAAGAACAAATTTCCTGAAGAACGTTCATCGGATGGTCAAGTTCTTTGTAAAGATAGGTAATATAATTGCAAAGAGCTTCCTCCGCAGTTACGAGCGCATAATCACGTCCGAAAAGCGGACCCGTCATATCAATGTTGATGCAAAGACGGATTTTTTTCAAGTCTTCCTCATGTTCTTTCACGTAGAATTTACTGCCGAGCAAGCCTCTTTCTTCGGAACCGCACCAGATAAACCGCAAGGTTCTCTTGGGCGGATTTTCTTTATAATAGCGGAGCAATTCCATAATGGTTGCCGTTCCCGTTGCATTGTCATACATACCATGGCTGAAAATGACGCTGTCATAATGCGCGGTATAAACGATGACTTCGTCGGGATATTCCGTTCCCGTGATTTCGGCCATAACGTTTTGAGAGTCCGCTTCGCCTTCTTCCTGTGCAAGCGTCAGTTTGACTTTTTTCGGTTTGGAAGCAACCATTTCCATTGCATCTTTCATTCGGATGGAAACGGTGGGAAGTTGTCCGTTTTCAATGTGTAAAGGACGGAGCATTCTTTGATCCAGATCAGCGGTTTCTTCCGTATCGTAGAACATACCGGAAGGCGTGATCGCGCCTTTTACACCGGCTTCCAGAAGTGTTTTGAAATCTTTCGGGCGTAAGCCGTTTGCAACGAAAACAATTTTTCCGCTGACGTTTTGCAGATCAATCGGTTCAAAATCTTCCAGATAAACGAAATCGGCTTCAATACCTTCCGCGGCATCGTTTCCCGCAAAGCCGTAACCGCTGACTTCATATTCCTTATAAAAAGGAGCGGTAACTTCCAGCTTTGCCGTTTTGATGGTATATCTCGGCGCTTTGAAGGTTTCAACGGTGGGTTCCAAACCGATTTTTTTGATTTCTTCCATTAAAATTTCAGCAGCTTTTTTTTCGCCTTCAAACGTAGAAAGACGTTCAAAATTCAATTTTTCCAGAAGGGAATACATTCTTTTTCCGCAAATATTCATGATAGGCTCCTTTCAGGCAGACTGTGCCCGCACGACAATACCTCCGGTCGTCGCTTTTTCTTCATTAAAAAACGGCAAATGCGAGGTTCAATGGATTTGCTTTTTGCAATGCAGCTGTGCGGAGAATTTCCGCATGTTCCGCTGTTTATCGCTGTTTTTTCTTCATCAAAAAACAACAAACCTGCGGGAAGATTTTTCATATATGCAAAAAGCGGGAATTGAACGGTGTGCTTCCGTCAATCCCCGCCGATTTGGCATAAAGATTCAAGAAAAATAATTTCGTGAGAACAAAAGGAATCGGAAAGCATCCGTTTACAAACATTAAAAATGTGAAATCCGCTCAAGAAAAACAAGCCTGAACGAATTTCACATGAAAATTTATTTATGCTGTTTTTTCTTCAATGTAATTTGCAACGTCTCCGACTGTGATCAGACGGTGAATGTCTTCGTCGTCGATTTCAACGCCGAATTCTTCATCGCAACGAAGAGCAAGTTCAGCAAGTTCCAAGGAATTGATACCGAGGTCTGCTTCCAATCTTGCTTCGGCAGTTACTTCTTCGGGATCGAGGCTGAAAGTTTCAACAAGAATTTCTGTGATTTGTTCCATGATAGACATAATAAACTCTCCTGTCTTGCCGCTTTGCGGCATTTTCAATTTACTTATTTGATTTTGTAGCGCATGATCTTTCTCGAAGTGTTCTTTTCGAACTCTGTTTCGCGAATTTCCACGCACTTGATATGCTTGAAGGTCGGGAGCTTCTTGTTGACAACGTCAACTTCCGCTTCGATAGCCGCCTGAATTTCTTCTTTCGACTTGCCTTCAAATTTATCGTAATCGGGATATACGAGCGCGGTAATGATGATTTCGCCGGATGCTTCGTCTTTTCTGCCGACAACGACAATTTCACTGATCAGCTCGGATATACCGAGGTATTCTTCCAACTCTTCGGGGAAGACGTTTTTGCCGTTACTTGTGATAATAACGTTTTTCTTTCTACCGGTAATATAGACGTAATCTTCATCATCCTTATAACCGATATCGCCTGTTTTGAACCAGCCGTCTTCTGTGAAAACGGAAGCGGTTGCTTCGGGGTTTTTGTAGTAACCGAGCATGACGGCATCGCCGTGAACGGTAATTTCACCGGTTTCATCTTCGGGAGATTCCTTATCAATGCGCGCTTCCATGTGAGGAACTACCAAACCTGCGGAACGGTGTTTGCGCTTGTGGAAGGGGTTGCAGGAAATCAAGGGAGAACATTCCGTGATACCGTAGCCTTCGCAGACTTTAATGCCGAACGCATCGAATTCGTTGATCAATTCAGAACGCAAAGGTGCGCCGCCGCATACGATAAATTTCAGTCTGCCGCCAAATGCATCGATGATATCCTTGAAGATCTTGCGGCGAATGCTTCTGGGAAGTCTTCTCGCGATCGGAATCATCGTTTTGACAAGCTTGGTTTTTCCTTTTTTCTCGATTTCCGCCCAAATTTTTTTCTGCATGGTTTCCACGTAAAGGGGAACCAAAATCAAACCTGTGGGTTTGAAGTTTGCAAAATTACGGAGCGTATTTTTGATGGAATCGTTGATAAAAATGGAAATACCGAAGTTGGGAGCCGCAAGCTGACAGATGGTAAATTCGTAGGCGTGGTGGATGGGAAGAACCGAAACGAGACTGTCGTTTTCGTTGGCATCGATGATTGCGCAGCAGTCGTAAGCGCTGGTCGTGAGGTTCCTCTGGGAGAGCATAACGCCCTTACTGGTGCCTGTTGTGCCGGAGGTAAAGAGGATGGTGCAAACCGCATCTTTATCAACAACGTGATTTTCTGCGGTACGGTCGCCTTCGTCATAAGCTTTTTTACCGATTTCGAGCATTTCGGCAAGTGTCATGAAACGAGGATCTTCGGGCTTTTCTCCGTCGAAATCAATGCACACAATATATTTGACGGTGGGCATTTGATCGTAAAGCGGGAGCATCTTTTTGTGCATGGAAGCCGTGTAAACGAGCATCTGCAATTCGCAAAGATTGACGAAATTCGTAAATTGTTCTGCGGAAATTTCTTTATCCAAAGGAACGATGACGCCGCCGCAAGAGGTTGTGGCGATATATGTGGCAACATAATCCGGGTGGGTATCGCCCGTAACACCGGTAAATTTACCGGCAACGCCGAGGACATTCATCGCTGAACTCAGATAATTGACATGTGCAAGCATGTCGTTATACGTAAAATGAAATTCTTGTTTTTTACGTTTATAAACATACCTGTCCTTATCGCCGTAACGTTCCGCCTGTTTGACTACGCCGTCATAAAACGTGTCAAACTCATAAACCTTGTGTGTGGGTTGACTTTTTTTCACAGCAAAACCTTCTTTCCGATTTATTTTTCAATTTTTTAGAACTTTACAATTTGATTATATAAAAAAATCTTCCTTTTGTCAAGTTTTTCCCTGCGTTTTGCGTAAAATAAAAAATTGATTTCCGATTTCTTTTTTTGTTTTTTAGATAATTCACAAATTTTATCTTTTTTGTCTTCGTTTATGAAGGGAATGAAATAAAAGAAAGGACACATCCGTATCCCGGAATATGTCCTTTACTCTTTAGGATTAAATGCCGATGGTTTTGATATCGCTCATATCCGCAACGGTACATTGTCCGTATGTATTGTCGCCCGTGGAGAGAATATTGCCGTTTTTTGTCAAACCTACGGTGTGGTGGCGTCCTGCGGCAATGGCAATGACGTCTTTCCATGTTTCAACGGAGCATTGACCGTAACTGTTATGACCTGCAGCAACGACTGTTCCGTCATCTCGCAAACCGACGGTATGGAAATTGCCTGCGGCAACGGAAGTGATTCTGGTCCAGCGGGAAACTTCGCACTGTTTATTTGTATTGTTGCCAAGCGCGGCAACGGTACCATCCGATCTCAGACCGACGGTGTGATAACCGCCTGCGGCAATGGAAGTGATACCGCCCCACAAATTGCTCCAATCGCCTTTCGTATTGGCGCCGACGGCAAGAATACTGCCGTCCGATCTCAGACCGACGGTATAGTTGGCGTTTGCCGAAATTGCAACGATATCGGTCCAATCGTAAACGTCGCACTGTCCGTATGTATTATCGCCTTTGGCAATACAACTGCCGTTTTCCAGAAGTCCGACGGTGTGGCAGGTTCCCGCCGAGATTGCGCAGATATTGGACCAATCGTAAACGTCGCACTGTCCGTATCCGTTATAACCTGTGGCAACGGCGGTGCCGTTTGCTTTCAGACCGACGGTATGATGACCGCCCGCGCAGATGGAAACGATATCGTGCCAATCGTAAACGTCGCACTGTCCATATTGTGTGTGTCCCGTTGCAACAACGCTTCCGTCATAACGAATGGCAACGGTGTGAAGTCCGCCCGCAGCCAGCGTTACCATTTTCGGAACGATATAACTTGCGCTTCGGAAAGGGCGGTAGATTTCAAGAGAATCCGTGGTGGCGGTACCCGAAACGGTAATCAGTTCGCCCGTGTGGGTATTCAATTGCTTTGTCATGGAAAATTCTCTCGTAAGATCAGCTACCGTCTGTGCGGCATCGTTTTTCTCGCTGTTTTCGGTTTTTTCAACTTGATCCGACACAGCGGGGAAAAGAACTGTTTTTTCGGGTTCAGCCGGAGCGGGTTCGGTTGTCGTGGGCTTATGTTCGGCTTTTTTTTCGGGGTGTTTATTCAAAGGAGAATATTTATTGACAGAATTATCATTCTTTTTTTGTTTGGATTGTTTTTTTGCCAGAACACGGATTTTTTTGCTTTGTTCGTTCAGTTCGTTGCCGAGTTTGCCGATTTGAAACAGGGGATAGATCATAATCAGGAAAACAGCGGCAAGCAGGAAAAGGAGCACGGAAATTACCATATCCGTTTCCATTGTTTTCAGTCCCAGACAAACACAGATTGCGGCGCCGAGAAAGCCGCCGACGAAAGATATAAATTTAATGAAATTCGCTTTCTTTTCAGACATAACGATCTCCGTTCTGCCGTTTTTACGGCTGATATTTTTAAACGTTGGGAATTTGCGCAAAATGGTCCTCGCCGTTTTGCATTGTTGGATTACAAGAAAAACTGCAATAGACGAGCCACAGATTGCAAGCAATCCGTTATTCCGGCGGGCGTTGCCCGCTTTTCCCAATGCCGGCAATATATTCGTCGGCATTGGGAAGAAAATTGCAGTAGTTCAATAGCCGAGTTCCTTTGCGCATAAGCGCAGATTTTCGAGGATGACTGCATATGCCGCTGATGTTAAATGCATATATTCGTCATTCTGATATTCCGGTTTCAGATATCCCGTATTCGGGTCGATCAGCTTGGAATGGCTGTCCGCATAGGGGAGCTGCATTTCCTCGCAAAGTTCCCGAATCCAGAGATTCGCTTGTAAAACGGCTTCTTTGGTCAGCCGTTTGTAATGCTTGACCGAACGGTCGGATAAGGGGAGCATGGATTGCACGAGAATTTTTGTTTTCGGATTTGCTTTTTGAACGGAAAGCAAAAGTTCTCTGTAAGTTTCTGTAAACGTTTCACGCGGAAGCGTTCCCGCGCCTCCGGAAACGCCCACCGTAATGATGAGAATTTCGGGTTTTTTGAGCGAGACCGCATCGGAAAGCGTGAAATCGGCATTTTCCTTATGCAAATGTACGCATTTCGTTCGATTGACCGTTTGGAAAAGAACGGTGCTTCCCGCTCCCGACCACACGCGTTCCTTTGGGATTCCTCCGCGCAGAGCAAGATGTGCCGTTGTGGAATCTCCGAAAAACGTCATGCGGTCAACGGGGTCGGGTGAAGCTGCCGAGAGTTTTATCGGCAGCGAAAAAAGAAATGCGAAAATCAAAAGTAAGGAAATTGGTTTTTGATGATAAGTCAAAAGAATACGCCTGCCTTTTATTTGTTGGCGGGGTAAACCTCTTTTTTATCGGAGCAAATGATGATAGTACCTTCCAAGTCGGTACGGCGTACGGGAACGTTTGCATCGGCAAGACGGTCCAGAATGAGCTGAGTCGGATGTCCGTAAGAATTTCCTTCTCCGCACTGAATGATGGCAAGAGAGGGTTTCGCCGCTGCCAGAAGCGCTTCACTTGTGGCGTTTGCGGCACCGTGATGGCCAACCTTCAGAACGTCGCATTTGAATTTGGAAGCAGGCTGTGCTTTCAGCATGGCTTCTTCGCTTTCCACTTCTGCATCACCCGTGAAAAGGAAAGAGGTTTTGCCGTAATCCAGACGGACGACAACGCTGTAATTGTTCGGATTGTCTTCTCCGAGGGAAAGATCCACAGGGCCGAGAATTTCAAAAGAGGCTTCTCCTATTTGATAGGTATCCCCCATTTCGCTCGGAATATACTCCAGATTTTTTGCTTCCATCGCTTCAAACATATCAATCCAGAATGCTTGTGTTGCTTCGCATTCGGGCAATATGAGATTTTGTACGTTAACGGCTTCGATGACTTCTGCCGCCGCGCTGGCATGATCAAAATGAGGATGCGTGATGATCATGTAATGCAGCGTATCGATTCCGAGACCCGCAAGATATTCCGTGATGACCTTATCTTTGCTGCTTTCTCTCAAAGGAGCACCTGCATCGATGAGCATGTTCAATTGACCGTTTTCGCTCGGAACACGAATCAGAATAGAATCTGCCTGACCGACGTCGATGTAATGTACCTGCAGGTCGGAAGGATTGAGATCTCTGCCGTCTCCCAAGTTGGAAGAACCGGAATTATCCCAAGGCTTCAAGATCAGCGAAAGTAAGGCGACGATGATCAGTATGCCTAACGTAACGGCTGAACGAATGATTTTTTGCTTTTGTTTTTTCTTAATGCGTCTTTTTCCCATTTCAAAAACCTCCTTTTCCGCATATAAGAATTTATTTCTATTTTATTATAGCAAATACAACATATTTTTACAATAGAAAGATTAAAAAAATTTTTGAAAAATATTAAATTTTTTTCAAAAACCTATTGACAAATGGAAATATATGTGATAGAATAACAGGGCAGTCGAGCGAAAGACTGTGAAAACAAAATGGAATGCGCTTGTAGCTCAGCGGATAGAGTGCCCGGCTACGAACCGGTAGGTCGAGGGTTCGAATCCCCCCAGGCGCGCCAGAAAGAAACGACAATTTTCGAAAGAAGATTGTCGTTTCTTTTTATTCTCTGGACTTTTCTCTCTCCATTCTTCGCTCCTCTCTCAAATTGTCGTTTCCGGAGAAAAGATAAGAGAGAAAAGGTAGTTTTGCTCCGCAAAACCTTGAATTTATTTATAAAAAGTTTTGAAATATAAATAGAGGTAAGAACAAATGAATAGTCCATTACTTGAAAAAACTCTTGATTTTTTCCAAATTTTTGGACAATGCCGGAGTAATATACTATACTCCGCAAGGTTGTTACTGATATGAAAAAGGAGATTTGTGTATGGAAACTTATATAAAAGAATACTGTGGCGATTTTCAATTTGATTTTGTTGAGCATATTTCATTGGAAATTGCCGATATTTTTATTGATATTGATGTTTATGAGGCGGAGAAGAAAATTGATGGCATCATGAATCACAGGGAAAAAGCAAATGTAAGATTTCAAAAAGGCTCTGTAAAGTATGAGTGTGAGTTCTTTGAAGAACACGGATATCCAAATTGTTTTTTTGAAGTCCATCTGAAAGGGCGTTTGTATATTTGTTTTCGGAAGACCCTATACGGTTTTACAATGTTGGATGCACAAACGCTCACAGAAGTTTATGAGTATGTCCCGAAGGCAATGCTGAAAGGGGAAGAATCCTTTATTATAACAGATGTGAAGCAGTTGGATGAATTGCTGATATTGGAAGGTTGTTATTGGGCTTATCCGTATGAATGCTTTGCTTTTGATATGGCTGAAAAAAGATTTTTCAACGTATCGGAAATTCTCAATATGGATTCGCTTGAAGAAGTAAAAGTGAATGGAAATCAACTGATTTTAACGGATATAGACGGAGAAACCAAAGAAATTACAAAAGAGGATATCGTGAATCTGATTTGTAAAAACGGATGTGCAGAAATTTAATGATGTTGAACCCCGATGGATTTTAAAATCCGTCGGGGTTCTTTGTATGATGAAAATCAATAATAGAAATGATGATTACCGATAAGGGTCTGTTAGAAAAAAATGATGCAGAATATAAGTAAAGATATTGACAAATTTTAGGATGTGTGCTAAAATTAAAATGAAGAACAAAAAGAGGATGCGTCTGTTTGCATCAGACAGGAGGATGGGCAATGGCACGAATCAACAAGAGCGCGCTAACAAGATTAGAAATCGTGCAGGAAGCTTCGAAGCAGTTTTTAGAAAAAGGCTACACTCGTACAACGGTCTCGGCGATCGGCAAGAAACTGGGCATGAGTTCGGGCAATCTGACATTTTACTTTCCCACTAAGGAACATCTTCTTGCAGAGCTTGTGGATCTGCTGTGCCGCTTCCAGTGGAGACGAATGGAGGAAGAAGCGGATGAAGGGTATAGCTCCATCATGGCCATCTGTCTGGAACTGACCTCCATGGCCAGTGCCTGCGAGGCTGACCCGGTGATCAAGGACTTTTTCCTATCGGCATATTCCAGCTCCATGTGTCTGGAAATCATCCGCAGGAACGATACAGACCGCGCCAAAAAGGTCTTCGGTGCTTACCGTCCGGATTGGACAGAGGAACAGTTCGCGGAAGCTGAGATCCTTTGCTCCGGTATCGAGTATGCCACATTGATGACGGCAAACGATCCTGTGACGCTGGAAACGAGAATCTCCGGTGCGCTGCACAACATTTTCGGTATCTTCGGCATTTCTGAGGAGACCCGGCAAACCAAGATCCAAAAGGTATTTGCCATGGACTACCTCAACCTGGGCAAGCGGGTTTTAGAGGAGTTTAAGGAATATGTGGAGCAGGCCAATGAGCAGGCGCTTATAGATTTGCTGAAGCGGTAAGTAATCCCCTATTGAAACAGTAAATTATGTGATTCCTGAAGGAGGAACCAATTATGAAGAAAATAATTTTAAGTATGCTTCTTGCCATCTTTATGGTGGTGGGGCTGCTGCCCACCGCGGTGTTTGCGGCGGAGGGGGACAACCTGTGTGACCACCACACAGAGCATACCGCGGACTGCGGCTATGTTCGTGACATCACTCCCGTGCAGATCACAGGCGTGAGCATCACCATCGACGGCGTGGTGTATGACAGCAGCAACACCTCTGCCGAGGATCCCGCTGTCGTTACCCCCAACAGCAACGTCATCCTTACCATTACCGGTACCAACCTGCACAACGGCAGCGATGATCATAGGGTGGACTATGCCAACGGTATATATCAGCCTGTCACCCCGGATTATTGTGAAATCAGCGAGGACGGCACCACCGCAACTTATGCACCTTCCGCCGGAGATTTCGCCAAATGCAGCAATTTTGAAATTACATACTGCAACAACGATACCGACACCGCCAACCGTACCGTCGTTCCCACCGGCATCTATCTGACCTATGACGATGGTATTGCGGAGGAGGATAAGGCCCGGATCACCGGCATGAGCATCACCATCGACGGCGTGGTGTATGACAGCAGCAACACCTCTGCCGAGGATCCCGCTGTCATTACCCCCAATACCGGATTCATCACCATCACCGTTCACGGCACCGCGCTGCAGAACTGCACCGCGGATCATATGGTATCGTATTACGCCGGTTCAAGCGAACCGATTCTTCCCAACTCTTTATGGCGGTTTGAAGCGGATGGCACCAGTGCTTTCCA
>SVRL01000005.1 GCA_015064845.1 Oscillospiraceae bacterium | reverse complement strand
CTGCATATCGCGGTAATGGTTTTCAAGAATCTGGCAAACTTCCTTGAACTGTGCAAAAGCAGCAGGGAATTTGTCAGCCATTTCAGCAATGGGCATAGGTGTACGAACACCTGCAACTACGTCTTCACCCTGTGCGTTTGTGAGGAATTCGCCCATGAGTTTCTTTTCGCCTGTAGCGGGGTCACGAGTGAACGCAACACCGGTACCGCAGTTATCACCCATGTTACCGAATGCCATCATCTGTACGTTAACAGCGGTACCCCAAGAGTAGGGAATATCGTTGTCACGGCGGTAAACGTTAGCGCGGGGGTTGTCCCAAGAACGGAATACGGCTTTAACAGCACCGATGAGCTGTTCCTTAGGATCGCTCGGGAAGTCTGCGCCGATTTTTGCTTTATATTCAGCTTTGAACTGATTTGCGAGTTCTTTGAGGTCTTCAGCTGTGAGTTCAACGTCAAGCTTAACACCTTTTTCTGCTTTCATCTTGTCGATGAGTTCTTCGAAATACTTCTTGCCGACTTCCATTACGACGTCAGAGTACATCTGAATAAATCTTCTGTAGCAGTCGTAAGCCCAACGGGGATTGCCGGATTTTTTAGCCATAACTTCAACAACGTCTTCGTTAAGACCGAGGTTGAGGATGGTGTCCATCATACCGGGCATGGAAGCGCGTGCGCCGGAACGAACGGAAACGAGAAGGGGGTTTTCAAGGTCACCGAATTTCTTACCGGTGATTTCTTCCATCTTAACGATGTATTCCATGATCTGAGCCATGATTTCATCGTTGATCTTCTGGCCGTCTTCGTAGTACTGTGTGCAAGCTTCGGTAGAAATAGTGAAGCCCTGGGGTACGGGAAGACCGATGTTGGTCATTTCAGCAAGGTTTGCACCTTTACCGCCGAGAAGTTCACGCATGGATGCGTTACCTTCGGTGAAAAGGTAAACATATTTTTTTGCCATTTCAAGTTACCTCCGAGATTTTTAGATTTTTGGATTTAATGAAATAAACCTTTACCTACCCATTATATCACAAACTTTTCATATTATCCATAGTTTTTTCAAAATTTTTCAAAAAAATTTAACAATTTTTTTCGAAAAGAAAGAAAAATCTCTTGATAAAATGCCCAATATCGTGTAAAATATAAAAACTGTTTGATTTTTTTATGATTGTTTGCTATAATAAAATATAGTTTAAATAAAAGAAAGGAGAATAATATGTCTATTGAAGACTTGTTCAAACAAATTACAACAACAACCCGTACCTCGGGTAAGCCGGAATATATTGTTGTGGGACTTGGCAATCCGGGAAGAGAATATGAAGAAACCAGACATAATGCGGGGTTTCTTGCCATTGATTATGTTGCTGAAAAGCTCGGTGTTAAAATCAACCGCGCAAAATACGATTCTCTTTGCGCAGAAGTTCGCATCGGCGACAAAAACGTGCTTTTGATGAAACCGCAAACATATATGAACCGTTCGGGGACTGCTGTTTCGGCGGCTGCGGATTTTTATAAGATCCCATCTCAGAATATCCTCGTTTTGTGTGATGATATTACTCAAAATCCCGGGAAAATCAGAATCCGTAAAAGCGGAAGTGCAGGAGGTCACAACGGCTTGAAAAACATCATTGAGTACGGAGGCAGCGATAAATTTCCGCGGATTCGTATCGGCGTGGGAGCCAAACCTTCGCCGGAATATGATCTGGCGGATTGGGTAACGGGAAAAATTCCCGCTGAAGACAAAAAAGTAATTTCTGCCCGATTCAGTGATATCGAAAAAGCAATCCCTTTGATTCTGAGCGGAGATTATGAACGCGCAATGTGTCTCTATAACGGCTGATCAGATGAAGAAAGGGCAAGGATAACCTTTTATGAATCTTTTTTTGGACCGTATTCGCGAAAATAGGGAATACGGAGAAATTATCAAACATTTACGGGAAAGGGGAAAAAAAGCAAGACAGTATCCTTTTCTCGTAACAGGACTTTGCGAGGGAGCGTTGGACGTTTTCCTTGCTTCTTGTATTTTGGAAAAAAATCTGGGCTCGCATGTGTCTTTTGTTTGTGTTCCGGATGAAAAAACTGCATCAAGACTTCTGCATTCGCTTTCCGAATTTGGATTGAACGCGGCGATTTATCCCGAAAGGGATCCCGTTCTTTACAATATGATATCTTCCCATGAATTGGAACATGAACGAATTGCCGTACTTTCCGACATATTGGACGCAAAGCTGGATGTCGTGATTTCGACACCGACGGCGGCACTTTCCTTTACCATTCCGAAAGAAACGATTCGTGGGGCAACGAAAACGGTTTCCGTCGGAGATTCGTTATCTATGGATGCGTTTGCTGATTTCCTTGTGAAATCGGGATACGTTCGTTCGGAACTTGTGGATGGAAAAGGTAAATTCAGCATCAGGGGCGGTATCGTGGACGTTTTTCCTCCACATTTGCATACACCCGTTCGCATGGAGCTTTTCGGGGATGAAGTTGATCAGATCGGTTATTTTGATTTGATGACACAAAGAAAAATTGAGAACATAAACAGTTTTACGTTGACTTGCGCAAGAGAAATTTTATTTACGGATGAGAAAAGAAAAGGACTTTCCGCGCTGATTCTTTCCGCTGCGCAGAAAGCCCGTTCCGCAGATATTAAAGCTTCTCTTATGCATGAATACGATGCGCTTTCCAACTCTCTTGAAATTGCATTTTCGGATAAATATATTTCATATATATATTCGGAAAAAACAATACTTCTCGATTATTTGGAAAAAGAAGCATTGGTCTTCGCGGTGGAAACGCCGGGAATTGCAGACCGCTTGCAATCGGAAAGCGCACATATGGAAAGAACGACTGTAGAATTGATTGAAGCGGGACTTCTTTTGCCGAAATATTGTGAGTTTTTTAAGGAAGCTTCTGCGCTGTGGTCGTTCTTTGAAACGCATTCCGCAGTTCTTCTCAATAATTTTATCACGCAATATCCGGGAAAACTTTCCGGTATGTTTTCATTTTCGGTTCGTCCGACACCTTCCGTAATTGCGAATTTTGCCGTGGTTCTGGAAGATATCACGTCGTATATGAGAGCAGGATATTCCATTGTCCTTTTATGCGAGAATGAAACGGAAGCGGGTGCTATGCGAACGCTTTTGATTGAAAACGAAATTCCCGCTGTTCTGGTCAGCGATCCGAAAACCGGATTGATTCCGGGGATGGTCATGCTTTCATCCTTTGATTTGAAAGGATTTGAAATGCAGACGGAGCGTTTTGTTTGTATTTCTCTTTACGGCGGTAACAAAACGGAAAAAGCGCTTCGCCGAAGAGATGCAAAAACGAAAAAAACGTCATCTTCTTCCAAAGAAAAAATTCTTTCTTACGCAGATCTTCACGTCGGGGATTATGTCGTGCATGATATCCACGGCATCGGTATCTATCAAGGATTGGAAAGCATCAGGAACTATGAGGGAATCCGTCGGGATCATATCAAAATTCAATATGCGGGAAAAGACGTTCTTTATATTCCGTGCGATCAGATAGAAACCGTTTCAAAGTATATCGGAGCGGCATCGGAAAACGGCACGTTGCGTTTATCCACGCTTGGCGGTCCCGAATGGAATAAAGCCAAATCAAAAGTAAAAAAAGCGGCGAAGAGTATGGCAAAGGAGCTGATTGCTCTGTATGCGGAACGTTTGCGCCGTCCCGGTTTTGCTTTTTCAGCCGACGATGAAATGCAGAGGGAATTTGAATCCACCTTCCCGTATGAAGAAACGGACGGACAGCTGATTGCCGTTCGTGATATTAAAGATGACATGGAAAAATCCGTTCCCATGGACCGTTTGCTTTGCGGAGACGTTGGATTCGGAAAAACGGAAGTTGCTCTGAGAGCGGCTTTCAAGGCGGTCATGGATTCCAAGCAGGTTGCGATCCTTGTTCCGACCACGATTCTTGCCATGCAGCATTATAACACCATCTGTTCCCGTATGAGAGGTTTTCCGATCAACGTTTCGTATATTTCCCGTTTTAAAACAACGGGAGAGCAGAGTGCAACAGCAAGAGCCCTCCGACGCGGAGACGTTGATATTATTGTCGGTACGCACAGATTGCTTTCCTCCGATATTCAATTCAAAGATCTCGGACTTCTGATTATTGACGAAGAACAGCGTTTCGGTGTGGCACACAAAGAAAAATTGAAGCAGCTTTCGAAGAATATCGACGTTTTGACCTTGACGGCAACACCGATTCCGAGAACACTGAACATGGCAATGACGTCCGTACGCGATATGTCTGTTCTGGACGAAGCTCCCGAAGACCGTTTGCCGGTTCAGACGTATGTTCTGGAGCATGATGACGTTGTGATCTTTGAGGCGATCCGCCGTGAATTACACAGAGGCGGTCAGGTTTTCTACCTATATAACAGAGTAGAAACCATCATGGAAAAAACGGCGCATTTGCAGAAGCATTTTCTCGATGCTTCCATTCGCTTTGCGCATGGACAGATGAGTAAAACGGAACTTTCCGATATCTGGCAGGAGCTTGTAGACGGTCATATTGACATTTTGGTTTGCACGACGATCATTGAAACGGGTGTGGACGTTCCAAATGCCAATACGCTGATCATTGAGCATGCAGACCGCATGGGGCTTTCGCAGTTGCACCAGATCCGAGGACGTGTCGGACGTTCCGCCCGACGCGCTTATGCATATTTTACTTATCCCGAGGGAAAAGTATTGACGGATATTTCTTCCAAGCGTTTGCAGGCGCTCAGGGATTTTACGGAATTTGGTTCCGGTTTTAAAATTGCGCTGCGCGACCTTGAAATTCGCGGAGCGGGAGATATTCTCGGCTCCCAGCAGCACGGTCATATGGAAAGTGTCGGTTACGATATGTATTTGAAAATACTGAACGATGCCGTATTGGAGGAGAAAGGTTTAAAACCGAAAGAGAAAACGGAATGTGTGATCAATATCAGCAGAGATTCCTATATTCCGGAGGATTATATTTCTTCTCCTGCGCAGAGAATTGATATTTATAAAAAAATCGCATCTATTGAAAATCAAGAGGATGCGGACGATATTGCGGATGAACTTCTTGACCGTTACGGAGAATATCCGAACTCGGTGGAAGCGTTGATCTCCATTTCTTTGATCCGTTCGCTTGCGAGCGAATGCGGATTTTTGCAGATCGATCAGAACCGCGACGACGTGCTCATCTATCCGAGTGTTCTGGATGTGGTAACCTGGTCGGAAATTGCGGCGCAGTATCCGGGCAGAATTTTGATCAAACCTGCGGAACGCCCTCACGTTTTATGCAAAAGAAAGCGGTTGGAGCCGATTTTTGGATTTATTAACGATTTGTTAAAAAAATATATACAAATAAAATTTAAAAAACTATAGATTTTTTTTAAAACATATAGTATAATGGTAAGGTATCGCGTAATCCGACGATATTCGGAAAAAACATTTTAAGGAGAAAAAACATGAAAAACACAAATGTACTCATCAAACTGATTGCTGCAATTCTTGTTGTTGGCTTGACAGCAGTGCTTTTTGCAGGTTGCAAGCAGTCTCAGGAAGTCGTAATGTCTTTTGAAAAAGACGGAAAGACTTACACCATCACGGAAGAAGAATTTTCGCTTCTTATGAAAGTCAGAAAACGCCTCTTCTTCTGTAACCTTCTTTACACAACTTCGAAAGATACCGCAAGCTTCTGGTCTTCCGCTTCTTCCGAAGAAGGCAAAACCAACGAACAGTACTACAAGGGTCTTGTTATGGATCAGGTAAAAGCAGTGCTCGTTGAAAAGTATCTTTTTGAATCTCTCGGTCTCACACTTTCCCAGGATACTCTGGACAGCTATAAGCCGAGCATCAAGAGCGCTGAAAAGAATTACGGCGGTAAAGGCGCATACAAGCAGTATTTCGGTTACACCGCAACCGCTTACTATGATATTTATGAAAATATGGTTGACAAGTCCGAAGAACTCCTGAAGCATCTTACCGCAGAAGGCGCTTTGCTCGAAGTGAAGGATGAAGATCTGGATAAATATTATAAGGATCATTACGTTGGCTATCAGTATATCGTTTTGGATTTGAAAAACAAGGTTGTTCGCGATGAAGAAGGCAACCGCGTTGTTGTAAAAGAAAAAGATAAAGACGGAAAAGAAGTTGACGGCGATAGCTACAAAACAGAAGAACTGACCAAAGAAGAAAAAGAAACCAAGCAGACTCTTGCGGATTCCATTCTGGACGTATTGAGCAAGGGCGAAAAGACCTTTGAAGAATTGATTCAGGAATATTCCGATGAATATTATTCCGTTGAATATCCCGAAGGTTGGTTTGTTGATAAGGACAGCACATTTATCAATGCAACCGTTACCGAAAAGGTAAAAGACCTTGAAATCGGTCAACATACTGCAAAAGTGATTGAATCCGGCGACTACCGTTATATCGTAAAAAGAGTAGAACTCAAGGAAAAGGTTTATGATGACGACGATTATCTTGAATTTTTTGCTGATTTTGAAGATACCGTTGAATATGATAAATACGAAACCTATGTAAAATCTTTCTTTGAAGATATTCAGGTTGTTGATGAAATTGTAAACAGCTACACCATGGAAGAAACGTTCCTTTCTCCCTACGTTGACGAATATTACAGAAATATTCTCTACTATTATTACGGAATCTCCTTCTGATAAGGCGTTTCTGTGTTCGGTTATGTTAAGCCTTTTATTCCCAATCTGAGAATAAAGGAATATGATTTTTACAAGAGCGTTTATTGCGGCTTGTGCCGTTCAATGAAAATTCACACGGGAAATCTTTCCCGTGTGACGCTCAGTTTTGATATGACTTTTTTTGCGCTTGTGCGTATGGCGCTGACGCAAACAAAACTCAAAGTTCGGCGCAGGAGATGTTTTGTGCATCCTCTGCGTAAAAGACCGATTATGGATGATAACGATGCGCTTGCGTATACTGCTTACGTCAGCGCGGTTTTGATGTATCATAAGGTTTCAGATACCATTGCCGATGATAAAGGCATAAAAAAACTCGGCGCGTATACGGTCAGACCGTATGCCGGCGGAATGAGACGGCGTGCAGCAAAAGCGGCTTATGAAATTGCAGTCATTGCAGACACGGCAATGAAAAAGCTTTCGGCATTGGAAAGGGAAAAATGCGATACCCCCGATATGCCGGCAGATGTGTTCGGCGATATGCTCGGACGTCTTCTCGCTTACGGATTGGACGAAAGAAATGCAAGGATCGCTTATGAAATCGGGTTGCATACGGGAAGATGGGTCTATTTGACCGATGCGATTTTCGATTATGAAAACGATCAAAAAAAAGGAAACTATAATCCGTTTATTTTTGCTTTTTCGGATTCGGAGCAAATGCAAAAATTCAAAGAATCCGCATTGAGCGGCGTTATGGCAAGGGAAGCGGATTCCATCATGCTTGCCGTAGACCTGATTGATTTTCGCGGACGCGCGATGCTTCGTTCTTGCATAGAAAATATTATTTATGACGGTATGGAAGATGCGCTTTCCATAGCGTTCGGAAAGGAACAAACAGATGGCGAATGATCCATATAAGGTGCTGGGACTGGAAAGAACCGCAACCGACGAAGAAGTGAAAAAAGCTTACCGTGAGCTTGCGCGGAAATATCATCCCGATAACTATGTGAATACGCCTCTTGCCGATCTTGCCGAAGAAAAGATGAAGGAGATCAATGAGGCTTACGAAACGATTCAGAAATCGCGCAAGGAAAATGCAAACCGAGCTTCCGATTCTTACCGTCAGAATACCTCCGGCAGCAGTTATGGAAGGGAACGCCTTTATGAGATCCGAAGCTACATTGAAAGCAATAATTTTTATGAGGCGGAGATTCGTCTGAATTCTGTTCCGAATGCAGATCGAAATGCGGAATGGTATTTTTTGAAGGGCGTTGTTTTTCGTGCAAGAGGTTGGTATTTTGAAGCGGCAAAGTTTTTTGATGCCGCTTGCCGCATGGATCCCGGTAATCAGGAATATCGCATTGCTGCGGAAAGTATCCGCAACTATACGGCTTCCTCCGGACGTACGAGAAACGAAGATGCCATTTGTAATCTTTGCTGCGGTTTAACGATTGCCGATTGTTGCTGCGAATGCTGTGGCGGCGACTTGATTTCTTGCTGTTGATATGAAGACGACAAAAAAGACAGTTCTTTCTTCTCTGTGCGCTTCTTTTGGCGTGGTATGCTTATATCTGGGCGTTTTTTTCAATGTGATGGATATGACTGCGGCACTGCTTGCTTCCGTTCTTGTCCTTTTCTGCCTTATGGAAATGGGGTACGGATATGCATTTGCGGTTTACGCTATGATTTCAATCCTTTCTCTCATTCTTTTGCCAAACGCTTCACCCGCATGGATGTTTATTTTGCTTTTCGGTTATATGCCGATTTCAAAATTCGGCTTTGAGCGTATTTTCAAAAAATTTGCATGGGTTCCCAAATTGATCCTTTTTAATGTGCTTTATGCGGCGGTCGTCTTTTTGGGAGGCGCTTTGCTTGGATTTACAACGGAAAATCAGTTTGGTATACCTCCGTATGCCGTGTATATCGGATTTTTCGTGCTCGGCGATATTCTTTACGTTCTTTGTGATATCCTGTATACGCGGTTGGTTCGTCTGTATATCGTGAAAATCAGAGACAGAATCCATAAATATTTAAAATAATCTTTTAAGCGGGCAACGCCCGCTGGAGATTGCTTGTCTATCGCAGTTCTTCTTACATCGAAACAATGCGAAACGGTAAGCTCGATTTTACGCAATTTTCTATGGAATAAAAAAACACACTCTTTCATAATCATGAATGGGAGTGTGATTTTTTATGCGAAAAATTTTGATATTTATAGTGTTGATCCCGTTAATTTTTACTTCTTGCGGTCCCGATCTGCAACATTCCAAAAAAGGAGACGCCGAAGAGATTTTGAGGGACGTGCTTTCTTGTTTTCAGATTACGGATGGGTATGTATATAGCACAAGACCGCTTTCGGAATATCCTTTGAGCGATGCATTGCTTGCCCGTATGTTTCCCGAGCGTGGTGATACTGAAGATCTTTTTTGTGTGAATTCGGCGGCGGTATATTTTTCAAGACGTTTTTGCGAAAATGAAATGATCGTTTTTGAGCTTTTCGATATTTCGGGTCGGGATAAAATCGTTTCTTTGCTCCAAAAGCGGGCAAGAAAAAAAGAAAACGCCGTTGTATTGTCAGACGGCGTTTACGTTTATTTGATTTGTACGGATCAAAATGAGGAAATCAGCCGTTATCTGAAACCGTAACGATTTTTCCGCAATATTTTTGTTTGAGCGTTTGAATTGCTTCTTCGTTTCCGCAAACCGCAATCGGGAGCGAGAGGAAGGGCGCAGAAGAAAGAATTGTTTCAACATCCTCTTCGGATTGAACGGAGAAATAGAGAAAATCGTAATCTTCGGACATTTCATCGGCATTGTCAATGATATCGTCATCCGGAAGAATGGGCGTGGGCATATCCGAAACGGGAATTTCAACGGATTCGCGCGCATTGGATGCAATATTTTCAGCGGAAACCGTTTGCGGAATATTTGGAACATCAGCGAAGGTTTTACAAACGGAATGAAGCGCCGAAATGATGCTATTGTCTGTTCCGCAACATCCGCCGAGAATGGAAATACCGCAAGCAAGCATATCTTTTCCGACAGCTGCAAATTCGTCAGACGTGAGGTGGCTGTGAGAGCCGTCTTCTTGCGGTGTGCCTGCATTTGGTTTTGCGATCAACGGAATGCCGAGTGCTACGGAAAGAGGGAAGAGCGGCGCAAGGATTTCTTTCATTTCTTTCGGACCGGTCGAGCAGTTCAAACCAAAAGCGGAGATTCCAAGCTCGGAAAGAGCCAGAAGTGCGCATTCGGGGGTATCTCCATACATGGTTTTTCCGCTTTCCGTAACGGTCATTGTAACAAAAATCGGCTTTGCGGAAACGGCTTTTACGCCCAGAACGGCGGCTCTTGCGCAGGCAAGGTCCATCTGCGTTTCAATCATATAAAAATCGACGAGCGAATCGAGCGCGCTTGCTTGTTCCGAAAAAACGGCGCTCATTTCTTCAAGAGAAGTATCTCCGATGGGCGCAAGCATTTTTCCTGTCGGGGAAAGGTCGCCCGCGAGCAATTTTTGGCCAATGGCTTTCTTGGAAAGATCCGCAAGGGCGATATTCATTTCCGAAACGGAAGCCCCCAATCCGTAACGGGAAAGAACCGTTCGATTGGCACCGAACGTGGGTGCCAGAACAGCATCGGAGCCTGCGAGGATATAATCAGATTGGATTTTTTGAATGATGTCAGGATGTTTAAGAATCCATTCTTCGGGACAAACACCGGAGGGCATTCCTGACTTGAAAAGCGCGGTTCCCGTTGCGCCGTCAAGTAACATGGGCAGGGCAAACGGAAAATTTGGGTAAAGTGTATTGAAATTCATAGAAAAACTTCCTTTTGATATTGAAATTTAATAGATTTACTGATATAATTATATATGATAATAAGCAATCTTTCAAGTATATTTTTAATAAATGAAAAAATTTTGATATCTTTTTCAGAAAGGATTTTTGATATGGAACTTTTGAAACTCGGCGCAATCACAAAAAAAATCATTTGGGGAGGCGAACGTCTTGCGCGTGAATACGGCAAGGGTGTTTCCGGCGAAAAAATTGCGGAATCATGGGAATTGACAAGCCGTGCGGACGGTGTGAATACGATCGTCGGTGGTACTTTTGACGGTATGTTGCTTTCCGATTATCTCGCGCAAAATAAAAATGCGGTTTGCAAGGATTGGGACGGAGAGCGTTTCCCGCTTTTGATCAAACTGATTGATGCGGAAGCAGACCTTTCCATTCAGGTTCATCCCGATGATGAATACGCGGCTTTGCATACGACCGATCTCGGTAAAACGGAAATGTGGTATATCGTGGATGCGGCGCCCGATGCCAGAATTATCTACGGACTCAAGAAAAAATACAAAGCGGAAGAAGTTCGCGCGGCAATTGCAAACGGTACTTTGGAAGAACTCATGAATTATGTTCCCGTAAAGAAAGGCGAAACTTATTTCATTCCTTCGGGCATGGTTCACGCGATTTGCAAAGGTATTCTGATTGCAGAAATTCAGCAGAATTCCAATATTACTTACCGCGTATACGACTATAACCGTGTCGGCGCGGACGGAAAGCTCCGTGAGCTTCACGTGGACGATGCGCTTGCTGTCATTGATAAGATCGAAGATCCTTCCGCTGTACGCGCAGAAGCAGATGAAGCAACCAATATGATTGCAAAATGCGGCTATTTCACAGTTTATCATTTTGAAAACAAAGCGTTTTCTATGGAAGCCAAGGAAGAAAGCTTTATCCATTTGCTTTGCCTTGACGGAAAAGCAAAGATTTCTTATAACGGCGGTCAGATGCCGATTCAAAAAGGAGAAAGTGTTTTTGTTCCTGCCGGCTTCGGTTCGATTTTCGTTGATGATGGCGCGGATCTCGTTGTTTCTACGCTTTAAGAAGGAGGATTTCCATGTTAAAGACAACACCTGCGGTTTTTGCCGTTGAAAAAAATTATCAGATTATGGTGCAAACAAATGCGGAATGCCTTTTTTGGGTGCGTGTTGGAGATTCGGAATATTACGATGAATCCAATGGTATCATGCGTTCGCTTTCGGAATTGCACCGTGTAAGCGTACCGATGGAAGAATTGGACAAGGCAAAAGAATATACGGTTTGTGTTCGTCCCGTCATCAAAAGAAAACCTTATTTCCCTTTGATGGAGCCTGTTCGTGAATATACGTTTTCTTTTCGTCCCGTTCCCGAAAAGAATGTCCGCGCATATCATATTGCGGATGCACATAATGATATTGAAGGTCCCGTTGCGGCAGCAAAAGTTTTCGGAGAGATTGATTTTCTGATTCTCAACGGAGACGTTATCAATCACAGCGGCGATCCTTCTAAATTCGATAATATTTATATCATTTGCGAACAATTGACAGGCGGCAATATCCCCGTGGTTTTCTCCAGAGGTAATCACGATATGAGAGGCAATTATGCCGAAAGATTTGCGGAATATACGCCGAATGCAAACGGAAAAACGTATTATACCTTCCGTCTTGGAAATATCTGGGGCGTTTTGCTGGACTGCGGAGAAGATAAGCCTGACACGAACGAAGAATACGGACATACCATTTGCTGTCATTCGTTCCGTCAGAGACAGACGGCGTTTTTGAAAAACGTGATTCGTAATCAAAAGAACGAATATGCCGAAGAAGGTATTACCCACCGTCTTGTCATTTCCCATAATCCCTTTGCTTTTCAATGGCATGAGCCCTTCAATATTGAAAAAGAAATTTACACCGAATGGTGCGAACTTCTTAACAAGGAAGTTTTGCCCGATCTGATGATCTGCGGTCATATGCACTGTACGGAAATCCATGAAAAGGGCGGAGAAATGGACCATCTCGGTCAGCCGTGTAAAATGGTCATCGGAGCCAATCCCTCCAAGGAGATCGGTTTTGTCGGCTGCGGTCTGACTTTCGGAGAACAAGAAACGGAGATCGTGTTTACAAGCCGTGACAGCGTGATTTGACTTCCTCATGTTGAAAATACAAAAAGGAGAATTGCGAATGGAAGGTATTTTTGAAATTCTTTTTGAAGGGATCGGTGAGATTGTTGCCGAAACTTATATTGGTTTGTATGTGAATCTTTTTCCCGCAATTTTTCCTAATCATCGCGGACGTAAATGGATTGAAGTTGTAGGTACGATTATAGGTTTGCTGATGTTTTTTGGAACGTTGGCACTTATCCTCTGGGGAATCGTTTGCTTTCTTAAGCAGCAACTTTTAAAAGGATTCATTATTATCGCAGGTATGATTTTGATTTTTGTCGTTCACGCTTTGATTAGCATTCGGTTACAGCGCCGAAATACTTGAAAACAGATATTTTTGAAATAAAGAAAATACGAGAGCATTTCGGTGTTTCTCGTATTTTCCTGTTTTTTGTTATAATCCTGTTTTATTTAACGAAAAAAGCGGTTTGCAAAATATTTCGTCTATTGTGGCACAAACTTTTCGCACTGTCATTCTAGAGCGAACGGAGAGAGCGATAGAATCTCATCGCACACCTAAACTAACTTTTAAAAGAATCTTATCTTTTGCTATGAGATTCTATCGGGCAAAGCATTGCCCTCCAGAATGACAGTGCGTACCGTTCACTTGTGTGCTGACAAAAATTTTTAACTTTCCACCTATGGGACCCATTCCCGCAGCGAAAAAATGTTATTACAAAAACCAAGAAAAGAGGCGATATGAATGGATTTGCAAAATATTGTTTCGATTATTCAAAACGGAGAAGAGCATTTCGATAAACTGTTTTCGGATATTGTTCCATTCTCCGAACATTTATATAAACAAACAGACGCAAAGCTTCCCGATATGTATGACCATAACGCTTTTGTTACGAATGCTATGCCTACAAAATCAGAGTTGGATGAAGCAGAAAAATTTCAAAAAGAAAACGGATATGATTTTTTCAAAATTGACAGCAAACTTAAATTGCCTGATGAGTGGATCGATGCTTTTCATTTGGAAGAAGATTTAACTTATACTATGTTATTGGAAAAAGGTCATACGAACCAATGGAAATGCAACCCTTTTGTAACGGTGAAATGTTTGAAGAAAGAGAATATCCAAAAGGATGTATTGGAAGTGGAGCTGCAAACTTACGGCGAGGATTTCGGAGAAGATTTTGTAAGAAGGAAAATGCGCCGTTATTTGGATATGTCTGAAAAGCATGAAAATTTTTATTATTTTGGGGCATATATTCATGGGGAAATAGCAGGTGCTTGTTATGTCTTTGTTACGGATGGGGGGGCTTGTATAGATGGGCTGGCTGTGATTCCGAAGTTCCGTAATCAATATGTTGCAACAACACTTCTTGCTCATATTGCAAAACAGTTTGATGAAAAACTTTATTTGCATGCAGATGCAATGGATACACCTAAAGATATGTATGAAAAAATGGGATTTCATATCGTCGATTGCTGTTATGAATATAATTACAGAGATTGATTATATCAAAGCAAAAGAAAGCGGTCTGCCGAGAGCAGACCGTTTTCCGATTTAAATTATTTTGCGTATTTCTTAACGATTGCAGCCATTTCATCAAGTTTGCTTTCGGTATCGAGAGCAAGTTTGAGCTGTGCGCGCGCACGGATGAGATTGTGTTTGTCGCGGCGTGTCTGGAAATAAACGTCGCCGTTCAAATAGTCGCCAAGGAAACGAAGAACGAGTTCGTAGGTAAGAAGGAATGCGGAGAAGGGAAGCAGTTCGATTTCTTTTTCAGTGATGTTTTCACCTACGCCTTTGAGGAATCCGGAAACGTATTCTTCAAAGAGGTCAAGACGATGATATACTTTGGAAAGATCTTCTTCATCTTCTGCGGAGTTACAAGCAGCAAAACGAATGCTGTCGCCGAAGTCATAAAGAAGGGAACCGGGCATAACGGTATCAAGGTCAATGACACAAACACCCTTATTGGTATTGTCGTCAATCATAACGTTATTGAGCTTGGTATCGTTGTGTGTAACACGGAGAGGAATTTCACCTTTTGCAAGTGCATCAACAACAACGGAAGCGAGATGTGCGTGCTTCTTGATTTCTTCAATTTCATAAGCGCATTCACAAGCTCTGCCTGCAACGTCATTTTCAAGCGCTGTCATGAAGTCGTTGTATCTGGAAACGGTGTTATGGAAGTTCGGGATGGTTTCATGGAGGGTTTCTGCGGGATAATCGGAGAGAAGTTTCTGATATGTACCGAAAGCTTCTGCTGCGCTTGCCAAAATACCGGGTTTACCTGCGGCACTCTGATGTGCGGTTGCATCCGTAATGAAGTTGTAGAGACGCCATGCGCCGACTTCATCGTTTTTCAGATAACTCTTGCCATCTTTGGTGGGAATCAACGTGAGGACTTCACGGTTAACATCACCGCCGTTTGCAATGACTTTGGCACGAACATGTTCACATACACCTTTGATGTTTTCGATCAAACCGTCGGAATCCTTGAAGATATTGGTGTTGATCTTCTGAAGAACGTATTTTGGCTTTTCTTCGTTCTCAACGAAAACGGCATAAGTGTGATTGATCAGACCTGCAGTGATGGGTTCGCATTTCGTTGCGGTTTCTGTGGGAGAAAATTGAGCGAAAATGTCAAAAAGATTGGTTTCCATGGGATGTTTACCTCCATTTGTTTAAATTTTTTATTTCATAAGAAAATTGCGCAAAACCGACCTCGCCGTTTGTATTGGTTGGATACAGTTCTAACTGCGATAGGCGGACACACAGATTGCTCCGCAATCTGTCATGGGAGCGACAACTTGCCGCTTTATACGTTAAAGCGGATAACGACGATATCGCCATCCTTAAATACGTATTCCTTTCCTTCACTGCGGATCAATCCTTTTTCTTTGGCAACGACCATAGAGCCGCAAGCCATAAGATCGTCAAAATGAATGACTTCCGCGCGAATGAATCCGCGTTCCATGTCGGAGTGAATTTTGCCTGCCGCCTGAGGAGCTTTCGTACCGTTAACAATTGTCCATGCACGAACTTCTTTCGGACCTGCTGTCAGGAAGCTGATATAGCCGAGGAGTTTGTAGCTTGCTTTGATGAGCTGATCAAGACCGCTTTCTTCAATACCGAGATCTTCAAGGAAAGCCTGTTTGTCTTCGCCTTCCAATTCAGCAAGTTCGCTTTCTATGCCTGCGCAAATAGAAATCAATTCCGCGCCTTCGCTCTTTGCGAGATTGGAAAGGGAAGCATAGATTTCGGTTTCTTGGAAATCTCCGCCAATCTGATCTTCGCTGATGTTGGCAACGTAAATGATGGGTTTCATGGAAAGCAGTTCCACATCTCCGATCAATGCTTTTTCATCGGCAGTCAAGGCAACCGCGCGTGCGCTGATACCTTCTTCCAAGGCGGCTTTGATCTTGTTGAGAACGGCAAGTTCTTCCGCAAGCGTTTTATCGCCTTTCATTGCTTTTTCTGTGCGAAGAATTCTGCGGTCGAGAATTTCAATATCGGAGAAAATCAATTCAAAGTTAATTGTTTCAATATCACGGAGCGGGTTTACGTTGCCGTCAACGTGAATGATGTTCGAATCTTCAAAGCAACGAACAAGATGGATGATGGCATCGGTTTCACGGATATGAGAAAGGAATTTATTTCCAAGACCTTCGCCTTTGGATGCGCCCTTAACAAGACCTGCGATATCAACGAATTCAATCACGGCGGGAGTGTATTTTTCGGGGTTATACATCTTTGCGAGATCGTCCAGACGAGAGTCCGGAACTGCTACCATGCCGACATTCGGTTCAATGGTACAGAAAGGATAGTTTGCAGACTGTGCGCCTGCGTTTGTGATAGCGTTAAAAAGTGTGCTTTTGCCGACGTTCGGCAAACCGACGATACCTAATTTCATATATGTCTATTCTCCTTTAATTTTTCCTGTATTTGCAAGGGCTTTTGCGTTCTGGCATTTTTGTTTTACGCCAATTTTACGCCAAGCACGCATTTGTTTACAGGGAGTTATATCGAAAACTCCGTTTTGTTCCTTTTTCAGATGCATTTTCGTGCAGAAAAGGAATGCAAAGATATCTTAAATTATTATAACATACAGAAAAACTTTTCACAAGCGGTTATATGAAATTTCTTGAAAAATATTTTATAAATTTTACAAAGTATTGCAGGGAACTGCAAAATATGATATAATAGATTTGAGTTTGGTATGCGATTCGCCGCTTCAATTTCATTTTTTGACATTTGAATCGCAAAATTTAATATCGGCAACTAATTTTTAGAGGTTCCCTTTGGAGGCTGAATATGAGAGGAAATTTTGATGGTTTACCGAAAATTGATGGTTTACCGAAAGATCAACAAATAAAAAAGTTAAAGACTGATAGCAAAATCCGATTAATAGTCAATTGTATACTTTTGCCGATTATTATTGGATTAAGCATTTATCTAATTATTTCAACAGAGCAAGTTCAATTAGGAATTAACTTTTTATTAGCAACACCATTGTCGTTTTATTTTGGCTATATTCTACCAGTTAAATGCAATAACAAAAAGATCAAAGAATTAGAGGAAAACAATTAAAAATCGTGTATAGGGTAAAATATTGTGTGGCCAGCACCATCTTCTGTGCTGGTGCTTGCACCCCGAAAAATTTCTGTGTTGGTAAATTGGCGCGGTCGGCGGCAATCTGAATAAGAATTGTTGATTTTCGGCTCACGGTTGGAGCGACAACAAATATTTTAAATAAACGGGAGGAAACTATGCCACTGCAAATCATCAGACAGGATATTTGAATTTGAAGTGCAAGCGGACAGCGGGCCGATATCGGTCCGCTGTCCGCTTGAAAATATAGTTAATTTGTATTTTGTTTATAGGGCACTCTCGCGGAGGGCACCAGCTTGGATGCGGAATCTGTATGAACACTTTGATCATCAAAGAAGATATTAGCGCCAAACGCTTTGAGGACCTTACTTTTTTCAATACCCCCGAGAAAGAAAACCTCGTCGATTCGCACGTTCCATGCCCGTAAGGTACGGATGACTCTTTCGTGAGCAGGCGCATTTCTTGCGGTTACAAGAGCGGTACGGATTGGAACGGCATCCTTGGGAAATTTTTGCTGTATAATAGAAAGGGTTTGCAATAATTTGGCGAAAGGACCTTCATGCAGAGGATTGCTTGCGTTTTCCCGCTCGTGTTTTTCGAAAGCCTGCAAGCCTTCTTTTTGATAAATACGTTCCGAATCATCGGAAAAGATTACCGCATCACCGTCAAAAGCAATTCGGATTTGATCAATATCGTCATCGGCGTTGATGGGAAGCTGTTCGTGATTGCAAATGATGCCGGCGGCTACATTGGCATTGATGGCTTCCTGTACGTCTTTTTCATTGGCTGACAAAAACAGATCCGTTTTGAACGCGCTTAAATAGGGGGAGATGGAAGCGCCCGCAACCAAAGCAGCTCTGCTGATATTCAAATTGTAATGTTCAATAGAGTTGAAGATGCGCAAACTGGTGTCGGCGCTGTTTTTGGACATAATGATGATTTCGGTCAGATATTGACCTTCCGTATTCAATTTTTGTAAAGCCTTCACAAGAGGGAATGCTGTGCCGGGCTTTAAAATATCCTTTTCATGTTCAATCTGGTAAGCGCAATATTGATCCAAGCCTTCTTCTTCAAAAATTTTATTTTCCGCTTCCAAATCAAATAATGCTCGGGACGATACCCCGATGACAAGTTTATCATCCAGTTTCAAAGACAAAACGGTCACCTCGCTTTTTATACTACAGAAAATTGTGAAAATCAGCCTCACAATCGAGCTGAATTCCGTTGGAAATTCTAAGCGTAAGCACTGCAAAAGAAAGATTTGGCGTTATGAAATCAATAAATTTTCGAGTTTATCCGTAAGTGTGTCATCCTGAATATGAACCGTTACTTCATTTGATTGCGCATTGGTTTTGAGGTGCATAACAAGACTTGTAATACCTGCTTTTTTACGAAGCGGTGTTGTTACGTTTGCCACTGCGATTAAATTTTTGGTCATCAGAACCGTCACTCTTTTTGTAAATCCGCCGCTGTAAACCGTTATTTTTCCGTTGTTGATTGCAAGACCGTTGATCTGATAACTGAGAACGGCACTCAAAAGTTTTATGATCAGTATCAAGAGCCCTAATCCTATCACAGAACATACGACAGTTGCAATCACAGACAATGACAAATGGAATATTGCCATCATTGTCACCGCAAATATCAGCGTTGCACCCGTTACGATGCCCTCAATCAGCAAAAACCAAGAAACGAACGGGAAAAATGCCGCTGCCTTCGTTTGCTTTTCATCGGGTGTGTATTCAGGCAGCACTTTTTCCAATATCTCATTGATTTCGCTGTATTTACAAAACGGAACCAGCACACCGAGCTCTACATTATTGCTTCCCGCCTCGTATGTATATCCTATGACTTCAAGATGAATGGAGGCAAAGCCCAATATTCTTTCAATCAGACCTTGCGAAATTTTAACCGCCTTGATTCTGTCATAGCTGAAGGTATTGGTATGTTTTTCCAAGAGCCCGAATGAAATTCTGATTTCATTGCCGTGTTTTGTGATGGTAAAATTATGGTAACCGATAAACAAGCGGATCATATTGCCTATAAAAGAGAAAGCTGAAAGCAGCAGCATGGCACCTAACGTGATTAATGTTGCAAATAGGAAATACTGTCCCCAGGTGCCGAGAAAATTTTGCTCCAACATGAGCTTGCAAACACCGATCACGGCGATAGCCAATATTCCGAACAAACCGGTGCAGAATGCGATGGAAGCAACGTTGATCAACGTATGTAGGATTTTTCTTTTGGAGGTAAAGTGAAACAGACTGTCGTTTTCGGAAAGAAGCACTTCTTCCGTAGCCGATTCATCTGCCATGCTTCGCTCGCCGGTTTCTTTCAATGCATTCAACTCGTTCAGTAAAGCATCAACCGTTTTATCTTTTTCTATGATGATAATTTCTGCTTGATGAGAGGTATTTGTCGATCCGCTGTCCACCGTCAGAAGTGCAATACCAAAGATTCTCTGAAGTAAATTTTGTTTTTTGTTGATGGCATGTATCTTTTTATAATCCAAAACGGAACGTTTTGTGAAAAATACGCCTCTTTTGCATTTGATTTCCGTTTCTGTGAGTTCGTATCCGGAAGTCTTGTAATATGCAATTCTGTATGCAATAAAACAAAGATAAATCACAAGCAGTGCAATCACAAAAAAAGGAATCGCGGAGATGATATTTTCCGTATTGATACTTTCATCAAAAAATATCTCCTCAAAAAAGAGGAAAAATATCATAATACTTCCGAATAAATCCGACAACAAAGCGGAATAGATATATCCTTTGTCAAATCTTTTCATTTTTTTGTTCTCCAACTCTGATTTCCAGGTTATGCTCAAGTTCGTCAATCATACGGTCAGCTTCATCGGTCGTGAGAGTAGAAATCTCAAAATTCGATCCGGCAGTTGAGATCGTTACACCGCTTAACTTCAACATCATCATAAGCGGACCTTGCGTTCTGTGAAGGTCCTGAATCTGGCAAACCGGGATGACAACTCTTCGTCTGAAAATCACGCCCTGCTTCACGATGATTCTTTTATCGTCATAACCCCACGCATACATTTTATAACGCAAAGCCGGCATGATTAAGATTATGCAAACGAGTAAGAAATCCGGTATTCCGAGCACGCATAAAACGATAAGCATGGCATCGGTTGAAGCTCCTGTTGCGGCCATAATTACCAATATGCTCGCTAAAACACCAATCAGCGCCAATGCAACAATGGATGTTCGAGCGTACCATAATTTCAGTACGCTTTTGTCTAATTTTTTCAATTCCATAAACAATTCCTCTGCTTTCAATTTTATTTTTGGATAGTATCATTATATCATGAAATAAAACACAAAGCAATCTTTTTCAACGAATTAAAGTAATATAACGTGAGTCCGATGAAAAAATGGTAAGATAAACGGGAATTTACGGATGTGTTCGTTTGAAAAAGCAAAGACATCGAAAGCCTTCCCCCGCCGGGTAGCGAAGCGTCAGCACGGTAGTGAATGAAAGCCTGAACGGCTTTCAGAGCCGTGGTGTGACCGAGCCGCAGCGAGACAGGCTAACTAAACCCCATCTTTCGGCAACACACAAACGCATAAACAATCATTTCCCGGGTTGTACTCAGTCTTCCAAACCGAGAGTATAAAACAATTCGCTTTCCAGCGTACAAATATCCTCGAATGGAATCTTCTTGCCATCGTTCATAACGAGAAGCTTTTGATAGGACTCTACCCGCTTTACGGTTCCTTTGTATGTGACGTAAGCTCCGCCGGACTTCTTTTTGTCGGGCTCAAAATAGGTTACTTTGAGTGTGGGCATCTGATCGGGAAATTTCTGAAGGATATATAATTTCTCATTGAGCAAGTTCAACGCGTTTTCATCCAGCGTAATGCGCTCCTCGGTCACGCGTGCTTCCTCAAGCACCATTTCTTCGTAATCGGTAATCGCGGCGAACGGAGCAAACCGAGCGGCGCGTTCCAACATGGTCGGTTCGGGATGTTTCTTTGAAATCGGTCGGGGAAGATTTACAATATCTTCGTAAGGAAATTTTTGCGGCATGATTGTTCTCCTTTATTCGTGATGACCGCCAACGGTTTTATTTCGTTCAATTCCGGTCGCGGCATCCTGATAACTCGTCCCTTTCATAATTGCGTTGCTGCCGAATCGGTTCTTGATCGCAAGGACGGCTTTCTGTCTTCGTTCTTCACGTTCCTCGTCCGCATCCTTTTGCGCTATTTCTTGAGGATCATCAAAAAGCGAAAGCTGCTTCATCGGTGCGTTTGCCCTTGCTTCTTCTTCCGTCAAAAGGCGGTTGGCTGTGATGTTCAGTCTTCTTGTCAATAGTTTTTTATCTGCGATGCGATCGAAAAGCTCCAAGGTTTTTTCTGTAATGAGTTTGGAGGAAGACGTATATTTTCCCATATTGGCGGTACCTCGGGCATGTTTGGGAATCCGTCTGCCGTAACGGTCCGTCGTAATTTCGCCTTTATATTCTGATTTGCGCCAACCGTCAGTCAGGTTTTCGATATCGTAACCGACGGTCAGAACAATCTGATCGGTTCTCAAGTTTTTTTCGACAAGTTCCAGAACAAGCTTGTCGACCATTTCCGTTACAATAATCCGTGTTTCATCAAAAGTATACGGACGGGATAACACTTGACCGGCGCTTGTGCTGGTAGATTCGGGCTTATACGCTTTGATGCTTGCAATATCAACGGGCTCGTATCCCCAAGCTTGATCGATAAGAAAAACGGCGTTCTTTCCGAATGCCTTGTAAAGAATTTCTTCGTTACGGGTTGAGCATCTGGCAACGTCACCCATCGTGAAAAGCCCGAGCTCGTTCAGCTTTTTTGCCGTGGCATTGCCCACCATCCAAAAATCCGTCAGATTTCTGTGAGTCCAAAGCGTTCTGCGATAGGACATAGTGTCAAGCTCTGCGATGCGTACACCGTCCTGATCGGCAGGGATGTGCTTTGCCGAGATGTCCAGCGCAACTTTGCATAAATACATATTTTCGGCAATACCCGCCGTTGCCGTTACACCGAAGCTTTTCAGAACGTTTTTGATCAGCATAGCGGCAAAATCGTGTGCGTTCATTTTATAGGTATCAAGATACTGTGTAGCATCGATAAATACTTCGTCGATGCTGTAAGGGTAGATATCCTCAATGGCAACGAATTTGAGATAGGTGGCAACGATTTTAGTGCTGATTTCGCGGTATACGGACATTCTCGGAGGCGCGGCAATATAGTCGATTGCAAGAAAAGGATTTTTCTTCAATTCGTTATCGTCGTATGAGGAGCCGATAAAATCTCTGCCGCGTAATTTTGCTTTTCTTGTTGCGTTTTCGGATTTGACTCGCTCGATTGCTTCAAACAATCTGGCTCGGCCGGAAATTCCGTAGGCTTTCAAACTGGGTGTGACAGCAAGACAAATGGTTTTTTCGGTCTTGGAAACGTCGGCAACCAGCAAATTCGTCGTCAGTGGATCCAGTCCACGCGCCACGCATTCCACGGATGCATAGAATGATTTCAGATCTATGGCAATATATGTTTTCTTCGTTTGCATCGCTTTATACCTCCTATCCGATTTTTATTATAACATAAAGGTTCGGAAAAGTCAAATTGATTGAAGTAGGATATTTCGTTGGATCAAAATATATATCAGAATTTTTTCTTCAAAAATAAGATCAATACCTTCAGACAAGCATTTGTGATAAGATAAAATCAAATAACCCATTGCAAAACGGAGGTTATCATGAGTAAATATCCTGAAAAATTTGTAAAATTTCCGGGTTATACCTTGACAAGCATTTGTCTTTTATGCTAAACTGTCCGCGAAGAATGATCCCGAAACACACGCACGTTTTCCGCAGATACACCTCGGACACTTATCATTTTAAGATAGGAAAAAGCGCAATTCCCATGGTTGCGGCAGTGGAAGACGGAAAGGAGACGGATGATTACTTTCATGCAGCGGATGCTAAAATTGCATCCCTTTCGTCTAACAAATAAGGTGTACAGATAAAGGAGTTTACCGTGAATGAATTTATGAAAAACGGCTCGGCATATATCACCGGGAAAATTGAAGAAGCACTTCAAAATGAAACAAGAACCGCTATCATCAGAGGGTGCCATATCATAGATGCTCCCGTCCGCATTCCGTCGAACTTTACATTGATTCTGGAGAATTGTCATTTGCGGCTTGCAGACGGGTGTTACAGCAATATCTTTGTCAACGAACATCACGATACCGAAATCGGTAAAACCGTAGACGGTACGGATTCCAATATTTCCATTATCGGACGGGGAACGGCAATCCTTGACGGCGGGGAATATAACGGACTTTCGGAAAGAAACCATATGCAAAACGGATTGCCTCCGATCTGGAAAAACAATCTCGTTTTGTTTACGAACGTAAGCGGCTTCATGATCAAAGGCATTTCTTGCCGTAATCAACGCTATTGGGCTTTGAATTTTGTGTATTGCGCCAACGGATATCTTGGAAATATCGATTTTTGTGCAAACGATACAGCAATAGATGCAGAAGGTAATATTTATCATGGATTGAAACATTCAAAGTACAAGGAGATTCTTGTCAAAAATGCGGATGGCATCGACCTTCGCCGGGGATGTCATCATATTACTATTGAAAATATCACGGGTTTTACCGAAGATGATTCTATTGCGTTAACGGCTCTCGATTGGCATTTGGAAAGACAATTTAAGGTGGAGGGACTTCCGTCCGATCTTTGTGATATTACCGTCAGAAATATTGCAACGTCAGCATTCTGCGCCAACGTAAGGCTTTTGAATCAAGGGGAGATCAAACTTCACGATATTACGATTGACGGCGTTTACGATACTTCCGCCGATTCTCCGTATATGGAGCGGGGCTTGACCGCCATTCGCATAGGAGATAACACGATGTATGGGACTCGCCACGCAACGGAGGAGGAAACCTATAATATCACGGTCAGAAACGTGCGTTCGAGAGCAAGATGTGCCGTAACGCTTGCCGGTGCAATAAAAAACCTTGTGATGTATGGTATTGAATGTGAGGATGGCGCGAAAATGCTTTCGGATCAGAGAATCAAGAGATAACCATTTTATATAAACGCCTATAAAAGTCAAAGCAAAATCAATTTGACCGGCTGTTTATTTTGAAACAGAGTTCTCTGCTCTGATCACTCATAATAGCTCTATGTTTATATTGCGCAAAAGAAAAGGCTCTCGGAAAATTAATCCGAGAGCCGATTTTTACGATGGCGTTGCCGACCTTCAAAGACTTCGGCAGGCTTCTTCCACGCTCGTTCTCAGTTATCTGATAAACGCCGGAACCGAGCAAAGTATTTTTACGCCATTATTTAAGCTTACATATTGGCATATTTTGCTTCTTCCATTGATTATTTGCCGAAATTATGGTATAATAAAATTATTCAAGCGAACGATTCCCCTAAAGTCAAGCGCTTTTTGGAAATAATTTGAAAATCAAGGATTTGAGAGGATGAAGCGTTGAAAAACAAAATGATTTTGATAACTGCTTTCCTGCTTGTAGGATTTACAATATTTTTGCCTGTTTTCATTGTGACAAAAAACGGTATTGCCGAAACCATCACAATTACCATCGGTGTTACTCTTTATCACTTTATTATGAGGCTTGCGGTTGGAACTATTGTAAATTCTATCATGAAAAATAAAGCCAATCATGAAAATATATGGTTTCGGGAAAAAAGTTTTGAAAAAAAGCTTTATAGGTTAATACGTGTACAAGAGTGGAAAAAACACCTCCCGACATATAGTCCGGATACATTTGATACGAGTCGAAAAACCGTTAAAGATATTATAGGAGCGACCTGTCAAGCGGAGATCGTTCATGAGATTATTATGGTTCTCAGCCTATTGCCAATAATCGTAATACCATTTTTAGGGGGAACGGTTGCATTGATTATAACGTCTGTTTTTGCAATGCTGTTTGATTCGTTGTTCGTGATACTTCAACGCTATAACAGACCGAAGCTCGTCAGAGTCATGAGACGTTTTCAGAGAATAAGAAAACATGTGTCCGGGGAAGATGACTGCGAGCGCGACAGTTAAGGCAAGTTTCTTAATATAGCTTTATCAAGGAAGCAAAAATATAAATTTCCAAGCGATATGCTGAAAACAAAATATGGAGGGAAATACGGTTATGAAAAAAATTGGTTTTGTGTTGGCGATGATACTCACACTTGTTATGCTTTGTGGTTGCGAGAGATACGTAAACAATTATTCTGCAACCATTTTGATCACTTCTTGTCAGGGCGATGAAGCAAATATTGAATTTGACACCTTTAAGGGAACGTATCATTTCAAATTAAGAAGAGACGGTGATGCCGACCATACGCTTGATTTTGAATCAAGTCTTGCTGAAGGCGAGATGAATATTTATATTGGTGTTGACGGTAAAAAAGAATTACTCCGTACAGTCAAGGGCGGAGAAACTTATGATGAAACGATTACACTTGATGGGAAATATGATAACGAAAAAACAATCTACATTACTCTCGAATCGATAGGAAAATGTGTGGATGGTGATTTTGAATTTGAGTACAATTGATTGAAATGAAGTTTTGCAGAGAAAAACAATGATGGACAACGAAAAAACATGGGATAAGATTTTGCAGATCAAAACAAGAGGTCGGGATGATAGCAATGCCGATCAGTACCGTTTTCCGTATGAACCTACGCCGTATTGCGTTTTGGAGCGGCTGGCTGAAAGCGGACTTTTTACAAAAAAAGATATCATACTTGACTATGGCTGCGGAAAAGGACGCGTAGGATTTTTTCTTTCCTATCAGACAAAGGCAAAAACGGTTGGAATTGAATACGACAGTCGGATTTATGAAAAAGCGCTCGAAAATAAAAAGACCGCCGTTTCAAGAATTGGAACAGAATTTGTCTTGACAAGGGCAGAAGAATACGTTGTACCGAAAGAGGTCAACCGTTGTTATTTCTTCAATCCTTTTTCCGTAGAAATCCTTCGCAAGGTGATCGCGAGAATGATTGAATCTTATTATGAGAATCCAAGGGAAATATTTTTGTTTTTCTACTATCCGTCAGACGAATATATGTGTTATCTGATGACGGTATATGAGCTTGAATTTTACGATGAAACAGAGTGTTACGATCTGTTTGAAGGAAGTGATACGCGTGAGCGTATCATGATTTTCAGATTGCCTTACGGGGAATTTTTTGAGTGAGAGAATAAGCGGAAATATCTGCCGAAGTCAATCGCACAGCATTTTGGGTAGTTTCTTTTCCGCGTTAGAATTGTATCAACAGCACATTGGTGCGGAAATCATGTTTGAGGTGTAAAATGTTGAAAAAATTATACGGAAAAAGCGAAATTTGGTTTGCCGTCTTATGGATTGTCGCATACTGCATACTGATGTCCGCAGGCGATTCGCTTTCTGCGATGATAGGAATTGAAAAATCGCTGACGCTATGTGTCGGAATTTTGTTGTCTGCGGTACTCTTGATATTCTTAAAGAAGAATCATCTCTTTGAAGCTTACGGATTTCGTCCCGCTCAAACATCCGCGCGGTCCATGCTATATTATCTGCCCGTGATTTTGATGCTGACGGCAAATCTGTGGTACGGCGTGACTTTCAATTACGGGTTGACGGAAACCGTGCTTTACATACTTTCGATGTTCTGCGTTGGTTTTCTTGAAGAACTGATCTTCCGAGGTTTTCTGTTTGAAGCAATGCGGAAGGGAACACCGAAAGTCGCCGTGATTGTTTCAAGCGTAACCTTTGGTGTTGGACACATCGTCAATCTGATCAACGGATCAGGCGCCGAGTTGCTTCCTAACTTGCTGCAGATCGTGTATGCTACCGCCGCAGGATTTATGTTTGTGATGATGTATTTGAAAACAAAAAGCTTGATTGGCTGTATCATCATTCACGGTATTTTTAATGCGCTGAGTGTATTTACAAACGAAGGAAAGGCAACGGCAGAGATGAGGATTCTGACTTGCATCTTGCTCACGGTTATCACAGGCGCATATGCATGGTATTTGGCACTGACTATGAAAGAAAATGAAAAAGAAGGAACGAAAAAATCATGAATAAAGATAATTATTTTGCGGACTATGAAGCGTTTACGGAGAATGAAATATCTGAAATCACTGCAAAAGGGATTGCTCTGAAGAACGGTCTGTATATTGATTTTGCTGTATGTGCAGAGATGTGGAATAAAGCAAATTCGGTGAACGCTGCAAAATGTGTCGGTGAGCGGGATGCTTCGAATTTTAGCTTTACGTTTTATGCTTTGCCAAAACCGATAATGATTCAATTCGTTGAAAAAGGAAAATTTCTGGAGTTTTTCTCAAAGAACAATACATATAGTCGTTTTTACAATTTACAAAATAAGATAATCGGATACGGGTATCGAACTTATGATATGAGTTAATCCGTCATAAGAATACATAAACGGTAAAAGAACTGTGCCATTATCTAAAATTTGGAATAATATTGCTAAATAATCAGAATTGAGGTGATCCCACGTGCAAGCATTTTGGTACGGAACCGGCATTACGATGTTATACATAAGTGTTGCAGCAAGCATTATGTTGTCGGCGCGAAAGTTGCTCACGATTCCCGATGAATTGTTCAGAAAAATACTGCATTTCATTTTATTGGGCGCATATATTCCGCTGGTTTTTGCGTTTGACATATGGTGGAGGGCGGCAATTTTTGCATGCGCATTGATCGTCGTTCTGTTTCCCGTTTTGTCTCTTGCAGAGAAGCTACCCGTGTTTTCGTCCTTTGTGAACGAGCGCAGAAAGGGCGAGTTCAAAAACAGTATGGTTTTGGCGATTGGCATGATGGCATTCAGCGTTTCGATTTGCTGGGGACTGTTCGGAGATCAATATCTCGTTCTCGCTTCCATTTACGCTTGGGGCGTTGGCGATGCCATGGCGGCTTTGGTCGGCAAACGCTTTGGAAAGCATAAAATTAAATGGAAGTTGGCAGACGGCAAAAAGAGTATTGAGGGCTCGCTTGCGATGTTCGTCTGCTCCTTGATATCGGTGTTTACGGTTCTGACGGTCAGAGGTGGATTCGGTATTCCCCTTTGTATAGGTACCGCTTTACTCGCGGCTATTGTTTGTACGTTGACGGAAATGTGCGCCCAAAACGGATTGGATACGGTTGTTTGCCCGACCGCCGCTATGGTTGTCATCATTCCCTTGGTAACAGTTTTTGGAGGTTGATGTGATGGAAAAAAAGAAATCGGGAGCAAAAACACTCCTATGGTCGATCATCATGAGTTCTCCGGGTCCTCTTGTCGTGGGACTGGGGCTGATTGCAGGCAGAAGCTCAACGCAAATTGCTGATTTTGTGCGCAGAAGCGCGGAGTTACTGGCAATCATTATGTCTTTTGCAGTATATAGCGCAACGCAAAAGGGCAGTGTTTGCGATGAGATGAGAAAGCGCAAGTTGGAGCGCCGTTCCAACATCTTCGTGGGCTCGATGATGTGTCTTGCAGGTGGGATCATGGCTGTGCTTGCATTTGCAATTCAAAACGAAGACAAGGGCAACGTGATTCCCGGACTTGCAATTGCTTTGCTCGGCGTGATTGCCAATTCGATATTTTGGGCGAAGTACACGCATCTGAACAGAAATGAACCGAACGTCATTTTAGCCGTTCAGGCAAGATTGTATCGGGCAAAGAGTTTGGTGGATATCAGCGTTACGGCGGCACTCCTTTCCGTGCTGATTGCGCCGAAAAGTGTATTCTCCTTTTGGTTGGATATGATTGGTTCGGTCATTGTTGCGGTATATTTGATCTGGTGTGGCATAAGAACGATTTATGAGGAAAGAAAAAGGTTGGCTTTTTAAAAGCGTTTTTGCATGATATACTTTTGAATGAGTGAGGGAAGGGATAACACATGAACAGACCGTATATTATTTGTCATATGACAACCTCCATTGACGGAAAGGTCACGGGAGATTTTCTGTTTCAGCCGGAATGTGCCGAAGCAACGGATATCTATTACCGTTTGAACAGGGAATTGAAAGCGGACGGCTTTATCTGCGGCCGCATTACGATGGAAAGCAGCTTTACGGGAGGTTGGTATCCCGATTTGAGTATGCATAAGCCCGTGCATCATGATATGAATCTGAAGATGGATTATATCGTTGACAATCTCAGCGGATTCTATGCGGTTGCTTTTGATACGCACGGTAAACTTGGTTGGAAATCCAACAAAATCATGGATCCGGACGGAGATCTCGGCTATGATGGCGCGCAGATCATCGAGGTGCTTTCGGAAGATGTTGATGAACGCTATCTCGGTTATCTGGAATCGATGGGAATTCCGTATATTTTCGCAGGCGAAAATGTCATTGACGTGGAGCTTGCATTGTTCAAATTGAAAAATATCATCGGATGTAATACCTTGCTTCTGGAAGGTGGAAGTATTATGAACGGCGCGTTTGAAAGAGTGGGGGCGGTCGATGAACTGAGTCTTGTTGTTGCTCCTGTGGTAGCAGGCAAGGACAGTAAACCGTTGTTTATGGATTCGGAGATTGCAAATTTTGAACCGGTTAAAGCAGAAAATGAAAATGGGAATTTGGTCTTAAATTATAAAAGGAAATAAAAATCAAAAATTCAAGGTAGATAGGAGGAGGTTTTATGGCAAAATATAAAATTAAAAGAGAGTTCTTTCCGTTCTCTCATTTCAAACCGCCTATCGGTAAGAAGTTTCTCCGAATGGCTGTACCACATATGAAAACGCCGAAATACATATACAGAGATAAGGAGCTTGACGTGATCCGTCACGAAATAGAGAGTTATGACGGCGAAAAAATAGAGTGCTTCTTGATTTCTCCAAAATCCATAGAGGATAGCGCGCCGTGTCTTATATACATTCACGGGGGTGGTTTCGTTCTGGCAGCGGCAGGGTATCATTACAAAAATGCCATGCGGTATGCGAAAGAGGTTGGTTGTAAAGTTTGGTTCGTTAATTATCGTTTGGCGCCCGAATACCCGCATCCCGTCTTCTTTGAAGATTGTTATGCCGCGATGTGCGGGGCTTACGATAACGCGGAAATCCTCGGTATCGATACCTCACGCATCGGTATCGGCGGTGACAGTGCAGGCTCGACGCTTGCGGTCGGCGTGTGTATGATGGCAAAAGACAGAAAGCATCCCGTAAAATTTGCTTTTCAGATGCTTCCGTATCCCTATCTCGATGCGCGGAATAACAGTGAGTCCTGCAAAAAATATACGGATACGCCGATGTGGAATTCCACACTTTCAAGCCGTATCACGCCGATGACGAACATTGACAGAAGCCGTCCCGACTATGTATATTATTCTCCCGTGGAAGCCGAGAGCTTTGATGCGTTGCCTCCTGCCTATATTGAAACGGCAGAGTTTGATTGTCTTCACGATGACGGCATCCTGTATGCCGAAAAGCTTCGCGCGGCAGGTATCGACGTAGTTTTGAACGAAACCCAAGGAACAATGCATGGTTTTGATATCATGCAAAATGCGAAAACAACGAAAAAAGCTTTGGCGGAGAGAATTTTGTTTATGAAACGCCGATTTTGTAGTATTTAATCCCAAAAACCGAGGTGCGCTCATGGAGATTTTATGGAAATACGATTTGCCAACAAACCAATCCTCTGATGATTATCAGTACGAAGGTCCTATTTTTGTAAAAGAGGACAATCTCTGTTTTATATGCGACTGCTTCATCGATCATAAAAGTGAGCAGTTTCTGTATATAGTGAATAAGAACTCGGGAGAAATGCGAAAAAAATTCTGTTTTCCGAAAAAAACGGTCATTCCCGCAAAATGCTTTTTTGAAGAGTACGGCGAACAAATTATTATTTATACGGGAACGCTTTGGATATTGCACGGAGAAAAACTTTCGGCATTGTTTGATCAACCAATAGATGATGAGATCAATTCTTATCTTATTTATGAAAATAATTTTATTTTTGCAGATCGTTCTTCTTTATATTGCATTGATATCGATGCGAAATGTCTGAAATGGCAATTACAGCTTTCCAATACGAAAAATTATACGATAGGCGATATTTCTCTCTTTGAAAATTCTGTTTCCTGTTATGGAAATGATCAATTGTTGTTTATAGATATTTCGAATGGGAAAGTTTTGAATCAAATAAAAGTGCCAAGAGTTGATAAACTTTTCAATCCAATACGTATGAAGGACGGTTCTCTTTTGATTGGATTTACAAACTGGTCAAATGCAGGAATTTTAAGATACGACGTCACTGCCAAAAAAGTAATTTGGAAATGCAGCCGTTCTTTTGAAGGACCGTTGCTCAGACGAAAAATATTCCTGCAAAACGATCTCGTTTTTTGGGTAAAAAATGACACTGAACTGATATGTGTAAACATTGAAAACGGAAATGAAATTTATCGAACCAAAACAACACCTGGGCTTTATACCGACCCCGTTTTTCTGAATGGACGAATTCTATATGGTACTGCAGGAAGAGATGGCTTTTTGGTGAGTCTTGCTGCTGAAACCGGTAGCGAAAATTGGGCATTCCCCTTGAAAAACGGCTGCGCTTATTTTGATTTATATCATAACTCGGCTATCGTTGGAGATTTTGAAAAACGGATTTATCAAATTGATCTTGTAAGCGGAAACGTGTTGCAAGAGATACAGGCAGACGGCGAGGTTGTGGGAAGAATTAAGGTTTATCAAAGCGAAGTTTACACGGTAATCTGGGGGAATGCAGATCAACCGATCAGATTGATAAAACTTAAAATAACGTGAATTTAGCGTATTTCCTCGAAAGAAAATACGCAGTGATATTTGCCTACGGCAAGTGATATTGTGCTTTCGCACAGTGATATGCAATAAAGACATAAAATTTAAAAAGACAGCGGCTCTCCAAGCAGAGAACCGCCGTCTTTTTGCATAAAAAATAAAAATTGCAAGATAGCACTCTTAGCGTGTTTAGCTTTTTGATATCATTGACAAGCAAAACTCAAATATATTTTCCGCTCAAATTAAAAGCATGGTTCATGGGACCGGATTCGGTTCCGAGATCAAGCATGGCGGCAAGAGCGCCTGAAATATAATCTTTCGCTCTTTGAATCGAAGTTTCAAGATTATATCCTTTCGCAAGATTGGAGGCGATGGCAGACGAAAGCGTACAACCCGTACCGTGCGTGTTGGGATTATCAATGCGCTTACCGTTAAACCATTTGAACATTCCGTTTTCATAAAGTAAATCGTTGGCATCGTTGATACTGTGGCCGCCTTTCAGAAGAACGGCGCAACCGTATGTATCTCCGATTATTTTTGCCGCACGTTCCATATCTTCTTTCGTTTTGACAGTCATTCCGGTGAGAACTTCCGCTTCCGATATATTAGGTGTAACGAGAGCGGCGAGAGGAAGAAGTTCTTTTTTCAAAAGCGATACGGCATCGTTTTTGATCAGTTCGGAACCGCTTGTTGCAATCATGACGGGATCCACGACGATATTTTTTGCGCGATAAGCTTTCAGCCTTTCGGCAATTACTTGAATCAGCGCAGATGAGGAAACCATCCCGATCTTTACGGCATTCGGATAAATATCCTCAAATACCGCATCAAGCTGTGCTCTCAAAAATTCGGGCGTGGATTCCATGATGGAACGAACGCCAACGGTGTTCTGCGCGGTCATTGCCGTGATTGCGCTCATGGCGTAAACGCCGTTCGTTGTCATTGTTTTTATATCTGCTTGAATTCCCGCTCCGCCGCAGGAATCACTGCCTGCGATCGTGAGGGCGGTTTTCATGGTTCGAATCCAATGAAATTGGGTATAATCAGATATATAATAATCTGCGTTTGCTCTCATCAGAGCTTGTTCCGATTCATGGGAATCGTAAACGGCGGCAACGGGAAAGCCGTCGTTTTTTGCCGTCATCAATGCATGAAGCGCATCTTCGAACACAAGGCTTTCACTTTTTTGCGTTCCGAGATAAGCAAGAGCAACTCGATAAATCATCGAATTGTTCTTACCACAGCCCACCTCTGCAGTGGTAAAGATTTCTCCAAAGTATTCTCTGACTTTCAAACGAGTCAAAGCGGCTTCAACAAGGTATTTATCCGTAACCGTAGCAATACACATTTTTACTCCGTCCTTTGACAGACTTTCAAGGAACTCCCGAATACCCTTTTTCAGCGGTACGGTATTTCGATAAAAATTCTCGATCATTCCGTTTACGCCATTTACGATTTCCTCGACTGATAAGGTTACGCCGTAATGCGCGCGATAATATTCGGCGGATTCCTCTAAAGTGAAGGTTTTGAAGGTTTCGGCTAAGTTTTCTCTCGGTTCGATGCCAAGGGAGCAAAGATAATCCTTACCAATGGTGTCCCATATAAACATGGAATCGACGAGCGTACCGTCAAAATCAAATATTGCACCTTTTATCATTGTTGTACCATCCGTTTTGTAAGAGTTTTCAGTTCAGAGGTTGCGCTTTGTATGTCTTTCGCGGCGAAAATTGCGCTGATGACAGCAATTCCGCAAATACCGCTTCCGCTGAGTTTCAGCACGTTATGCTTACCGATGCCGCCGATAGCAACGACGGGAATACGAACGGCTTCGCAAATGGCTCGAAGCATTTCGTGGCTCACATCATCAGCATCAGCCTTTGAACCTGTATGGAATACCGCGCCAACACCGAGATAATCCGCACCGCGCTGCTCGGCAAGGATGGCTTGCTCTACAGTTTGAGCCGAAACGCCGAGGATCTTATCTTCTCCGAGAAGGGCACGAACGTCGCCTGCTTCCATATCGCTCTGTCCTACATGAACACCGTCTGCATTCATTTTTCTTGCGATCTCCACATTGTCGTTGATGACGAAAGGCACGTTGTATTTTTTGCAAAGTTTCTGTATTTCAATGGCTTCGGTAAGGAAAGTAGTATCGTCAAGCTCTTTTTCACGAAGCTGAACGAAGGTAGCGCCGCCTTTTAACGCTTCCTCTACCTGTTCGCAGAGGGTTTGTTCTCCAAGCCAGGAACGGTCTGTGACCGCATATAAAAGCAAGTCTTTTTTATCGCACTTCATATTTCGCTCCATGATCCAGTGTTTCGGCATCCATGTTGTAAATGGCATCAATAATGCGGTTGCGGAGAGAGGAGTTTCCTTCATTCTCTGCCATATTTGCCACACCGATCTCACCTGCAAGCCCCATCATGCAAACGGCGGCGGCAACAGCTTCGGTTTTATGATCGGGGTTTGCCGTAATATAAGTAGCAGTGATTCCCGAAAGCTGACAGCCCGTTCCCGTAATACGGCTCATTTCGGGACGGCCGTTTCGAATGACGTAGCACGTTTCGGCATCTGCCACAAGGTCTATAGCGCCCGTGATCGCAACCACTGCGCCGCTCTTGGCTGCAAAGTTTTTTGCAAAGGAAATCATTGCTTCGAGATTGTCTTCGGTTACGGTATCTGCCGCATCTGCATCAACGCCCTTGGTCGTTCCGCTTCCGAGCGCGAGAGTTTTGATTTCCGAAATGTTACCGCGGATAACGTCCGGCTTGATTTTTTCCATGATTTTAACGGCTGTGTTGGTACGAAGCGCGCTTGCACCGGCTCCTACTGGATCGAGCAGAACAGGATGTCCCAGCTCCTTGGATCTTGCGCCGGAGATCCACATCGCTTCTATCGTGCGTTTGTTCAATGTACCGATATTGATGTTCAGTCCTCCGCAGATGGAAGTGATATCAGCCACGTCATCGGGTTCATCTGACATGATGGGGCTTCCGCCGCAAGCAAGAATTGCATTTGCGACATCGTTAACGGTTACGTAATTCGTGATGTTATGCACCAATGGCATGGATTTTCTTACGTTTTCAAGACAGTTTCCAAGCATTTTTTCCTCTTTCTCCGAATGTTCGGATTAAAATATTCAATTATCCAGCGGAACCCGTCAAAGGAAATACCGCCGATGTATGTTATCATCTGTCTTGTTTTTCGTTTTTGAAGCAAAACGGTGCGTTCCGATTTCATGAACAAGAAAAAATGGAAGCCACCGATTTTGGTAACTTCCATCCGAATACACGATCTCCAGGCATCCCTACGTTGGCATTATCCAAATCAGGTTAATGGGTCGAAGGTCATACCTTCCTCTCAGCCTGTCCGCGTTCACAGACGCATCAAGCTCCCCGCTTTTTAATTGTAAAACAATTATACACCTTTTTCGGAAATAATGCAATAGTTTTCGCGAAAAATTTTCAATCTGACCAATGAATTCGTTTGGCAGTTTCAGTAACGTAAGTATTGCGATAATCATTGGTTTGCATCCAAAGCAATTCCGCTTCCGTGAAATCCCGTTAGCATACCGTTTTATATAATCCGCTATAAAATTGGGCTCACAGCGTTCAAGATACTCCGCCGCATATTCGAAAATATAAATATTGCCTTCGGAAAGAAGCTTTTTGCATACTTGTGTCAGAATTTTGTTTTCATCGCAATGTTTGATGTCGTCCACCTTGATCATACGGGGCATTTCATTTTCATAAAAACAAATGATTTGACTATTATAAATATACACTTCCATTTCGTCAGATAAGATGGGATAGAGAAAAAAGTTTTCGTCAAGCGTATTGTCTTTCACATGATACGGATATAACTGACCTACGTAAGGCATTGTAAAATCGAGGGATGTTTTTCCATCAATGGACAGCGTAATTTTATCCTTTTGATAAGCAAATATCTTTTCCTGTTCCGAAGAAAGACGGTATATGAACAAGGAATCGCTTGTCTCATTGCATTCGTCGAAATGCTGGTATGAAGTGTGATCCGATGTGTGCATTCTGAAGCTTGACAGCAAACCGTCAGGATAGATTGCTTTCGGAAATATACAAATAAACAAAACCGCGCCGATCACAAGCATGCGCGTTGAGAATACCGTAAAGTTGCAACGTTCCGTTTTGTTTTCATCCGTTGCAAATACTCGGTTCATAACCAAAAGAGAAATTCCAATTACCGTATCAACCAAAGCCGTTTTAATGCCGTGTAAAAATTCCGCGTTGGACTTAACCGCCGATAATACGGGAGAATCAATCTCATATTTGGGGATCAATCCAACATACTCATCAATCACAGAACCCGTAATCAGCAAACTGCCTATCGTAAAACAAAGAATGAAGAGAAGTTCAAAAATGAAAATTTTAGCATTGTCTTTCTTAAAATGCCGTTTTCCTACGCAAATGAAATAGAGGATAACCCAATATAACGGAATGAACATATCAATGCCGATGTATTTCCATTGCACATTCATGGAAGAAAGCAGACCGACCGCGCAATCCAATCCGATTTGCAATAACAGCAGAGAAATCCATTTTCCAAACTCCCATCTTTTTGCGATAGGCAGATTCTTATCGAATGTCTTTTCCGAAAAAACAGTTTTATCCTTGGCAAATGCAATCACGATAAAAAAGGCAAACAGCGCGAAATATAAAAAGTGAACGATATAGGATGCAACCGAGCTTATGTCATCAAAATTGATGATTTTGCGAGGGGTATTGCCGCATATCCAGAACAGAAGATTCAAGATGATCAACGTGTAAACATTGAGTGTCATTTCTTGTTTTTTGCTCATAAAACCAATCCTTTCTTATGGAATCATGATATCATATTTTTACGTCAAAGTAAAGTATTAAAGAAACAAAAAATTCGGAAGACAGCTTTTCAATAGATTTTGGGCAAGTTTTTTCAAAATGTTTGACTTTTGTCCGAAAAGATGGTATCATATAGCCGATAAGAATTTTTATAGGAGGATGGTTATGGCTATTTATTTCAATCCCGAAACCAAGTTTTTCTATTTGGAAGGAAAAAATATTTCCTATATTTTCGGCATAAACAGAACGGGATTTCCCGAGCATTATTATTTTGGTCCGCGCATCGGGCGCGACGATCTCACTTATACGTATGAGGCAAACATAGGCGATTCCGCGGAAGCGGCGATCCCCGGTAAGGTGCATGCAGGCGGTTTGTCTTATAACGTATACAGAAGTGAAATATCTTTTTACGGTAATGGAGAATTTCGTGAATGCTCACTCCAGCTTTTGCAAGCAAACGGAAGCAGATTGAATGAATTTCTTTATGAAACGCATGAGATTTTAGCGGAAAAACCCGCGATTGCCGGAATGCCTTCCATGCGCGGCGGAGAAACGCTGAAGCTTACGCTGAAAGACAAGCTTTCGGAAATGCGTGTGCATCTGTTCTACACGGTATATGATGATGCAGCCGTGGTTTGCCGCCATATGGAAATTGAGAATTGTACGGACGAAGATGTAAAAATTCTTCGCGCATACAGCTTTACGATTGATGTCGTCGGCTCCGATCATGATTTGCTTACCATTGAAAATGCATGGGCAAGAGAGGGAAAGCCCGAACGCACGCCGCTTCCGCACGGCATCGTTTGTGTGGATGAAAAATCTGCGTCTTCCACACGTCGTCACAGCCCCGCAATGGCGCTGATCGATAAACATACAACAGAAGATCAGGGCAGTGCGCTTGGCGTCAATCTGATCTATTCCGCGTCTTATACGTTGAAAGCCGAGGTTGGTACAAAGGGGTATACCCGTCTGACAGGCGGTATCAACGATTTCGATTTTGCATGGGAGCTTGCCGCAGGCGAAACGTTTGCCACACCCGAAGCAGTGCTGGCGTATTCTTCCGAAGGTATTGGCGGTATGTCCCGTGAATATCACGATGCTTACAGAAAATATCTGATCAATGACCGTTTTGCCAATATTCCTCACCCTCTCGTGATCAACAGCTGGGAAGCGGTTTATTTCGGTTGCACACCCGATCGTTTGATTCCTATTATTGATACCGTTCGCGGTACAGGTATTGATACTTTCGTTCTGGATGACGGTTGGTTTGGTTCCCGCAGAAATGACAAAGCGGGACTCGGAGATTGGACGGTAAGTCCCGAAGTATTCCCGGACGGCCTGACTCCGGTTATTGACTACGTTCACAAAGCGGGAATGAAATTCGGTATTTGGTTTGAACCCGAAATGGTCAACCCTGACAGTGATCTTTACCGTGCGCACCCCGATTGGGCAATCGCTGCTCCGAACGCTGTACCTTGTGTTTCCCGCCGTCAGCTTGTGTTGGATATCACGCGCGCTGAAGTACGCGATTATATCGTGGAAGCGGTTTCCAAAATATTGCGTGAAAACGAGATAGACTATGTAAAATGGGATTTTAACCGTGCCATTACGGAAAATTTCTCCTGCGCGCTTCCTGCCGGTAAGCAACAGGAATTTCATCACAGATATGCGCTCGGTTTTTACGATCTTTGCGAGCGCCTTGTGAACGGATTCCCGCATATATTCTTCGAGGGTTGTGCCGGCGGCGGCGGACGCTTTGATCCTGCCGTTCTTTACTATTTCCCGCAGATATGGGCAAGTGATGATACCGATGCTTATATGCGTACACAGATACAGTACGGTACTTCAATTTTCTATCCGCTTTCTGCAATTTCCTGTCATGCTTCCATCTGCCCGAACCACCAAACGGAAAGAACGACACCTTTTGCCACGCGCGCTGATATTGCGCATCTCGGCGCAACAGGTTATGAACTGGATACAACGAAAATTACGCCCGAAGAACTTGACGATATCAAGCTTCAAGTTGCGGAGTACCGCGAAATGGAGGATCTCGTTCTTCACGGCGATCTTTACAGAATGGAAAACACGTTTGATTCCAATTACTTTGCTGTAACGGTCGTTTCCAAAGATAAATCGAAAGCCAAGGTAACCGCCATGCGCGCGCTTTGCCGTCCCAATGACGAGCATAAACGCATCTTCCCGCGCGGACTGGATGCCAAAGCCGTTTATGAAGTTACGAACAAGGAATACGGACTTTCTCTTCGACTTTCGGGGGCATCAATCATGAATGTCGGTTTGAAACTGCCCTTAAAAGGCGCGGACAACAGAATGCCCGGTGATTTCAAAACGTTCGTGTTTGACATCAGAAAAGACGTATGAAAAAATCGATTTTACAAAAGCCGATCAAAAGGATTTTGCTTGAAAAAGGTTTTGAACATACGAAAAACGATAGTTACGCCATCGTTTCAGGCGATTCAAAAACGAAAATTATTCTGAATATTCCATCCGGAAAAAATGGACGGGGGTTTGTGCTTGGCGCACAATTTTCGGATTTTGGCAAGTTTGACGGAATCATTACGCACGCAGTCATGCATCAGTTTGATTATGCTTACCAGATTGCCTATCCCGAAACGTATGAATATACGGAGGAACAAATCGAAGAGGTGTTACACAAACTGCTGACAGATTATCATTCGTATATCACTGTCGGTGCATCTGCAATTAAAGAACGCATCGATGAATGGACGTTTGGCGATTTTTCCGAAAGAGAAAGGGCTCTGATACTGCAGTATTTCGGACTGCCCGGCATTGATCCGTATTCCGAGGAATATCAAAAGGAAAAGGTGGATTTGATGAGTAACGGCGGAATGCTCAGTATGCCTTTGTCGGAATATCTTGATCATAAAGACTTTTACGATAACTATAAAGAGTATGGTGCAAAAATAGATGTGGATGAAAAAAACAGTAAAGTGAGAATTCACTTCTTTTACAAACCAAAATTGTATTCACAATAACAGGATTCCGTTGAGTATTTAAAGCCGAAAATAACTTCTGTAACACATAAAAGCCACGATTCGTCGGAATCGTGGCTTTTATGATAGGGAATTGTTCCCATCGATCTTGCCGTTTGGGACTGTTTGAATACTTAGCTATGCGAGCAAACAGATTGCCAGCAAACCGTTATTTAGAGATCAAAATAACGGATGGAATTATAATAGCAAATATTGCGGATGACGTTGCCGACAAGTTCTTCGTTCGATGTCATCTCACCGCGTTCCATCATCCCGCCGAGGTAATTGCAAAGGATCCGTCTGAAATAATGGTGTCTCGGATAAGAGAGAAGGGAACGGCTGTCCGTCAGCATACCGACGAAAGTTGCGATATGTCCGGTTGCCGTAAGGTCCTCCAGATGCTTTTCCATTCCCGCTTTATTGTCAAGAAACCACCAAGCGGGACCGTATTGTATCTTTCCGCGCGCTTTATCGCTTTGAAAGCAACCGATCAGCGTCATGATTTCCGTATTCATTTTCGGATTGAGATTAAAAACGATGGTTTTTGGCAGAGCGTTTTCACTGTTCAGTCTGTCAAAGAGACGGGACATATATTTGATGGAATTATCTTCGGCAATGCTGTCAAATCCGGTATCAAGACCGAGTTTTTTCAGCATGATGCTGTTATTGTTTCGCATGGCGCCGATGTGAAGCTCGGTTGCGATATTATATTTTGCATACAGCTTGAAAAGAAAGTAAGTCAGATAACCCTTGAAGAGCTCACTTTCTTTTTCGGTTACATTTTCTCCGTTGATCCGTTTTTTGAAAATTGTTTCCGCTTGGGTTTTTTCTGTAATGGGATATACGCTTTGGAGCGCAATGTCAGCCGCTTTCGCGCCAACGGAAATGAATGCCTGCAGGCGTTCTTCCAGCTTGGCTTCCAGCACGTCAAGATTTTCTACTGTGCCGAGTTTGCCGAGAAATTCAAGATATTTTTCAGCTTCAATATTCATGATCTTATCGGCGCGGAATGCGGGAATGACTTTGAATTTATAATTCTTTTCAGCGATTTTACCGAAGGTGGAAAGGTCGTCAAAGACCTCGTTTGTCGTGCAGAGGTGTGTGACGTTTGACTGCTCGATCAGCTTTTGCGGTGTGATATTGTTTTCGCGGATATATGCGTTGCATTCATCCCAGATTGCTTCTGCATTTTCCGCATTGATTTCCTTTTCACATCCGAAAAATTCCTTCAGTTCAACCTGCGACCAATGGTAAAGAGGATTTCCGAATGCGCTTCCGAGCACGCGGCAATAGGTCATGAATTTTTCTTTGTTCGAAGCGCTTCCCGTGATGAATTCTTCATTGATGCCGTAATTTCTCATGAGGCGCCATTTGTAATGGTCGCCCGCGAGCCAGACTTCAAATATATCGTTAAACGGCTTGTTTTCAAGAATTTGCTTTTCGGGCAGATGACAGTGATAGTCAAAGATGGGCATATCTTTTGCATAGGAAAAATACAGTCTTTCTGCTGTTTTGTTTGTCAGTAAAAAATTGTTCTTGATATAACTCATAACGTTACTCCTGTTTTATAAAATGCAATTTCTCTTACGTCTTCGCTTTTGCAGACGTATTCTCCGTTGATGGTTTTCAGAATCAACGCCAATAATCCGTTTTCGTCCATGTCATAAGCGTTGAAATCAATCCAATTTGTCTTATGTGCAGAAATTTTGTTGTTTGTGGCAATTTTCATGGTTGGTACGAATGTGGAAAAGGGTGTTCCTCTGCCCGTGGTAAAAAGCACGAGCTGCGCGCCGCTTGCTGCCAGCGCTGTTGCCGCAATCAAATCATTTCCGGGCGCATTCAGAACCGAAACACCTTTTTCCTTGACAAGCTCTCCGTAATCCAATACGTCAACAATTTCACTCGTGCCTGCTTTTTCAATGCAGCCCAGTGATTTTTCTTCCAACGTAGTGATTCCGCCTTTTTTATTTCCGGGACTTGGATTTTCATATACGGGAAAGCCTTGTTGAATATAATGATTTTTGAAATCAACGATCATTTGCCGATATTTTTCAAAGACTTCCTTGTTTTTGCATTTGTTCATCAGAATTTGTTCTGCGCCGAACATTTCTGGAACTTCGGTCAGAATTGCGCTTCCTTCCGCGCCGACCAAACGGTCGGTAATTCTTCCCACGAGGGGATTTGCCGTCAGACCCGAATAGCCGTCGCTTCCGCCGCATTTGAGTCCAATGCAAAGCTCGGAGAAATCCACTTTTTCTCGGCGAAGTTGGCTTGCTTTTTCGGCAAAAGAACTGAGAATTTCCATACCGTATGCATGCTCATTTTCTACGTCCTGACAGTTAAAATATGCGATATTGTCTCTGGCGTACGGAGCGAGATATTCCATGATTCCGTCCAAACCGTTGTTTTCACAGCCGAGACCGACGAAGAGCACGTAGCTTGCATTGGGATTGAGCGCGACGGCGCAAAGCAATTTTTTGATGTTTTCGTTGTCAGTGCCGAGTTGGGAACAGCCGAATTGATGCGTAAGAGCAAAGATTCCGTCCAATGTGCCTCTTATGTATTTTTGTGCGTCTTTTGCCAATCGCATACAGACGTTGTTGACACAGCCGACCGTTGGAATGATATAAATTTCATTGCGGATACCCGCTCTGCCGTGCGCACGCTTATAACCGAGAAACGTGTGCTTTTCTTTGGCGGGAATTTTTGCGCAGTAAGAATAGGTATATTCCGTGCTTTCGTCCAGATGGGTTTTCAGATTATGCGTGTGTACCCAGTCTCCCTTTTCGATATTTTGCGTGGCTTTGCCGATAATTTCGCCGTATTTGATGATATATTCGCCCATACCGATGGCGCGCAATGCGTATTTATGTCCGGCAGGGACGGTTTCGTTTCCGTCAAGGCATACGCCCACGTTATCTTTTTGATGAATGATCATAACAGACAAACTCCGTTTTTAATTTTTTCAATATTTTGAGCGACCGTATTGTAAAAGCCATCGTACAGCGTGAGATTTTCGCCCCACACGCTTTCGTCAGACATAAATGCATGCAGAGATTTTTTTTGAGCAAAATGTTCCAGATAAACGGTTTCGTCCTTGATCTCCAAGGTGTGGCAGGGAAGCTTTGCTTCATATCCGTTTTCCGTTTTTTCAAGGCTTGCATACAATGCCATCAGATAGGAGAATCCCGTCGTAAGATTGGGCGCAATTCTGCCGTGATGTGAATAGTAATCCTTGAAAGAGGGAAGAACTCTGGCTTTCCATTTGAAAATCGAGTTCAGTGAAATGCTGAGGAGTCTGTGATTCAGAAAAGGATTCAAAAATCTGTCCTTAACGCTGTTTGCAAAAGACGTTGTTGCAGTGATATCGTTTGATACGTAGGGGATAATCTCATTTTTTAACGTCATTTCCACGAAAGATGAAAGTTTTTCGTCGGTCATACAATCGTATACCGTTTCCGCGCCGAGCATAAGACCCGCGGGAACGAGGTTGGTATGGCTTCCGTTCAAGACGCGGACTTTTCTTTTTTTGTAATATTCAATATGATCCGTCAGGACAACCTCGACATTATGTATGCCTTCTTTGATATATTCTGCGATATTGCCCTTTTTTTCGATTGCCCAAAGTCCGAACGGTTCTCCGACCGACATCAATCCGTCTGCTTCTCCAATCAAATCTTCCAGATGTTTTTTTGTTTCTTCATCACGGGGATAACCTGATACAATGCGGTCAACGAGCGTATTGCAATAAAAATTCTTTTCATTGTTCCAACGCTTGAATCCGGCGGGGAGACACCAGAGTTCAATATATTGGTTTACACACTTTTTCAGCTCGTCGGCGTTATTGTCGATCAACTCGGCAGGGAGAAGATAAACGCCGTCTAATCCCGAAAGATATCTCTCATACAGAAATCGTGTCAGCTTTGCAGGGTAGGTTATATTGGCAAAGTTCTCAATTTTATCATTTGGATTATAACAAATGCCTGCTTCCGTAGTATTGGAAACGATGATTTTCAATTCGGGATCTCTTGCCAACGCAAGGTAAGATTCGTGATCTTCAAAAGGATTGATCATTTTTTCGATGGAATCCACGCGGTAAACGTTTTCCACGGTTTTTCCGTTTTCGGTTCCGCGGAGAACGACGTGATATTTGTTGTTCTGCGTTTCAAACAGATTCAGCATTGCCGAACGGTTTGACGGCGTGGGTTTGATTGCGTATACACCGTAATTTCCGCCTTCCTCGTTCAGCGTATGAAAATAAACGTCGGCAAAGGCGCGTAAAAAATTCCCCTCACCGTATTGCAATATTTTTATCATGGAATGGCTCCTTTCTTTGATATTTTCCAATTAGTTATATTCTAAACAAAGGGATGGGAAAAAGATAGCACAATATTGTCTCTCTTTTCTTGCTTTTGCAAAATATTGCTCGTTTTTTCTTTTCAATATGCGGAAAGCGGCATTGTGTTTTGAAATCAGGGCAATATTTTGCAAAAACGGAAACAAAAAAGCAAGATTTTACTATGCAGTAAGGTTCCGTGCTGGTATAATAAAATCAGAATAATGAAATTACAAAATGCAGGAGGCTTATTATGATTTACGAAAATAATTCCGTACGGGAGCTGAAGATTGCGTATATTGGCGGCGGCTCGCGCGGCTGGGCTTGGACGCTGATGAATGACCTTGCCAAAACAGAGGATATGGCCGGTACGGTATATCTTTACGACATTGATTTTGTTGCAGCAAAGAACAATGAAATCATCGGCAAAAAGTTTCCCGGAGAAAACTGGGAATACAAAGCTGTCAAAACCGCAGAAGAGGCGATGACGGGTGCCGATTTTGTTATCATTTCCATTTTGCCGGGTACGTTTGATGAAATGGAATCGGACGTTCACGCAACCGAAAAATACGGCATCTATCAGTCGGTGGGCGATACGGCGGGAGCGGGCGGTTTTTTCCGCGCTTTGCGTACCGTCCCTATGATGCGTGAGATTGCCGCAAACGTACGCAAATATTGTCCGAAAGCATGGGTTATCAACTATACGAATCCCATGGCGGTCAGCATTGGCGCTCTCTACCGCGAATTCCCCGAAATCCGCGCGTACGGCTGTTGCCACGAGGTTTTCGGCACACAGAGTCTTCTCATCAACGCATTGGAGGAAATGGAAGGCATTGATGATGCATCACGCAGGGATATTGCCGTTAATGTGGTTGGTGTGAATCATTTTACTTGGTTCAGCTCGGCATATTACCGCAACAAGGATCTTTTTGAGGTTTACGAACGCTTCGTGAATCGATATTATGAAAGCGGTTATAACAAAAAAGGTCTCGGTCATTGGATGAACGACTTCTTCCAGAGCGATGCAAGGGTACGTATGGACCTCTTCCGCCGTTTCGGTTATATTGCCGCCGCGGGAGACAGACATCTTGCTGAATTTATGGATTTTGAGGATTATCTTGCGGATTGCAAAAAGTGGTCTTTTGGTCTGACGCCCGTTTCCTGGAGAAAGAATAATCTGAAAGAACGCCTTGCGCGAAGCGAACGCTTGCTTTCGGGCGAGGAAACGTGGAAATTGCAAAGATCGGGCGAAGAGGGAACTTTGCAGATGCGTGCGCTTCTCGGTCTGGATACGCTCGTTACCAATATCAATATGCCAAACCGCGGACAGATTTCGAACTTACCCTATGGTACGATTGTAGAAACCAATGCAGCATTCCGCGCCGGATCACTTTCTCCCGTATTGGCAGGAGCTGTTCCTGACAGTATTTATCCTTTGATTTCCCGTGCCGCAAGAGAAAACGAAGCAACTCTGGATGCCGCGTTCAGTCTTGATCTCGGTTATGCGTATGAAAAGTTTGCCGAACTCAATATGCTGAAATCTTTGAAAGAGGAAGAAAAGAAAGATCTTTTTGAAACGATGTATCAAAATACGAAGAAATATCTTGGAATGTATCAGAAGTAAGTCGTTATTTGCTTTGCAGATTTTTGCGGTATATGGTTGGGGCGACACCTTTTTCGGCTTTGAATACCTTACAGAAATAAGAGGATGAATTAAAGCCCGATCGGGTGGCAATTTCGGTCAGATTCAATTTTTCATTTTGCATAAGCTCTGCTGCCGCGCGGATTTTGATGGTGTTGAGATAAGAAATGAGAGGAAGTCCCAAATTCTTGTTAAACGTACGGCAGAGATGATATTTTGAGATGAAAAAGCGGTCGGCAATCTGCTCGATATCGCTGATTTCGCTATAATGCTCGTTGATATAACGCACGATTTGTCCGATTCTTTGATCGGGAAACGGTGTGGAGGTATAACCATTTGGCGTGTTTGCGATGATAAGCAGCAATCGGCAAAGACGGCTTGCCGAAAAGTGTTCCGCACCATCGGCGTATTCTGTCAACATGGCTCCCAATTCCTCTTCGATATCTGACCGAAGTGTTTCGCTCGGACGAAAGACAAGAGGAGATTCAAGGGGAAGGGCAGATAACATTTCATCGGTAAAGAATCGTCGTAGAAAATCTTCTGAAAAATAGAGCAAAAAGCGCGTGGCGCCTTTGCCTGCTGTACGGTGTAGAAGATCAGGGGGAATCAGTACGGTATCTCCCTCTCCGATTTTATAAAATTGATCTCCGATAAAATATTCCCGTTCGCCGCGACAGAGATAATAAAGCTCATAAGCACGGTGGTCGTGCATATGGGGCATCGTCGCTTTGCCAACGGCTTTTTCAATATAAAAATCGGGAATGGGGGTATCTATCGTTTGAGGCATGCTGCTGCTCCTTTTTGGTTCATATTCGATATTATTATACACCGAATGACAATAAAACACAAGTCCAAAGGATCATAAATTTATGGTAAAGGTATTTACTTTTAATAGAAATCAGAGATAAGTTTTTGTTTGAAAAGCAAACAAACCAAAAGGCTTGCTCCCGAGGGAGGCTTATAAACAAGAATTCATCTTTCTCGCTTATTTAAAAATTTTCAAATCAGAGGTGAATTACGATGAATAAGTCTGTAATTACCTGGGTTCCCTGCGATATGAGGCTGAAAATTTTCGCTTCCGTTGCTTTACAGCTGTTGCCGATAGCGGGAGCAGTATTCTTGGACCCTAAATTTTTACTGATGTATCTCGTTACGCCCATTTCGCTGATCTGTTGTTTATATGAAATTTTCTATATGTCAAAATGTACGATATCCTTTGAGAAAAAAACGGTAATCGTAAGAAGACCAATGCACAAAGATATAGAATACCCTTTATGTGAAGTTATGTGGTCAGCCATTAGGCATATCGATCTCAAAAGGTGTAATATCTATCTGTGTCAAGGTAAAAAGAAAATAATGAAAATATCGGACCATTGGGAGAATTATGACTTTTTGATGACTTTCCCGCATCTGCATCCCAATCGCCTGATCGAAATCGAATTGATCAAGCGAAGAAACGAACGTCTGAAATGGGAACGGAAATACAAGGCTTTAGGCGTTAAGTTAAAATAAAAAGAACCAATACAGGAGAAAAATTATGCGTATTTGCACACCTGAGCAGGCAGGAATATCCTCTGCCTGTGTCCGTCGGTTTTATGAAACGTTGGAGGGATATCATATTCCTGTCCATAGCGTGATATTGGCAAGAGGGGATGCTGTTTTTTCAGAATGTTATTACGCTCCCTTTCATAAGGATTTTAAGCACCGTATGTATTCCACCACAAAAAGCTTTGTGGCAGTTGCGATAGGCTTTTGCGAACAGGATGGGTTGCTTTCTCTAGATGACCCGATTGCAAAATTCTTTCCCGAATATCTTGAAAGAGAGGGCGCGGCACGGCATACCTCGACTGTCCGTGAGCTTTTGACGATGGAAAGCAGTCTGCGCGGTGTACATTGGTTTTTGCCGAACGTAACCGACCGCGTTGCCACCTATTTTGAAAATCAGCCGACGAAGCTTCCTGCAACGCTTTTTGATTACGACAGCGCAGGCTCGTTTATGCTGGGGGTAATCGTGGAAAAACTGACGGGTAAGCCGTTTTTGCAGTATTTGCAGGAAAAGTTTCTGACAGAAATCGGATTTTCCGAGGATGCCTACTGCCTGAAAACACCGGGCGGCTATTCTTGGGCGGATTCAGGTATACTTTGTACGGCAAGAGACCTTTTGCTGTTTGCGCGTTTTCTTTTGAATAGAGGAACGTTTCACGGAAAACGCTATCTGAATGAAAAATTTATGCGCGAAGCTACTACGCTGCATGTTTGCAATAACGATTTCGGATTTGTTGCGCATGATGGGTTTGGATACGGATATCAGATCTGGGGCATGGCGCGCGGTTGTTTCAGTACTTACGGTATGGGCGCACAGCTTGGTTTCTGTGATCCGAAACACGATCTCGTATTCGTAATCAACGCCGATACGCAGGGCAACCCTCACGGATATGAACAGATTTTTGATGCGCTGTACCGTAATATCCTGGATCATATCAGCGAGGACGGCTCGAGTTTATCTCCCGCGCCAGAAGAGAATCGTGCGCTTACGACATGGCTTTCTGAGCGAAAACTCTTTTATCTGACGGAAAAAAGAGAAAGCCCTTTTGCCTCCGAGATAGATGGGGTAACTTTTAAAGCGGATAAAAATCCTATGGGTATCAAATGGTTTCGTTTGGAATTTGATGGATTGGAAGGAAAATTCCATTATGAAAACAAACAAGGCATCAAATGTATGCCGTTTGGATTTGGTCATAATGTCTTCGCGCTGTTTCCCGAGGAGGGATACTCCGATATGATAGGCAATACGCCTGAGCCGGGTAACACATACCGTGCCGCATTCAGTGCCGATTGGCCCGAAGAACGAAAATTACGTATCCGCGTGCAGATCATCGACAAATATTTTGCCAACCTTGCAATCGTTTTCGGTTTTCGCGATGAAAAAAACGTTTCGGTACGAATGACAAAGGTAGCGGAAGCCTTTTTGGATGAATATACGGGAATCATGACTGCTGAAGCGGAAGCGCAATAAGGAGAAGGTTTTATATGCTTGGTTTTTCCGTGGATGGAATGATAAATGCTTTGGGAAAAAGTTATTATATCCTTGTTTACGGCGTTGGATTGATTGCAATGATCCTTTCGATTATTGCTTTTCAATTCAAGCATAGAGTTACCATTATTCTCAGCAATTTTTTCGGACAAACGTGTTGGGTGGCGTATTTTTTGTTGCAGGGAGATTTGACCAGCGCGATCGCTTGCGCATTGAGCGCGGTTATGCTTGCCGTTTTTTCCAAAAAAGATAAATGGAAGTGGGCAACGAATCCTATCAGTATTGGTATTTTTATTGTGTTGATTTCCGGATTTTCTCTTTTGAGCTTTGGTGTATGGTCCGATATTTTTCCGCTTCTGGCAGGTATTTTCGCCGTGATTGCCAATAGCAGATCCGATGAAAAGCGTTTGCGCCGATTTTCGTTTTTCTGGTGTCTGTTCTGGCTTTTGAACAGTATATTCAAGATGTATCCCGTGGCATTTGTCAATGATCTTCTGTGTACAATCTCAACGGTTGTGGCACTGATTCGATATAGAGAAAAAGCGACAGAACGCCGCTGATAGTTGCTGTAGCACAGCAGTCCATATTTCCAAAATCAAAAGGAAAGAACCCGTCCTGTGTTTTTCACACGTCGGGTTCTTTGCGCTTTATACATCAATTATTTTCAGTGATTGTCATTACCGTACCAACGGCCGCCTTGTGCTTCTTTTTTATCCTCTGCAAGAAGAGCTTCGTGATTTTCTATAACTTTTTTGAAGCCGGCAACGAAGAGATCTACGATTTCTTTATCCAGATAATTGAATCTTGGCACGGAGAAGCAATATTTCGTGATAGAAGGATCGCAGAGAGAGTCGTCTTCGCGGACGTCGCGATCGTTATAAGCGATTCTTCCGGGTACGCCGCGATGTGTCATATCAAACGTTTTGAAGAATTTATGGGTATGCAGACAGAAGTTGCCGCCTTCTTTTACATAACCGCCGATTTCCGCGTAAACTGCCTGTGCAAAGCGTTTAACGGAAAGACCGTGCAATTCTTCGGGATAATACGCACCGTGAGGACAGTACCAGCCTGCCATATTGGATCCTGTGGATTCGTCAACGCGGATTGCGCGAATGCCGGGCATTCCTTCAAGCTGATCCCAGAAATAGTTCATGGCTTCGCGGATTTTTTCACATCGTTCGTCATAATGCTTGAGCTGATCTCTTCCGATTGCCGTACAAACCTGATTTGCGCGGCCCTTTGCACCGCCGAGCGCAATATGGAAATAATCCTTCAGATCTTCGCATTCCTGAATATATTTTGCGTTATTTCGTTCATAATGACCGAACGCCATGGCTCTTTCGTAAATTTTGCGGTCGTTAGTTACCAATACGCCGAGTTCTCCGCAAGCGAAAGATTTCATGCTCATAAGAGACATTGCGGCAACATCACCGAAGGTTCCGAGCTTTTTCCCTTTATAAAGTCCGCCTTGCGCGTGGGAAACGTCTTCAATCACTTTCAGATTGTGTTTTTTTGCAATTGCCATGATGGCATCCATATCACAAGGATAAGCGTAATAGTGAACGACCATGATGGCTTTCGTGCGAGGGGTGATACAACGCTCCAGATCATTGGGGTCCATGCTGAGCATATCGTTGATATTGCAGAATACGGCAGAAGCGCCGAAGTTGATTGCTTGCGAAACGCTGCCCCAATAAGTTTTTGTGGGACAGATAATTTCATCGCCTTCACCGAGACCGATGGCAAACATTGCAGACGTAAGCGCCATTGTACCGTTGCAATATGCGATTGCGTATTCGGTGCCTTGCCACGCGGCAAATTCATTCTGGAATTTTTCCGTTATGTCCGTACCGGAAAATGCGCCTCTGCGAATAACGTCCATTGCCGCATCTTCCGCTTCTTTGGTCAAGACCATCTGACGGAAAAGTTTATCAAGGGTTTCTGCGGGAATCGTTCCCTTCGGAATTGTGGGTGTGCCGCCGAGAATTGCCAGTTTTTCGTTTGTCATAACAGCGATATCCTTTCTGTGTTTCCCTATGTATTTATATCATATTGTATGTGAATATGATGGACTTTCAGTATATAAGGCTTAATTGTCTTCCAGACCGAGCAAACGGATTGCGTTTTCACGGACGATTTTGCGATAATTTTCTTCGCTTATCAATCCTTCTTCCACCATGTTAGTCAGGAATGCATCGAATTCATACTGATGCTTGTTTTTCGTACCGCAAATATCACAGCCGTAAAGAATACGGTCGGAAAATTCCTCAATAAATTTTGCTGCGTTTTCGGGATCGCGGCGAAGCGCGTTCATTCCGCTTCCTGCGGAAAGATCGCAATACAAATTCGGGCAGGAACGCATCATTTCATAAATTCTGCCTTCGGAGGTAACTTTTCCTCTCGGATATCCTCCGCGTGTTGCTTCCGTGATGTCGCCGGACATTTCCGCCCAGAATGCTTGGGAATGTCCGATGATGATAAGATCGGGATATTTTTTCATCATTTTTTCAAGTCGGGGCAAACCAAGTTCATCCTCAATGCCGTACATACCGCCGTGCTGTGTGGCAATGTGGATCAAAACGGGCATTTTGCAAGCCGCGCAATGCGCAAAAAGATTTTCCATCATGGGATCGTCTGTTTTGAGCTGTGCGGTCAATTCACCCAAACCAAGCGCGCCGAGTGCCTTATAGTGATTCAAAAAATAAGAAAGATCGGTTGTTGGAGTATGTGCACCCGTACGGGGATCAACGCCGCAAAACCAAAGAAAACGGTCTGGGTGTTGTTTTGCCAAAAATGCGCAACCTTCGCTCGTCATCGGAGAGGGCTGACCTTCGCAAGAAGAAATAGGCAAAAGCACGCCTTTTTCAATGTTCAGTTCATCATAAAAAGCAATCAGTTCTTCCGCACTGAGATAACGCTGTCCGCCGCGTCCGTAAAACGGAGGATAAAACTCAGGGAATGCAACAGCGTGAGCATGAATGTCGATTTTTTTTACGGGAATCATTTTACGTTCCTCCTTTTAAAAATAATTCTTATGTTTCAATTAAACCATAAATTTGGATTTTTTTCAAGGACCTTTATTGATTACTTTATGTAAAATATTGATTTTTTCACTTCGGAATTGAAAAATTAAAGTCAATTTCAACAAAAATCCCCCGCTCTAGACAGCGCGAGGGATTTCATGTTATCAGAGAGTGCTTGTTTCCCGGATGAAAAGATCGATCTGATCCGTAATGGTGGCAAGGCTTTTGCGCCAGAAATCGGGTTCTGTAAGGTCAATTCCCGCAATTTTAGCAACGTTTTCCACGGTGTCTATGGTCGTTGCCTTGAGAAGAGCTCTGTATTTGGGAAGAAAAGCTTCGCCTTCTTCCAGATATTTTGCATAAAGCCCACGTGAAAACAGACCGCCGAATGCGTAAGGAAAGTTATAATAACTCAACCCTGCGCGGTAATAATGACTTTTGCAACACCACATATATGGGTGCAGATATGCGGGATCCAGTCCGTTTCCGAAAGCTTCCTTTTGTGCCTCGACCATAATTTTTTCCAGTTCGTCGGCAAAAAGGAAAGTATCTTTTCTGCGGCGGAATACTTCATCTTCGAAAAGAAAACGGGAATAGATATCTACGATGATCTGCGTCATATCCTGAATCTGCGTTTCGATCAGACGAATTTTTTCTTCTCCTTCTGCTTTTTCAATGGCGTGGTTAACGATAATCAATTCATTGAAATTGGAAGCGGTTTCCGCAACGGGCATGGTATAGGACGTATTCAAGGGGCGGTGATTTTCAATCTGTTTTCCGTGATAAGCGTGTCCGAGTTCATGTGCCAGGGTTGTAATTGAACCGAACGTACCCGAAAAGTTCGTTAAGATGCGGCTTTGCTTCATAAACGGCAGATTGGAACAGAAAGCACCTCCGACTTTACCTTTACGAGGATAAAAATCAATCCATTCTTCGCGGAAAGCTGTATCAACCATTTCAGCAAGATCGGGCGCGAAAGAGGCGAAATGCTCCACGAGATACGCATGTGCTTCTTCGACAGTGTAAATTTTAGCGTCTGCTTTTCCCATCGGCGCTAAAATTTCATACCAGGGCAATCCGTTTTCATAGCCGAGCAGAAGCGCCTTATGGCGCAGATATTCGTGAAATTTCGGAAATGATTCGCGCATTGCCGAAAACATGGCCTCCAGGGTTTCTTTTTTCATACGTGACTGTTCGAGCGTCATGGCGAGCGGGTTTTCATAACCGCGTAATTCGGCTTCGGTATTGACTTGCGCTTTGATGCTGTTGAGTGCAAAGGCAATGGAATCGCGAATTTTATCGTAACATGCAAGCTCCGCTTCATATGCCGCTTTTCTTTCTTCGGCATTATCGCTTTCGGCAAGACCGCGTACGGCGGAAAGAGAAGTTTTTTTACCTTTATAATCCACGATGACGTTTGCCGTCAAATATGCAAAGAGATCCCCCCACGCTCTGCCGCCCGAAAGATTCATACGCGTAAAAACATCTTCTGCTTCATCGGAAAGCTTGTGAGAAGCATTATTTTTGATTTGTTCAAAATGAAATTTGTACGCCTCCAGAATTTCATCGCCGCGAATAACCGAATCAATATCTTCAATTGAACCGATAAATTTTCGGAATATCACGGTATCCTTTGTTTTGCTGGCCATCATATTTTGCAGTTTCGTAGAATATTTTGCGCCTTCCGTATCGGGGCTGTGCGCCGAACGGCGCAGATTGAAATAACTGCCGAGTTTGCGCGTAAGAACTGACATTTCCTCTTCGATTTCAATCGTTTTTCGCAAAGATGCGCGTGTGTCCTCAAGCGAAAGCTCGGCAACGGCGGTTTTGAATTTGTCGATCAGCTCTGCAAGATGCGCCATGTCTTTTTCCAGTGCGGGATCATTCGTCCCGTGATAGAAAGCTTCCAATGACCATTCGTTATACATAACAGTTTACCGTCCTTTTCGGATTATTGTTTTATTATTATATCATCAAATACAGATAAAAGCAAGAAGGAAAACCGTGTAAAAATTCCAATTTCATATTTACAAAAGTGTTTGACACCCAATTTGACACCCGAAAAACAAAGAAAACGCATATAAACCTAAAACGATAAAAAGCGAGAAAATCCAGTCTGCGCCTACATTTTTGAAAGAAAAAAGCACCTGTCTTCACAGGTGCTTCTGGCGGAGAAGGAGAGATTTGAACTCTCGCGCCGGTTAAAATCCGACCTACACCCTTAGCAGGGGCGCCTCTTCGGCCAACTTGAGTACTTCTCCGAATATCAAACATTATGATGACCGAGGCAATTCGCTCGGTACGGTTAATACTATATCACAAAAGATTTGATTTGTCAATAGTTTTTTTGAAAATAAATTATTTTTTTTGAAAAAGTATATTTGCGTGAATTCCATTGACAAAATCATAATTTTATGATATGATTGATATGTATGAGAATGCATATGCGCAACATTTGTTTTTTGTTGAAATAATTTTGCGTGGTAACGCATTTTATAATTTTTCTTGAAAGGAATTGTTGACTATGAACAAATTCACAAAGAATCCCACAGTCCTTGCATGGATTGATGAGATGAAAGCTCTCCTTACACCCGATAACGTTGTTGTTATTGATGGTAGCGAAGAACAGCTTGAAGCACTTCGCGCAGAAGCTTGCGCAACAGGCGAAATGATTAAGCTTAACGAAGAAAAGCTTCCCGGTTGTTATTATCACAGAACAAAACCCAACGACGTTGCACGTGTAGAAGACAGAACCTTTATTTGCTCCAGAGAAAAAGAAAATGCAGGTCCTACCAATAACTGGTGCGACCCTCAGGAAATGTATGCAAAGCTCTATGATATCGCTCGCGGTACTTATAAGGGCAGAACGATGTATATCATTCCTTTCTCCATGGGCCCGATCGGTTCTCCTCTCGCAAAAGCAGGTATCGAAGTAACAGACTCCATCTACGTTGTTTTGAACATGGTTATCATGACTCGCGTAGGCACAGCTGTTCTTGATGTTCTCGGCGACTCCAATGACTGGGTAAGAGGTCTTCACGCAAAATGCGACGTAGATCCCGAAAAGAGATATATCTGCCAGTTCCCCGAAGACAACACTATCATTTCCGTTAACTCCGCGTACGGCGGCAACGTTCTTCTCGGTAAGAAATGCTTTGCTCTCCGTATCGCTTCTTACCAGGGTTGGAAAGAAGGCTGGATGGCTGAACACATGCTCATTCTCGGTCTTGAAAATCCCCAGGGCGAAGTTACTTACGTTGCTGCTGCATTCCCCTCTGCTTGCGGTAAGACCAACCTCGCTATGATGATTCCTCCCGCATATCTCCTTGAAAAAGGTTACAAGATTTGGACTGTTGGCGATGATATTGCTTGGATGCGCATTGGTGCCGACGGCAGACTCTACGCGATCAACCCCGAAAACGGCTTCTTCGGCGTAGCTCCCGGTACCAACGAAAAATCCAACTTCAACGCTCTTGCTTCCACCAAGAAGAACACCATCTTCACAAACGTTGCTATCAACAATGACGATAACACCGTTTGGTGGGAAGGTCTCGACAAGAATCCTCCCGAAAACGCAACCGAATGGAAGGGCAATCCTTGGAATCCCTCCATGTTCGTTAAAGCAGACAAGACCACTTATGCTGCTCATCCCAACTCCCGTTTCACAGCTCCTGCTGTAAACTGCCCCTGCATTTCCGCAGAATTTGATAAGGGCGCAGGCGTTCCGATCTCCGCAATCATCTTCGGTGGCCGCCGTGCAAAATGCACTCCTCTCGTTTACCAGTCCAAAGACTGGAACAACGGTGTATTCGTAGGTTCCGCTATGGCTTCCGAAACCACAGCAGCTGCTGCAGGCGCTGTTGGCGTTGTTCGTCGTGACCCGATGGCTATGCTTCCTTTCTGTGGTTACCACATGGGCGACTACTTCGCACACTGGCTCGAAATGGGCAAGAAGCTCGGCGACAAAGCTCCTAAGATCTTCAACGTTAACTGGTTCCGTACCGATGATGAAGGCAACTTCATTTGGCCCGGCTTCGGCGATAACATGAGAGTTCTGAACTGGATCGTTGACCGTTGCAACGGTACTGCTGATGCAGTTGAAACTGCTATCGGTTTCGTTCCGAAGGCAGAAGACATCGACCTTACTGACCTCGACTTCGACATCGAAACTCTTAAGAGCATTCTCGCTGTTGATAAAGACGTTTGGGCAAAAGAAGCTGCTGAAATCGAAGAACATTACAAGAAATTCGGCGACAAGCTTCCCGCTGAACTCAGAAATCAGCTCGAAACTCTCAAGGCTGCTGTTGCTGAATAACCATTCATAAAATTTCAATTATTTTCTGAATCGTTTGCAAAAATCCCGTCCTTTGCCGAAAGGCAGAGAACGGGATTTTTATCATTTTTTCTTTTTATTTCCGTTTATTTGGAGTTCTATTTGTAATTCCAGATACATTTTCATCAATTCTGCAACACAGGAGCTTTCCGTTGTGGTTTTTATATCAAAACCGTATGCTTGCATCACGGCTTTATCATTTGCTTGATGTGCTTTACGAAGCTCAGGTGGCATTGTAACCTCATCATAAAGATCAGCCAAAGAGCAGTCGGGATAAAGCGCACGGGCATCCAAAATTGCTTGCGCGGTTGCTTCAATTTTCTTTTTCTGCTCGGGTGTGGGATTGCACCAAGGAAAGTTGTTGTAAACGATATTAACAGAATATCTAAAATCACTTTTAATTCTTCCGCACACAGCGTGAATCCAAGCATTGTGAATATTTGATGTTAGAACACCGAAATGATACAGTGAGGCATTAGGCATCAATAGATTTGCATCACCGCAAATAATATCGGGAGAAACAAATCCCATAGGCAAATATTTTCTATTTTGAGAAGAATGACGAGGTATAATAATATACTCTGTATTGGGTTGACGAATTTCACCAAACAACATAGGGTTATCGGCTAATTTCTTTGTTGCAGCTCTTGTACTTTTTTCTCGCATTTCTTTGACGGACAAAACAGCTTGGTTAATAGGTGGAACAGATCTAATAATATTTGGGGATACCCCTTTAAGCCATAAACACCATCGTGTTTTGTTGTTGATAAATTCAGTAGCTCCAATAAAGCGCTTAAATGCGACAGAAGATTCGGGATATTGATTTATAATTTTATCTCGTATTTCCTGCGAATAATCGCTCAAAAATCCACCATCATTCGGCATATTTCCAAAAACAACAGGTGGGACATTCCAAAGAGGTTTCTTTACACTTTCAATAAACACAATCGGGGCATCTATTAAATAAGCATTTATATTATTTGCGATAATTGGTCTTTCAGATGAATAAATAACTTTTTGTTTTTTATTTGGAGCAGTACTGAAACCAATAATAACACAGTGAACGTGTGCTTTTATACTTGCTTCGCTATCCCAACGAAATGTACGGTGTGCAAAATCAATGTGTACCCCATTTTCAAAAAGCGGTTTCCAAAGAATCGCTACGCTTTCGCCTTGGGAAACAGAATTTGTGGATACCAATGCACTTCGGATTTGTGTATCTTTCATCAAATCTGTTGCCTTTTTATACCAACAGGAAACATAGTCAAGATTACCGGCGTTTTTCCATTCTGCGCCAAAGACAGTCAATAAATCATCCTTTTGTTCTTTGCTCATTAAACGCGCACCCACAAAAGGCGGATTACCCATAATATAATTCAGCTTATTCTTTGGCACAATCGTTTCCCAATCCAAACGAAGTGCATTTCCTTCTATGATATTGGCATAGGATTTCAAAGGCAAAAACTCAAGTTCCGTTCGCAAAATAGCTTCCGTTTCTTTCATCATTTGAGATTCTGCAATCCAAAGGGCTGTTTTTGCAACGGTAACAGCAAAATCATTGATTTCTATGCCGTAAAATTGACCAATCGAAACTCTAATAATATCACCATAATAGTCAAGTGCCAACTGTTCTGTAACGGCAGAAAGCGCCTCGTTTTCCAATCTGCGCAGGGAAATGTAGGTTTCCGTCAAAAAGTTTCCCGAACCGCACGCAGGGTCAAAAAAGGTAAGCGTGGAGAGCTTTGTGCGGAACTGATTCAGTCTGTTGACACGGGTTTTTTCTACCTTGATTTCTTTGATTGTTGCAAGTTCTTCTCGAAGTTCATCCAAAAACAAAGGATCAATCACTTTATGTATATTTTCAATGGAAGTATAGTGCATACCGCCGCTGCGGCGCGTTTCCGGATTCAAAGTGCTTTCAAATACAGCACCGAAAATTGTCGGGCTGATTTGCGCCCAATTGAAGTTTTCGCTTGCCTGATGTAAAAGTAAATCAACGGCTTTTTGTGTAAAATTCGGAATTTCAATATTTTCATCGGCAAAAAGACCGCCGTTAACGTAGGGGAAAGAAGCAAGCGTTTCATCCATATAAGGATCGCGGTTTTCGGGTTTTGTATCCAAAACACGGAAAAGGTCAATCAGCGCGCGTCTTACGTCCTTTACCGCAAAGGATTTAATATAGTTATGAAATTTCAAATGTTCTCCAAAAATCCCCGCATCTTCTGCATACAAACAAAAAACAAGACGTACACAAAGCATATTCAAGCTCTTTAAGGAATTTATATTGGATGGATTCAAATATTGTTTTAATATTTCATCGTAAAGCAATCCAACAAGTTCGCCTGCTTTGATGGAAATTTCCATTTCTCTCTGAATATGTTCGCTTTTGGTATCAACAAGAAACTGCAAACGATAATATTCTTTAGGTAAATCTTTCAATAAAATACTTTCGGGCTCTCCTGTTGGCTTTTCCATATCGTAAACGAGAAATTCACTGAAATTACAAGTTACAATCCATCTGGGACGCTTGGAATACGGTAATTCTGCCGCATATCGCTTTGCCTGCTGAAAAGGGTTGAGAAGCGTACCGTCAGATTGCTTAATTGCCTTTCGTAAATCCTTGCCAAGTCCCTTTTGTTCAATCAAAACGTGAGTTGTTTCAATAGAACCGTCAATAAAGCTGGTGTGGTCCAGCATAACCTGATCTTCAAATTTTATATACTGTTCAGGGTGTTCCACTTCAAATATATCACGGAGAAGAGAGAGCCAAAATGCTTGGCTTTCGCCTTTTTCATACCCTTTATCCTTCCAATACTCGGCAAAAGCTTTTGCTGCCGCCCGTCTTTCGGTGTCTTTCATTAAGTTCATATCCTTTCAAGATAAAATCAAATCGCTTACTTTTTATTATAATCTGTTTTTATATAAAAGTCAATCTTGTTCTGATTTCCTTATCCGAATTCACACATGAAAATATATAAAAACCAAAAATTTTCTTTACAAATTTGTTGTTTTGTGGTATAATAAAATAAAATATGCATATTTTGCATAGTATTTCAGGCGTTCTGAAATTAAAATCAAAACGATGAAAAAGGAGAATTTGAATATGACGATCACGGTTATGAGCGATTATTTGGTTTTTCCTGTATATACACATTCGACCAATAAGAAATTGGTTTTTCGGTATGAAGGAGAGACGGTTTATCAGTTGAATATCAAGCTTGACAACGCAAGCCCTGATTTTTATGCGTATATTGACGTTGCCCGATTCAAAGGAAAAGATATTGAAATTTCCGTTATGCCCAAAATGGAAATTTCATTCCGAGAAACGGATGAATTGGATATAGATAACGTATATCGGGAAGCAATGCGTCCGCAGGTCCACTTTACGGCAAAAAACGGATTTTTGGGAAGTCCGAAAAGTTTGCTTGAGGCAGACGGTGTTTATCATCTTTTTTATCAACAAAATCCTGCCGGCAGGGAAAAAGAAAATCTGCATTTGGGACACGCAACGAGCAAAGATCTGCTTCATTGGCAGGAAGAAAAAATTGCTGTTTTTCCCGATGAAAACGGCGTTTTGGTTGATGAAGATGAAACGATGGGTTCGAAGTATCCGCAAATTTTTGCTCTTACGGATATTGAAGGAAACAAGAAATGGATTTCCATGGATGAAAAAGGCGGTTATTTCGTGGGAAATGTCGAAAACGGTCAATTTTTAGCAGAACAACCCGTACAGACATTGCGTTACGGAGATGGTTTTCATAAAGGACAGATTCTTTTCGAGCGAAAAAACGGCAGAATGATTCGCATGGATTGGGATTATACGGATATCCCGCGCTCCTGTTTTTGCGGACAAATGGGAATTCCGACAGAGCTTTCCTTGAAAAAATATAAAGATACATATTATTTGCAGGCATTGCCGATAGAAGAACTTGGTGTGCTTTATAAAAATACGAACCATTATGAAAATATTCGATTGGAAAAAGAAAACACCGTTGAAATTCCGCTTGCAGATGGAGCGCATTTGATTCTCTTGAAAGGAAAATTTGATGAAACTGCCGTTTTGGATATGATTCTGTTCGGCAGACGGATTTGTATTGATTTTACCGAAAATCTGATTACTTTCGGTAAAAATAAGGCTCCTATTTCTGTTGCTGACAAATATTTTGAGCTTATGTTGGTGGTTGACCGTTGCGGTGCAGAATTTTTTGCGGATGCAGGCAAAATTTATTTTTCCTCGCTCTCGGAAGATACGGTTATGGATAGAAATCTCTTGAACCTTTCTTTGACTTGCAATACGGAATATTCTTTGGATTTTCTCGAAATTCATGCATTGGAACCGATTTGGCAAACTTCGCCTAAAAAAGTTTAAATTTTTTTAAAAAAGACTTGCATTTTCTTTTTGATTATAATATAATGTACAAGAAACCGGAAGAAAAACAGTGCAAAATAACAATTGCTTTTCTTTCTTCCAAATATTATATTTAATTTTTAAGGAGAACAGAAATGGAAACACTTAAGAAAATTTTCCCCTATTCTTTTAAGGAAAAGAAAGACGTAGCTGCTTTGATCATCAATATTTTGATTCAGCTTGTAATCAACATTGTTGTAGGTGTAGTTATCGGTGTTCTTTCATTGATTCCCGTTGTAAATATTATCGTTGGTTTGGTTGGTTCTCTTGTTGGTCTTTATTTCTTTGCCGGCATCGTTCTCTCCATTCTTGACTACTTCAAGGTTTTGAAGTAAATTTATAGTTTAGAACTGACATTGAAGTTATAGATAAAGGAAAAATTGATCGGCATTTTTGCTTGTATCGGTTTTTCCTTTATTTTTTTCACAGAAATAACATTGAAAAAGCGAAAACAATATGTTATAATATAGAAAATATTATTTTTCTGTGAGGAAAAGAGGATTTATGAAAAAAATACTTGGTATTGAACTTGGTTCCACGCGTATTAAAGCGGTTTTGATGGACGAAAAGGCGACTGTTCTTGCGCAGGGTGCTTATGAATGGGAAAATCAATTGGTGGACGGATTGTGGTCCTATTCTTTGGAAGAAGCGGAAAAAGGTTTGCAGGAAAGTTACCGCGATTTGATTCGGAATTACGGAGAAGTTTTGACAACTGTGGATGCCATTGGCATTTCCGGTATGATGCACGGTTATCTGGCGTTTGACAAAAACGACCGTTTGCTTGCGCCTTTCAGAACATGGAGAAACACCAATACCGCAAGAGCCGCAGGGCATTTGACGGAACTTTTCCGTTTTAACGTTCCCATGCGTTGGTCGGTTTCTCAATATTATGAATCTGTATTGGACGGACTTTCTCACGTAAAGGATATTGCGTTTTTGACAACACTTTCCGGATACGTTCACTATAAATTGACGGGAAGAAAAGTTCTCGGTATTAACGATGCTTCTGGTATGTTTCCCGTAAGCGGTCATACATATGATTCTAAAATGTTGGCGGATTTTAATGCGCTTCTGAAGACCAAAGGATTGGACGTACAGTTTGAAACTTTGCTTCCCGAAGTGATGGTTGCGGGAGAGAATGCAGGTCTTTTGACGGAAGAAGGCGCGAAATGGTTGGATACGGAAGGTAACTTACAAGCAGGCATTGTTCTTTGTCCTCCCGAAGGCGATATGGGCACGGGAATGATTGCAACCAATTCCGTTTTGCCGAAAACGGCAAATGTTTCTTCGGGTACAAGCGCAAATCTGACGGTTATTCTGGATAAACCCTTGCAAAATTACTACAAAGAAATTGATGTTATTGCAACGCCTGACGGCTATCCTGCCGCGCTGATCCATGCAAATAACTGCACGACGGAAATCAATGAATGGGTATCTTTGTTCGGAGAGGTCGTATCTTTGTTTGGCTTGAATGTTTCTAAGGGCGAACTTTTCAACCGTTTGTTCAAGCATTCTTTGCAAAGTGATGCGAACGTCGGAGAAATGGTCAGCTATAATTTCCTTGCGGGCGAAACTTTGGCTGAAACGGAAAAGGGCGCGCCCCTCGTTATGCGTGCTTCAAGCGGCGAGATGAATCTTGCAAACTTTATGCAATCTCAAATTTATTCAGCAGTGGCAACGCTTGCTTTGGGTGTGGACATTCTGAAAGACGAAAATGTGGAAATCGACAGTGTTCTGGCGCACGGCGGTTTTTATAAAACCGATTTCGTCGGACAAAATGCAACTTCCGCCGTTTTGGAAGCTCCCGTTACCGTTATGCAAAATGCGGCGGAAGGCGGCGCCTGGGGCATGGCATTGCTTGCGCTTTATACGGCTGTCGGAACGAAAAAGACACTTGCCGAATTTTTGAATGAAATGTTTGCCGACGTGGAAAAAACGGTTGTCATGGCAAGCGAAGAAGAACGCAAAAAATGCAAGCATTTTATGAACCTTTACAGAAAAGGATTGAAAGCAGAACAGGAAGCGGCAAAGGTACTCTGAGTTTTGTTTTCGGCAATCAATAAAAACGGTTATTTTACGCAGATTTGCATAGAATAACCGTTTTTGATTTGGAATATACTGTTTTTAATACCGTTATTTGGTTTCTTTCATTTCAACGCGTCCCGAAATACCGCAAGGAATGCACTTTTCGTGTCCAACGCGAAGAAGAATACGGATATCCGGCGTTTCTCCGGCTTTCACGGCGAAAGGTTTGCTGATGTAACCTCCGTACACGGGGGTTTCAATTTTGTCGATTAATTTACCGTTCACGTAGATTTCCCCGTAAACAAAACGGACGCGAAGGAAATCCAAACGATAAACGCCGTCTTTAACAATTTTTGGCAGGGTACGGTAAATACGCCAGCCTTTGATGAAATCCTGCTGAAAAACATCTTTTACGAATTGAATCGGCGTAAAGGAGTTCATATCGTTATCAGCGATTTCAGCGAGCGCATTGGGCTTTTCCGCTGTAACTTCAGACATGGTAAAGCCTTCTAAAATGTAATTGGTAATTGGTTGGGGAACAATAGGCGCAGATACTTCCTGAATTTGGAACGTTAGTTCCGCGCTCTGTATATTTTCGCTTGTTGCGCGGAGCTTGATTGATTTTGCGCCAATATTGGCAGTAACCAAAGCTTGACACCATCCACAGTATACTTTTCTGTAAGGCACGTGATCGGCTTCATGGCTGTTGGGATCGCCGTTTCCGACACCTCGGATATAGCCTTCGCCTTCAATTTCAAATTGAATCAGATCGTCTGCATAAGGAACGACGATGCCTTTTTTGTCAACTACGCAGAAGTTTACGACAGCGGTATCGGCGCCGTCATTTTTGAGTGTATCGGAGTCGGGAAGGATGCGGATTGCATATGGCTTACCTGCAGTTCGCTGTTCATCTTTTGCAACGCATTTGCCGTTTCTGTAAGCTTTTGCGGAGATGCGTCCGGGAATATATTCTACTTGCCATTCCGCAGTTTCACAAATATCGGAGGGTTTTCTGCCGAGGGATTTTCCGTTCAGGAAAAGTTCAACCTCATCGCAGTTGCTGACAGCCATCACACGAACGGTTTCGCCCTTTTTGTGTGTCCAGTGCGGTAAAATATGAACCATCGGCTTTTTGGTAAAGCAAGCTTGATTGAAATAGAAGGAATCTTTTGCAAATCCGCAGGTATCCATAATGCCGAATTGAGAAGATACGGACGGCCATGTAAAGGGTGTTGGTTCTCCGCGGTAATCAAATCCCGTCCAGATAAAGATGCCTGCAAAATAATTGCGTTTTCTGACAAAATCCCATGTTTCACGAACGGTTTGACCCCACGGCACGGCTTCTTCGTCGTAGTTAGAAAGAATCTGTGCGTTTTCTTTATCTGTTTGATAACAACCTCTTGTGGTAACGGCACTGTTATTTTCGGAGCCGATAATAGGATGGGTGGGATGCAGAGCATGCAATTGATCGACTGCGCGCAAACTATAATTGATTCCCACGATATCCATATCCAATCCTGCGCCTTCCATGGAAGAGCCGTTCATCGCACCGATAAGCAAACGGGAATCGTCCAATTTCAGCACACGGCTTTTCATACGGCGGAAGATTTTTGCGCCTTCTTCGGTGTTTTGCAGTGGTTCTTCATTGAAAAGAGACCAGAAAAGTACGGAAGGATGGTTGCGGTCGCGCTTAACCATAATATCCAGATATTCCAGAACTTCCTCACGTGATTCGAAACGGCGGTTTTCGTCCATGACGATCAAACCCAATTCGTCGCATGCATCCAAAATTTCTTTTGCGGGAAGATTGTGTGCGCAGCGGTAAGCGTTTGTTCCCATTTCTTTCAAACGCTTTATGCGGTAATACTGAACGGAATCGGGAACACCTACTCCGACACCTGCATGGTCCTGATGGTTGCAAGTTCCCATGATTTTCAAAGGTCTGCCGTTCAAAAAGAATCCTTTTTCGGCGTCAACGGAGAATGTGCGGAAGCCTATGCGTGTGGTTTCTGAATCGACAGGTTCGCCGTTTTGAAGTATATCAACGGTAAGCGTATAAAGCTTGGGATTGTCAACGTCCCAGCGTTCAGGACGAGAAACGCTCAATTTTTGTAAAACGGCTTTTTGAATATCCGCATCAATAGAAACGTTTTCTTCCGTGTGAGAAGCAACGATCGTTTCTCCGTCAAAAATCGTTGCGCGTACGGAAGCGGTTTCTTTGGCGTAGTTGCTGTTCTCCAATGTGGTTTCCACTTCCACGCACCAACTGTTTTTCGTCCCTTTTTTCAAAATCGGCTTTCCGAAAACGCCGTTGTGTGCGATGTGAATCTTATTTTTTGCAAAAAGTTTGACGTGACGGTAAATGCCTGCACCTTCATACCACCAACCTTCCGTTTCCAGTCCTTTGATGTAAACGGAGAGAATATTCGGTCTGCCGTCAAAATATGCGCGGTCCGTGATGTTGAAAAACGTTTCCGTATAGGCGCTGAAAGAGCGTTCCATCAGTGAACCGTTGAAATAAAATTCAGCATTGACAGCAGTGCCTTCAAAACAGATGAAAAGCTCTCTGTCCGCGAGAGATTCATCTAAAACGAAGGATTTTCTGTACCAAGCGTTGCAACGCGAACGGTAACCGTGAGAAAGAAGATTTTCTTTCGAAAAATCACTTTCCGCATAATAGTCATGAGGAAGATTTACAATGCGCCAATTAAAATCGTTCCAGAGCTTTCCTGCAGGACCGACAACAGAGCCTGATTTACAGCTGCTGTAAGAATCGGCATGGCTGTTTGTTTTTTGCAGCGCAATATCTCCTCTGTGAAAACGCCATTCGTAATCAAGATTCAAAATGATTCGTTCCATCAATGATAGACTCCTTTTCCAATATAATTTTCAATACAATTATAGCACAGAACAGAATGAAAAACAAGAAGAATACTTGAAAGAATTTTGAAAAAATGATATAATATCAAACGTAGAGATTTTTTGGCATTATAGGTGTTGCGGATTTGAAAAAGGAGGTTTTTTGTGAAATATATATATCCGTTGGTTTCTTTTTTGGTATCGATTGGCTTTCAATTGATTTTTATTAATTTAGAATATCATGTAACTATCTTCGTTTTATGGATAATCGTTTACCTTCCGTTTACTTCCTTTTTTTATTCAAAAAAATTTTTGAAAGAGGGAAAAAGGAGTATTCCGTATACATTGATCCACTCTTTTTCCTTGAGTTTTTCTTATCTGATGTTTTATTTTTTGGAAACAGAAGCGTATGGCATGGCGCTACTTCTTTTTCTCTGGTGCGAAGTTTGGGCGCTTTTGGGATTGATTCGAAAACAAAAAATTCCGCTTTTGTTTATAAAGAGCAGTTCCATCCGCAGAGGTAATTGGAAAAAATGTACCGAAAAGAATCATAAAAGTTGAATTCTCGCATTTCGGGAGAGATTCCCGGATTTTGGGGTGGTGTTTTTTCTGACAAAATGATAGAATGATGTCATCCGATCAAGATGAAATACAAGGAGGATACATTTTATGGAAAAGAAAACAATCGGAAAATTTATATCGGCATTGCGAAAAGCAAACGGCATGACGCAAAGGGAATTTGGCGAAAAACTTTTCGTTTCGGACAAAACGGTCAGCCGATGGGAATGCGATGAATGCACGCCTGATCTTTCGCTGATTCCCGCAATCGCGGAAATTTTTGGTATTACGGCAGATGAGTTGCTTCGGGGAGAGCGAAACAATCCCGAACGTTTGGAAAGAGAAAACGGAGATCAAAGACAAAAAGAAAAGAGCGAAAAACAGTTTCGTTTCATGTTAGACCGAACACGGAAAAAATATCAAAACTTTACGATGATTTCCGTTGGGATTACGATTCTCGGTCTGATTGCCGCAATGATTGCCAATCTCTCCTTTTCAAAAGGCTTGATTGCGTTTTGTCTGGCTTTGGCGTTTGCCGCAACAAGTGAAATATGCCAGATTTGTTTTACCGTAAACGCAAGATTTTCGGTGGATGAAGAGGACGATACCCGTGCGCAACAGCTTCTTTTATCCAATAACGACGTGGTGAAAACGGCAATCAGGATTTCTTTTTTCAATCTTTTGAGTGTTTCGTTTTGTTTGCCTCTCGTTGTTTTGCTGGATAGTCCCTATTACGGATTGGAATTTGGATCATGGCTTTTGTGGGGCGGTATATTTGTTCTTGCAATCGGAGTCTTGGCATATATTTTCTATATTTTAAAGATTCGGGACTGTCTTTGCAGCAGAGGATTATATTCGTTAACTTCGTCTGAAAAGGAAGCGTTTGGTTATAACAAAAAACTTTTGCTGAAAACAATCGCAGTTTCTTTGTGTATTGCTCTTGTGATCGGAATCGGCGTTTTTGTTTTGGAAGTAATCGGTATCAGAGGACTTGCACGAAAAGAAGTTTTTTATACCTGCGAGGATTTCAAGGCCTTTATGGAAAATCAATATGATACTTGGTATAAAGAAGGCTATACATACTACGATAAAGAGGGCGATGCCGTGGTGGTTGTTCCGGGAGAAGATTATTCCGATGCCTCTTTTATGAAAGAACAGGGAAAGATCGTCAATTCCAAGGGAGAAGTCATCTGTGAATATTATTTTCATAAGTCTTTGAATAAATCTATTTTGTTTACGGAGTCTGCTGAAGATAAAATGCCCGTTACCGTCATTACCCAGCGCGCGTATAATATCGCGCTCAACAATTACGATTATCTGCACATTCTGTTGTATGGATTGATGGTTCTTGACGTTATTGCGTGCGGTATATCCTATTTGAGAAAAATGAAAAGAGCTTAAAAAGCGGGCATTGCTCGCTTTTTGCCGTTGGGACATAAAAAAAGACCGTTGGAGCATAAATACACATTTTTATTGAAGGATATGTTATAATAAAACCGTTAAAAACATCGTAAAACGGAGGAGAACGGAATGGATGCCATTCAAGCAAACAATTTAACAAAAAAATATCACGATCTGACAGCGGTGGATCAATTGAATCTGACGATTAAAAAGGGCGAGCTTTTTTCATTGCTCGGCTTGAACGGCGCGGGGAAGACGACGACAATCAAAATGCTTTCCTGCTTGACAAAGCCGACACAGGGCGATGCCACGGTTGGCGGCAGCAGTATATTGCATCAAAGCGAGGCGGTCAAACGAAAGATCGGTGTATCTCCGCAGGAAACCGCAGTCGCGCCGAATTTGTCCGTAAAAGAAAATCTTGAATTGATGTGCGGAATTTACGGCTTTTCCAAGGAAAAAACAGAAGAGCAGACGAAAAAGCTTTCGGAGCAATTTTCATTACAGGCTGTTTTGAAGAAAAAAGCGGGAAAGCTTTCGGGCGGTTATCAGCGCCGCTTGAGTATTGCCATGGCGTTGATCGGAGAACCTGAAATTTTGTTTCTTGATGAACCGACCCTGGGCTTGGACGTCATTGCCAGAAGCGAGCTTTGGGATACCATTCGGGCAATGAAAGGGGAGATAACCGTTATTTTAACCACGCATTATATGGAAGAAGCAGAGGCACTTTCCGATTCTGTCGGCATCATGAAAAACGGAAAGCTTCTTGCCGTGGGAACGGTTCGGGAACTGATGGAACGAACGTCCGCGGAAAAATTTGAAAACGCATTTATTTCTATCGTAAAGGAGGCAGACAAATGAGAATATGGACATTTTCCAAACGATGCGCAAAGGAAATTTTGCGGGATCCGATCAATTTGTTTTTCGGCCTCGGATTTCCGATCGTTTTGCTTCTTTTGCTCAGCGCAATACAAGCCAATGTTCCCGTTGAGCTATTTGCAATTGAAACTCTGGCCCCGGGGATTACGGTTTTCGGACTTTCTTTTTTTGCGTTGTTTTCTTCTTCGTTGGTTGCCAAAGACAGAGAAAGCGCATTTTTGCAGAGATTATATACAACGCCTTTGCGTGCATATGAGTTTATTTTGGGATATATCCTGCCAATGCTTCCGTTTGCGCTTATACAAAGCGTTTGTTGTTATCTGGTTGCGTTGTTTTTGAAGCTTCCGTTTTCGATTCATATTTTTTATGCGGTGCTTTTCAATATACCGATGGCTGTTTTTTATATCTCGCTCGGCTTATTGTTCGGAAGCGTAATGAACAGTAAGCAGGTAGGCGGGATTTGCGGCGCTCTGCTGACCAATCTTTCCGCATGGCTCTCCGGTGTATGGTTTGACCTTTCGCTTGTTGGAGGCGTATTTGAAGCGATTGCGCACGCATTGCCGTTTGTTCATGCCGTTGAATTGGTTCAGAGTGCTTTGACGGAAGATTTTAAGGACATTGCTTCTCATTTGCTTCCCGTGCTTCTTTATATGCTTGCTGTTTCTCTTGGTGCGGTTTTGCTCTTTTTGCGGCAGATGAAAAAACAGTAAAGGTGTTTTCAAGATGAAATATATATTGAAATTGGATCCAATGGCGGAAGAATCCGTAACGGTAGTTGCGCATACGCCAAGTGCATTGACCGAACAAATTGAAAATTTAATTCTCGCATACAAGGGGGAAGATAAAATTTCCGTTTGGCGCGAGGATGAAATGACACAGCTTTCTTTTTCCGAAATTGAGTGTATTGCGGTCATCGACCGAAAGGTCATTGCGATTGATAAAAATAACGAACGGTATCGGGTTCCGAAGCGTTTATTTGAACTGGAAGAAGTGCTTCCGTCATATTTTATTCGGATCAATAAATCCGCTTTGGCAAACGAAAACCGTATTTTGCGTTTCAAAACCGTTTGGAATGGCGGTGTGGACGTGATTTTTAAGTGTGGGTATCAGGATTACGTTTCCAGGAGATGTTTTTCGGAAATCAAACGGAGGTTTCAAATCAAATGAAAAAATTTATTTTGCATTTTATTCATCGGGGATTTCTTGCAGGAGGTTACGGACCTCTTGTTTTGGCGGTCATTTACCTGTTTCTTTGGCGCTTCGGCGTGATTGAAACGTTAAGGGCGGAAGAGGTTATCGTGGGAATTATCACTTCATTTTTACTTGCTTTTGTCGCGGGAGGGATTCAAGCGGTTTACCAAATTGAAAAACTCCCTCTGTTATGTGCGATTTTTATTCACGGCTTTGTCCTTTATTTGGATTACATTATTATTTATTTGATGAACGGTTGGCTCAAACAGGAAAGTGTTTTGATCTTCACGGTTTGTTTTTTCGTTGGATACGGCATCATTTGGATGGGCATCTATTTTATGACAAAGAAAAAAACCGATCTGCTGAATTCCAAGCTGGCGCAAAAACAAAAATGAAGTGCTTGCTGTTTCTGACGGATCGGTCTTATCCGAAAATATATGAGCTGAAATTTATCGTATGCCGTAAAGCATGGTTTCGGGATCGCGGAAAAGCGGAAGTTGCGGTGTTGCAAACGTAAACAACACGAAAAGAACGGCGATTGCAAGCAATGCCGTAATTGGCTTGACGGAAGAGTTGCAAGAAGAGGCTTCTTTTTGCAAAAGTTTCGTTTCAAGCCAATAGGAAAAAGCCGCCGAGATGAAAAAAATAGCTATGTTGACAAAGTCGGGAGAAGGTCCGATGGCTCCGTTATAGGTGTAAAAAAGGACGGGAATCAACAAAAGTCCGACGGAAATGCCGCACAATTTTACACACCAGAAATCAGGGAAATCTTTTTTCAAAAATCGATCTTCGACTAAAGCAAAAATCAGCATGGGAAAGAAAAGGAGCTTCATATGTTCCCAAGTAGATTCGTTAATGGCGGAAAAAGGTGCCGCCCATATACTTTGGTTGGTCCACTCGTAAAGAAAATGCAAAAGCGTTCCCGCAAACGATGTAAAGGCAAAGCCTGCGAATTGCCACAAAGAAATTGTTTTTTTCATGTTTTTCTCCTGTTTTCTGCTTGATACATCAAGTATATGCAACGGTTAGAAAACTATTCCGCAATATTGTTTTAACAGATTGATATTTTGTAATCAGCAATGCTACATAAAAGACTTGCCTACTTGGGATGTCGTTTGACATCCCAAGCCGGCAAGTCTTTGCTTTCGTTTGTGTTTTTATTTTGTTTGAACTATTCCGGACGAATCAGATCGAACCAAACGGCGCGATGTTTTTCATCAATCTGCTCATCTTTGTGCCAATGTCCGAAAAACCACTTTCGGTATTTCGTTTCATACATGACCCATTCCAAAAATCCCGTCAATTCGGAATCCTTGGCAAAATCGGGATTGGCACCCATTCTGCGAATGATTTCTCTTGGCGCCGTGTGAGAAATGATGTAATCCACGGAAAAATCGTTTGCTTTCAGATTCTTGACGGCTTCCGCATATTCCTCATTGGTGGGCAATTCTTCTTTCCACCAGGAAACGTTTTCCGTACGCATATATTTGTCTACGCTGTATGCGCCGCCCATTGTGAAGATTTTCTTTCCTTCAATCGTGAAAACCTGACCGCGCATCAGATGAAATATATTATTCCGAATGCGGTGAACCTTTCCACCGTTCCATTCTTCGCAGGGGTAGCGGTAGATGGCAGAAAAATTTTCGTGATTGCCGTCACAGAAACAAATGCTATAAGGCTCTTTTTCCAATTTGTTCAAAAAAATATGTTCCGTAATCAAGTCGTGGAATAAAAGTCCGCAATCACCGCAAATCAGAATGATATCGTTTCGTTTTGCCTGAGATAATATTTCGTTAAATCTGTTTTGTTCGCCGTGGGTATCTCCCGTAACTAACATGATAACCTCCTTTCGTCAGTTCAAACCGTCAGCCTCCCACATTCCGCTTTTTTTCATATATTGCTCATATTCGTCAAATGAAAAGGGCGCTCTTCCGCTGACGTAGTAATTTTTTCCCTGTTTTCCTTCATATGACCATTCTATCAAATAAAAATGTATCCCGTCTGGAAAATAATTTGTTATTGTAATCGGTGTTGTTTGATTTTTTTGCAGTAATACAACACCTTCACACGCAGTTCTGTCTACAGTCATATCCGTAACGCGATAGGAAACGGAAACATTCCGCAAATATTCATTGGCACCGACAAGTTCAAGATTTTCTCCGCAAGGTTCGCGGAACATCAGACAAATCGGCTGCTGCGAACGGCGTATGACGTAATACGCCAATTTTTTTGCATAATAATAATCTGTAACGGCATCGGAAAATTGCGGCCATCCGTCAATCAGGTTCCACCAGATAATGCCGGTATGTTTCCATTTACCGCTTCGGAATCGTTCAACGAAAAATTTCATGGCTTCCGCTTGCGAAGCCTGGCTCATTTTTGCAAAACGTTCCAACGTTTCGGGTTCTTCATCAAAGAGAACTTTGATTTGATTTGCCATCAAAGGAATACGGAAAGCATATTTCGCCTGCGGTCCGAGCTCCATGCAGGTAGCATGAATTTGCCATTCGGGATTATCCTGCCAAGGCCACATGCGTTCGGGAGAAATAAATTTTTCAAGAGAGGAAGGTGCAGGACAGCCGTGATAACCCGTTTCGCTTGCGAATGCAGCAGGGGAAGTGGTATAAAAATCACTTTTGAAATAATCTCTTGGTCCCCAAAGGTGTTTTTCGGGAGTGTTTCCGGGATTGCCGCTTGCATAAGCACGTTCATCAATATAGGGCGAACTCGGCAGATAGGCGCGTTCGGGATCGTGCTGTGTCAGAACGGAGGGAATGACTTTTCTTGTCAATACGTTTCTGTTGGGATCCAAGCCGTCTTTTCGCCACAAAGCTACGGCTTCATCACATTCGTTATCGCCTGCCCAGACCGCAATGCAAGGATGCTGTCTGTATTTTTTAACAACGGCGGTGACTTCTTTTTCAAGGCTTTGGCAGAGATGACCGTTCAGCGGATAGGATGCACATCCCATAGCGAAATCCTGCCATACGGCAATACCGTTTTCGTCGCAGTAGTCAAACATGGCTTCGTCTTCGTATACATTGCCGCCCCAGAAACGAACCATATTGCAATTCGAATCGTTCAGAATTTCCAATGCGCGCGGCAGACGCTCACGGTCACGGGAGTGGAGTGCATCCAAAGGAACCCAGTTCGTTCCGCGCACAAACAACGGCTCTTTATTGATATAGAAACAGAATTCTGCGTTTTCATCGGCAAGACTGCTTCTCTTCAGATCGAATTTACAAACGCCCATACGGAAAGTAACGCGGTCAATGATTTTTTCAAAATGGGAAAGTGTTGCCGTAATTTCATAAAGATTTTGTTCGCCCATATCTTTCGTCCACCAGAGATACGGCGACATCAAATCGATATGCGTTGTTCCGGAAGGATTCCAAAGAGCAATTACTTTTTCAAAACTGCTGTCTTTGCAAACGCCTTCGATTTTCAGTTGATACTCATAGGAAAAATCGCCCTTTATATCGGCTTGATAGTACAAACGCAAAATCGCTTTGTTGGGACGGAGAGCAACCGTTCTCAAATAAAGTTCTTCCAGGCGTTCTTTGCGGATTTCTTCCAGACGAACCGATTTCCAGATTCCTCCGGAAAGAATTCTCGGCATAATATCCCATCCGAACATGTGCGCCGCTTTGCGCACTGCAAGACTTTCTGCATTATAGCTTTGATGAACGATGCATCCCGCGCCGATCGGGTGCTTGCGGGATTCCAGAAAAACGGGTTTGATATGTACGACGATTTCATTTATACCGCATTTTAATGTTTTGGCTGCCATTGTGTGCGCAATCAGCATATTATCTGTTTGACCGATCAAAACGCCGTTGAGATAAACGTCGGCAAAAGTATCAACTCCATCGAAAATTAAATTTTGAGAAGATGATTCCGTAAATTCAAAGGTTCTTGCATACCAAAGATGAAAGTTTTCGTGTTTTTGCGCAAGCAAAGGGTTTTCTCCGTAGAAAATATCATCAATAATACCTGCGCGCATAAGATCGAGTTCAAAATTTCCGGGTACTTGTGCGGATACGTGAAAAAGCGTACTGTGATGGAGTGCAAAAAGTGTTTTATATTCTTCTCCCTGCACCAGATTCCTGTTTTCGGTATAGAAAAGTTCCCAATTGCCATCCAAGGATATCGTTTTTTCAAAATCAGATTTCATTTCGGTTACCGTCCGTTTCTTTTTGAAAAATATGAAAGATTTTCGCGTGTGTATTGATTATACCATATCCGTGTTTGAAAAACAAGAGGATATCGTTCATTGCCCGTTTGTATAAAAAATAAAAATCTCCAAGTCGGATATTCATTTGGTGTCAAGTATCATCTGTTCCAATCTTTTTGCGGGCATGGAGAGCGCATGGGAACGTTTTTTTGCGAGAAGTATTTGCCGTATGGGAATATCCTCTGCCAAAGGTACGCGGTAAATTCCTTCCATATTCTTTTCACTCAAAAAACGTTCGGGTACAAAACCTATGCCCAGATTATGCCGAACGAGAGGAATGATTTGGTCTGCCGTTGCGGCTTCAACATCGGGGGTAAAATCAAGTCCGTATTTTCCGAAAAGATGAAAATAAAAATCATACGTTGAAGTTTTTTTGCCAAATGAAACAATGGGATATTGCACAATTTCCGCAAAAGTCAGTTTCTTTTCCGTGATAATATCTCGATAAGCTTCTCCGCAAATGACGGTTTCTTTGAAATTTGTAATTTCCTTGCTGACAATTTCCGGTGTTGGCTCCATCGGCGCTGTAAACATTGCAAGGTCGATCAGTCCGCTACCGAGTTTTGCGATTGCTCCGGGCGCGGAAAGATGTGAAATTTTGATTTTAACGCCGGGATAAGTAGTTTTATATAGATTCAATATCGGTAAAAGATAAAGATTGAGCGCGATTTCGCTTACCCCTATGGAAACCACACCTCTTTCAAGGCTTTTATTTAACGAGAGCTCCTCTTCTGCCGCATTAAAATGATCAAAAGCGGCAGAAACATGTTCGAAAAGTATCTCTCCGGCAGGGGTCAGTTTCACACCTTTATTAGATCTTACGAAGAGAGATCTTCCGAGTTTTTCTTCAAGGCTTTTTACCGTACGCGTAAGATTGGGTTGATTCAAAAGTAAAGCGTTTGCCGCCTTGGTAAAGCTGCCGTATTTGGCAACGTAGTAAAAAATCGCATAATAATCATAACTGATATTCATAAAATTCACCATACCAAATTAATATAAACGGAATGCAAAATATATATTTTACATATAACTGTATTTGTATTATAATATGAATGTAAATAAAAATCAAGTATATCAATGGAGGTTTTTTATGGAGTTGCATATGATTACGGATTTTTTCGAGGCGCTGACAATTTTTTGCTTCGGTCTTTCTTGGCCGATTTCCATACGGAAATCACTGATTTCAAAAACGGCACAGGGCAAGAGTCTGTTTTTCGAAGTTTTTCTTTTATTGGGATATGGAATCGGAATTGCGCGTAAGATTATACAGGTTGCCGCGCTTGGAAGCAGCGGATTTATCTTCTTTTTGAGCTTTTTCTTTTATGTTGTTAATTTTGTTGAAATCACAATAGACGTTGCGCTTTACTTTCGCAATGCCAAGCTTGATAAGCTCCGTACGCGTTCTGTTTCCGTTTGAGCTTTATATATTTATCGTTAAATCCAAAAAATCTACGAATCGCCGCTGATAGTTGCCACGTATCTCAATTTGTTCCGACTTGGCATTTACTCAACGGCAAGGTTGATTTGGAGCAATTTCCTATAGTTCAAGAAAAAAGCGAGGTTTTTCCTCGCTTTTTGAATTTTCGGTATTCAAATGTTTCAATCTTTCCAAATAAAATGGTAATTGATGGATTCTCCTCCGTCAACGAGGATACACTGACCGGTGCAAAAAGTATTGACCACGGTTAAGAAATATGCCCATTCGGCAATATCTTCGGGGGTTGCCCATTTTTTTAATGGAGTTTCGTTCATGATCTGTTCCCATAAAACGGGATCATTCATCACGCATTCGTTCAAAGGTGTCAGAACGCCGCCGGGATCAAGACTGTTGCAAGTTGCGCCGAATTTGGCAATGCGCATGGCGACGTTTTTTGTATAGGCAAGGACACCGCCCTTGCTTGCGCAGTATTCGGGAAATTCCGCGCCGGTGTGCGCGCTTGCGGAACCGATATTCAAAACGGAACGAATCTGAGGCTGAATGCCGTATTTTTCCGTAATACCGATCAACCCTTTCAAGTTAATGTCGATATCATCTTCGTTTTGTGTTCCCGCATTGTTGATTAAGATATTAACGCCTGCAATTTCGGGTAAAAGGGAACGATCCCGAACATCACAGATATAATGCGTATAATTTTCAGCTGCAATACTGGATGGTTGACGGTCAATGCCAATGACTTCATGGTTGTTTTTCAAAAATTTTTCGGCGATTGCACGTCCGATTCCCTGAGTTGTTCCTGTAATCAGAATTTTCATTTTTGTTCCTTTCTACGATTGTGATATTCCAGATATTCTTTGCCGACATTTTCACTTTTCCATTTGGAAACGATGCGGTAACCGAGCGGAGAAAAGAAAATCTCCATCAGGAGTTCCGCGACAGCACCCGTCAATGCGCACATAAAGCATTGCAAAACGCTCCAATGAAATCCGTCCCAAAAAATCGGCGCAAATCCGACGAATACGATTAAAGAAAATATGAAATTATCCAAAAATTGACCGATGAAGGTAGATATATATGTTTGCATACAGTAAGCAAATTTGCCGTTCGGATTTTTATGAAAAGCTTTACCGATTGTCCAATTCAAAAAGTTATTGATGAGGGCAGAAGACAGAAAGGCAATGGTGCTGCCGAGCAAAATGAACCAAGTTCCTCCGAAAATTCCGTCAAACGCACTGTAATCGTTTGCGTTGGAGGGGATGATGCTTGCGACAAAAAAGATCATACAAGTCAGTAAATTGATCATCGATGCCAAAACTGAAACGGTATTGGAAGCTTTCGGTCCGAAATGCTTCGTGATGATATCCATACACATAAAAGAAAGCCAGGAAATCAGAATTCCGCCGTCAAGTGCGATCCATTCCAGTTGCAGGAGCGTTTTATTGGCAAGCAGATTCATACAGATGACGCTGACAACAAAAAGCGTTACAACCGTTGAAGGGATAGATCTTAAAAGAATTCGTATTTCCTCTTTTTCTTTTTCTATCCATGATTTTATTTTCATTATTTGACAGTTACTCCTTATTCAATACTTATGCGGTTAGATACGCGTAAAAATTTCTTCTTTGAGATTATAGCATATATTTTCTGAATTTGCAACTGATATTTTGAGAACTGCATTGTTTTTCGATGAATTAAAAGTGGGGTGCCGTTTTATGGCACCCCAAATCATTAGAATCAATCGGCAAGACATTTTGTGTGAGCAGTTGCTTGACGATGTTTGGCATCGTAAATAATCAATGTAGCCATTCCGCAAATCAAACTCGAAAGGCCTACGGCAAGTGTTGGAAGGCTGAATATTGCTTCCGTTATATCTCTGAATAACATACTCATGGGGAAATACATTGCCGTCATGATTGCATTATATATGCAACAAAGATATTTTATCCATCCAAGCGTATGTATTTTTTTGCAATAGAAAATTGCCGTTGCCGGTGCCAAAACAAGCACATAAAGTACGAAAAATAACAGTACGTAAAAAAATCCACCCCAGTCGCCTTCAAGTGATTCCATAAAAATCCGGCAGGCAAAATAGCCGAGCGCGAACAGCAGACAGTATACGGCAGGCAGCCCGAGACAATGCAAATACATTTTTTTCTTTATTCCTGTTGTTTGAGGAAATACTTCTTTGCAATCCTTTTTTCTGATTCTGATCAATCCCAACAAAGACCAGCATTGGCTCCAAATGAAAATTTTCAGCGCATACGGATATATGTCCGAGTTTCCTAAATATAATACGATGTAAGATAGCGTCAAAACAAACGGGCAAAGAAGAGAAAGTGCCCATTTTTTCTTATCCCGGGATGCAAACATCCTTGCAGATAAAAAGGAAATAAAGGGGAACAGGAGAAAAAATATTACAATTTGCAGCAGGGTGGCTACCAATGAATCAACAAAATTAGTTATGAGTTGCAGTATGAGTGAAACAAAGAATACGGAACTGAAATAACATATTTTTCTTACCATAAAACGCTCCTTTGAAATAAAATATAAGATCAATTGGAATAACCAATGTTATTATACCATATTTTCCTTTGTTTATCAATATCCTCTCGTTATTTTCTCTTGTTTCATACACAAAATCGAAATGTTTTTGAAGATATTGCTTGCGCCTCAAACGATAATATGATATAATCAACGTATCAAATAATTCGTTACAGGAGGATTTTCAGATGGCAGAATCACAAGACCGTGTATTGATTGAAAAACAGATTCAATTCACAAATCCCGATTACCGTTTATACGTTCCCCAAAGCACGGAATATGATAATAATAACGTGCATTTATACGTTGTTGAACATAAAGGATATGGAGGACTTATTGCGTTCTGGACGCAGTCTACGTGCGAAAATAATGGAGATAACCACGTCATGATGGCAAAGAGCAAGGATGGCGGAAAGACGTGGACGGAACCGAAATTCATCGTTGGCTGTCTGCATTTTGACAAAGAAACGGGAAAAAGAGATGCGCAGGGAAGCTGGGGATTTCCGATTGTTTCCAAATCCGGCAGAATCTATCTGTTTTACTATCGGGAAATTATCGGAATTACAGATATTGCTTTACAGATCACCGGCGCATTTTCCTGTATGTATTCCGATGATTTCGGGGAAACGTGGAGTGAAACGGGTGATATTCCGCAACGCAAAACACCGTATGATTTCCGTGAGAACATCCAGGATAATATCGTGTTCGAATTGCCTTTGAAGCTTCCCGACGGAACCTATCTGGCAGGATTTACGAAATTTGCAAGTCGTTATATTGATCCTTCTATGCGTAACGGCGTCCACGTATTTTTTTATCATTTCCAAAATATTGACGATGATCCCGAAATCAAAGACTTGAAAATTGAAATTTTGCCCGATGATAAAGGACTTTATGTTTACAGACCAAGTGGCAGAATCGGGAAAATTGAAGAACCTTCGCTGGTATTGTTACCCGACCAAAGAATTTTTTGCTCTATGCGAACCAATCTCGGTTGCATCTTTTTCTCCGTATCTTCCGATATGGGTAAAACATGGACGCAACCCCGTCCGTTGACTTTCTCCGACCATACGTTTTTTACACACCCGCTTTCTCCCTGTCCTATCTATGATTTGAAGGACGGCAGATTTATGCAGTTGTATCACGGTGTTTGTGATTTGAACCGCCCGTATTATCCCCGTCATATTTTGCGCAGCGCAATTGGCTATTTTGATCCCGATAACAAATATCAACCCATCCGTTTTGATAAAGAAAACGATTCCGTTTTCATGGAATTGAAACCTGAAGACGTGATTCTCGGCGATGACGTACAGCTTGCCATGTACGGCACGATGACCTATATGAACGGAAAGAAAATTCTTTGGTATCCCGACCGAAAATTCTATTTGCTCGGAAAGGATATTCAATGATGAAAAATACTGCTATTCAAGCAATTGAAAAAGAAAAATTGATCGTGATTCTTCGGAACGTGGAAGAAAAACAGCTGTTGCCGCTTTCGGAAGCATTGTATCGCGGCGGAATCCGATTGATGGAAATCACTTACGATGCAAGCGGCATTATTTCGGATGAAACGGTTGCGAATCAAATTCAATTACTTTCCAATCATTGGAATGGTAAAATGTTGATCGGCGCAGGAACGGTTCTCACGGAAAAACAAGTGGAATTGACAAAAAACGCGGGCGGACTTTTTATCATTTCTCCCAATACCGATGCCGCGGTTATCCGAAAGACGAACGAATTGGAAATGGTATCGATCCCCGGTGCGCTGACTCCGACGGAAATTCAAACGGCACATGGCGCAGGCGCGGATTTTGTGAAGCTGTTTCCGATGGATGCAATGGGGGCGTCTTATCTGAAAGCAGTCAAAGCGCCTCTCTCCCACGTCAGATTTCTGGCGGTAGGCGGAATTGATTGCAATAATATGCAAGAATATCTGAAAGCGGGCGCGCTTGGTTTCGGAATCGGCTCTTCGATCATCAGAAAAGACCTTTTGAAGGAAGAAAATTATACGGCAATTACGGAATTGGCAGAAGCTTATGTAAGGGAAGCAAACGATTATATGCAAAAAAAGAAAATATAACAGAAGGAAAACATTATGGATAATGGCAAAATGAAAATTTTCTCTTTGCTGGATGAACTTAAAAAAGACCATAGCAATCATACCGTTATTCGAAAAAACGGAACGTTATTATTCAATCCCGGAAAAATCCCCAAAGCACAACATATATTGTATCAGCCTCTTACAAGCGAATTGATTGATGAATATCTGTCAAAAGCATATAAGAATACCTTACCCGTTCAGTATAAACAGTTTCTCGGCTATTCGAACGGAATGGATTTATTCATGTTCAAAATATTCGTGGCGAAATTTGCATTTGCAGGTTCCAATATAACAATATACGGTCTTCCAAGAACCCAACCGTTCGGAAGACCTGCGGATATGGAAGAACCCTTTGATATCCGTATTGAAGATTTGAGACGGCATGCCAATATTCCCGATACATGGCTGAAAGTCGGTACATACCGATTGAAATATGAATCGGGAGGGGAAGCGGATATGTTTATTGATTGCGATTCCCAAAGAGTATTTACGACAAAGAGGGATCAGTGCGGTATAGAGGAACAATGGGATTCGTTTGATTTTTGTCTTTGCGACTTATTTCAGCGCGCGCAAAACAGCCTTCCCGAATATCGTTTCAAATGATTGTTTTGAATTGTAATCTGAAAGGATGTTGGGTTTATGAATAAAATAGAAATCAGAAACCAAGTTTTTTTCATTGATGGCCGTCCGCTTCATGAATATATCTGTGAATGGCTTTTCGGAAAAGCCGAAGTATTGCAATCCATATCGCCTGTCTGTGAATTGAAAATTTGTTGGACAGATGATTACGATTACGAAGGCGATGCCAAATTCATGCGATTTGTATTGAATCAAAATAGGGCAATCACGCCGATTTTGAGCTGTCCCGATGATTTTGATTTTTCCTGTATATTGATCGTGGCAGATATTGTCAGAGAAAATCATAAAGTCATCTGGAAACGTATCGGAAAAGTAAATCATTCGGGAGAATCTTTTGAAGAAGAAAAACGAAGCGGGATTCTTTATGGAAACCGCTGTGAATTATCTGACCCCGAAAGTTCGGAATTTCAAAAATGGATCAGCGAGCATTGGACAGAGGAATTGTATCTGAGAAGAATAAACTACACTTATCCTTATTATCAGAATGAAAATAATATTGAATGGTTTGCTACCTGTAATTTTGAGTTCTATGAAAAAGAATATGATGCCGTTGTTGAGCAGTGCTATCATAAGGAGGCAGCTTTATGAAAAAACAAGCGTTTCTATCTCAGATAAAATCGTATCTGACGTCGGATTTCAGCGCTTCGCCATATTATTCGATTGATTATTGGTATCCGCTTCAACGTATTGAGAAAGATATTCCGGTCGTAGCTTTCGATCTTGATAAAATATACGATGATGGAAACATCGATCAAATAGAGGAAACGCTTTGCCGTTTATCGATTGATATCGCAACCGTCATTCAAGATCAAGATGACAAACCTGAACCGAGAGAAGTCAGTTTAAGGAAATTATTGTATGAAGCTGATCGGGACGGATATAATTTTCCGTGGTACGTTGAGAGCTACTATTATGACAGTTCAAAACAATGGATGATTTATACTTCGCATGAATTTACAATTACTTTTGCGGGAGAAGTGCTTGTCCGAATAGCAAAGGAAATGATTGATTCAAAATATCAGTATTACGCGATGTAAACAGAATTTACACAAAATTTTTCGGGGGCTCATTCCCGTTTATCTTACCATGAAACATTATTTCCTCATAAGCATATTGGCGACGGGCCATGCTTCTTCTGGATAAAAGCGGTGTCCTTCATTTCCTTTGATCAAAACACAGAATTTCTCTCTGCCATTTGTTTTGAATGCGTTTTTTGCTCGTTCATAACTTTTCAAAACACCTTCCAAAGGAAAATCGGGGTCATGAATACCGCAAACGATGATAAGCGCGCGATCCGCCGTCAGACAGGCAAGATCGCCCATTTCAAAATATCTTCGAATGGATGGAATATAATTGCATCCGCAATGATGAAACGGAATGATAGAATCTTCAAATTCGCAAACCGAGCAAGATGGCATAGACACTTTGATTCTGTCATCCATGCAAGCGGCGTAAAAAGCAACGGTGCCTCCGCCGGAATTCCCCATGCAAAGAATATTTTTCATATCCGCATATTCCGAAAAATAGGTTTCCGTTATGTCGATTGCGCGTTGTACGTCCCACACGCGCTCACCGATTGCCGTTCTGCCGAGAAGCAGGGCAGGGAGCGCGGCGTTTTTTCTTGCGCAAAGCGGGGAGCCGTCGTTCGTGCTTCCGCAACTGCCCATATAGCGTTGTTCCATAATCAGCGCGCAGTATCCTTCTTTGATTGCCTGCAAAGCAAAATCGCGCCCGCCTTGGATCAACTGAGCGTCTCCGCGATATTTTTCTTCTCCGCAAGAAATGTGCATTCCCGTGGAATGTCCTTGAAGGCAAATGGCAAGTGGTTTCGGTACACCGTCCGGAATCAGTAAAGCGCATGGCACGAAATATTCCTTTTCACTTTGAAAAGTAAAATTGATCTGCCGATAACCGTCGCATTGTTTTTCTGAAGTGATCTTGAATGCATCTTCGCA